>DASYFD010000052.1:0-13498 GCA_036498625.1 Xanthobacteraceae bacterium | reverse complement strand
TGCGGCTCGGAACCGGATAGGCAGAATGGCTGATTTCGCCGCCGAGCTCACCGCCAAACAGGACGCGATCTCGGCCCTGACCGCGCGCGTCGGAGCTTTTCTCGCGGAATCCGGCGTGGATGCCCGCGCGGCTCATCACATGGCCCTTGTCCTCGAGGAATTGTTGACCAATGTTGCGGTTCACAGTGGCGCCATCGAAGCTGCGGTATCCGTCAGCTTGACGATCTCGCCCGAGCGGGTGACCGCCGAGGTGGTGGATGATGGGGCGATGTTCGACCCGCGGGTCGAGCGCAATCCCGATCTGTCGGCCAGCGTGGAGGAACGGCCGGTCGGGGGATTGGGGCTGCTGCTGGTGCAGCAGGTGACGGATGGTCTCGCCTACGAGCGGGCGCAGGACCGGAATCGAACGACTTTTTCGATCTGCCGGACGCCGGCAGGCCGAAAGAGTCCAGGAGGTGGAAATGGAATTGGTTGAGGAAGTTCACGGCCGCGTGGTCGTGGTGACGGCCCGCGGGCGGCTCGACGGCAGCACCAGCCCGGCGTTCGCGGCACGGATGGAAAAGCTGGCAGTCGCGCCCGAACCGCGGCTGGTGGTCGATTTTTCCGGCATCGACTTCGTGTCAAGCGCCGGCTTGCGCGTGGTTCTCACCCTGCTCAAGCGCGTGAAGGCGGCCAACGGCATGTTGGCGCTTTGCGCCCTTCAGGCTCCGGTCAGGGAGATCCTGGATATCACCGGATTTACCGGCATGCTCCAGGTGCATCCGGGGCGGGCTGAAGCGATGGCCGCCTTGGCTTGAGTTGCGGTTGCGGCAATTTGTCAGACAGCAGGGCGCAGACCCCCGTGGCCCCGGGCATGGTACGGACCTTGCGTTGAGGTCGCTGGTCGTATCATGAGGGGCTCTCGGACCCCCGCAATGCATACGACTTAGGCAGCGGCTGCCGCGAATGTATACAACCATCCGCCGTCGCCGCATTATTGCATGCGTGGTGGGGGCTGATGGACGCTAAACCCAGGGAGGCCGATCAATCGGCGTTCGGGATCGCGGATGTGCTTTCCGCGGCCTATGGGCACAACTTCGGAAACCAGGACGGGGCGCTCGCCAACTACATCCCGGAGCTCGCCGCGGTCGATCCGAACAAATTTGGTATCGCGATCGCCACCGAGGCAGGCAAGCTGCACACGGTCGGCGACGCCGACCATGCGTTCACGATCCAGTCGGTGTCGAAGGCGTTCGTGTATTGCCTTGCCCTCGAGCTCGCCGGCCGGGACGCGGTGCTGGAGCGGGTCGGCGTCGAGCCGAGCGGGGACGCCTTCAACGCGATCTTTTTCGATCCCTATACCAACCGGCCGTTCAATCCGATGGTCAATGCCGGCGCGATCACGGTCGCCGGCATCGTGCGCGACGCAGCCGGCGACCACGCATTCGACGTGATTCTAGACCGGCTGTCCGCGGCCGCCGGCCGCCGTCTGTCGATAGATGAAGCCGTCTACCGCTCCGAGGCCGAGACAGGCCACCGCAACCGCGCAATCGGTCATCTGCTGCGCAATGTCGGCGCCCTCGAGGGGCCGGTGGACGAGGTGGTCGATCTCTATTTCCGCCAATGCTCCATTCTGGTCACCGCCAGCGACCTCGCCCGCATGGGTGCCACGCTCGCGCATCTGGGCGAGAATCCGAACACCGGGCGCCAGGTCTTCGAGCTCACGGCGGTGCGCAATACGCTCGCCGTCATGTTCACCTGCGGGATGTATGACTATTCCGGCAATTGGGCCTACGACGTCGGGGTACCGGCGAAAAGCGGCGTCGGCGGCGGCATCGTCGGGGTGGTGAACCGCCAGCTCGGCATCGGCACCTTCTCGCCGCGGCTCGATGCCAAAGGCAATTCGGTGCGCGGCGTCGCCGCCATCAAGGAGATCGGCAACGAGCTGGGGCTCCACGTCTTCGACAGCTCGAATTTCGGCTCGACCTTCATGCGGTCGTTTCTCGAATGACGCGGGCCCCCGCAGTCACTGGCCGGTGGCAGCGCTCTTCTTGTAGAGGCCGTCGATGTAGCCGCTCTGGTCGAGCGCGGCGACAAAGCTCGGATCGGTGAAATCCTCGGGCCTGCGGCTCGTCATCTCGCGCCAGGTGTAGACCGACTGCATGGCCTTGAGCCCCTCGATCGACGGATAGGGCTTGCTCGGCTGCCGGGCGGCCTCGGCATAGACCGCCTCGAGCTTCACCGGGTCGGAAATGCCGTACCACTTGTTCATGGAGGCGAATGCCGCCGCCTTATCATTTTTCATCAGCGCGATCGCCTCGACGGTGGCCTTCATGAAGCGCGCCGCGGTATCGCGGTTCTTCGGCAGCCATTCGCTGAGCGCATTCACGCCCGATCCCGGCATCACGAAATGGTAGGGGCCGAGATCGACCAGGTCGCGCAGCCCCAGCTTCTTGGCCTCGGTGAGCGCGATGTCGGTGCCCGCAAAGGCGTCGACCAGATCCTTGACGATGCTTTGCGGACCATTACCGCTCGAGAACATCGAGACGTCGCGCTCCGGATTCCAGCCCATCGCGCGCAGGAACAGGATCATCGAGAAATGATCGAGCGCGCCGAGATTGCCGTAACCGATGCGCTTGCCCTTGAGGTCTTCCGGCCTGGCGATGTCGGCGCGGCTGATGATGTGGAAGCGCGATACTTCGTCGGTGGTGGCCAGAATGACGCGGTGCGGCGCGGTTGCGACCGAGGTCATCCGCACCATGGTCGGGCTGCCGCCCCCAATATTGATCTCGCCGACCACGCTCTTGACGTTCTCGGGCGGAACGATCACGCCCGATCCGCGCACCGCCTGGGCGGCGCCGGGCGTGATGAACTGGCTGACCTTGAGGCCATTGCGCTCATAGATTCCGTTGTCGGCCGCCATGATGAAGGGCAGCTTGGTGAGCGACACGTCGCCGAGCTCGACGGTGAGCGGGATGAGCTTGTCGGCGGCTTTTTCCTGCGCCCGCATTGCGCCCGGCCACGTCAGGGCGGACGCCGCCAGCACGAGAAACCCGAACCCTATTACGGTGCAAAACGGCAAGGCCTTGGTCATGGTGAACCTCTCGGTCGGATGTGCGGGCGGGGCGAATTCATTGCCGGCGGTCCGGCAATAGTGGACAGCGGGCGGCCGCCATTTCAAGGCGTCCTCTAAAAGCCATTCTGCGGGCAACCGTCCCGCACGCATAGGCATTGGTGCGCCGCAATGTTCTGATACGGCCTGGTGTTGTCGGCGCAATCAAGCGGAATTCGATCGTAGCAACGGAAGTAGGCGCCGCAGGTGCTCATGTAACCGCCCTGCACGCCAACCTCCGCCGGGGCGGACTTGCTGATCTTCGCATGCTTCGTGGTCTTGTGGCTCGCCGTCGGGCTCTGCTGCGCCATAGCCGGGACCGCGATGGCCAATGCGGCAAGCATGCCGCTTACGCGAATGAGAGTAAGCATCGCTCTCTCTCCTCCCGAACCCAAGCCTGCTCGATCAGCCCCTCACCGCTGCGCTTGCCCGAAGTATTTCAAATCCGGCGGCTTCTGGCCCTTCTTGGCCGGCATCAGCAGGCCGTCGGCGCCGATGAAATAATTGTCGTTCTGGATGCGGACATGCGGATTGTTCTCCGTGCAGATCGCCTCCAGCCAGTTGGGCTTGGGGTCGGGATTGCGGACAAAGCGCTTGTTGACGGTCCAGGGACGGGTCAGCGCGTCGTCGAAAGTGGTGATCTCGTCCCAAATCACCATGGGATCGCTCTTGTCCAGGTAGATGCGTTCCTTGACGATGGTCTTGTTGTCGCTGTGCAGCGGCAGGCCGCTGGTATCGTAGGCGCGCGGACCCTTCATGCCGCGGGTCTCGACCACCAGCGTGTCATAGCGGCCGTCGCCACTCTCGTCGACCCATCGGCCGATCGAAAGGCCCGCGAAGGTCGGCTCGATCTCGCTCGGCCAATCGCGACCGTCGGTATAGACGCGCCGATTGTCGTGGATGTGGCTGAGCAGGAAGAAGGTGGTATCCGGCGTGATCACGATCTCCATCTGCTCGAACACGTTCATGATGCGCGGCATGCCGGGCGGCAGGCACATCCAGGACGGCTCGCTGCCGTGTCCGCCGGCTTTCTGGTCGGCGACATTCCAATCGAACAGCGCCTGATACTCCGGCGTCAGCGGCGCCTTGTCGCCCGCCTGCACCCAGACCGGGCGTTCGCCGGTCTTGCGTTCCCATTTGCCCTTCCAGTTCGGATATTTCGATTCGTCGAACGCCTGCGCGGGCGCCATCAGCATGCACAGGCCGGCCGCCAGCGTCATGGTCGCGATCCAACCGCGGTACGCCATCATGGTTCTCCCCTTCCCGGCTCGCTGCACGCCTTCACTTCTTCACCTGCTCGAAATAGCGCAGATCGGGCGGCTTCTGGCCCTTCTTCACCGGCATGAGGTAGCCGTCCGCGCTCAGCATATAGGTGTCGCCCCCGATGCCGACATGCGGGTTGTTCTCGACGCACGAGTCCTCGCGCCAGATGCGGTTCGGAGTGGTGTCGCGCTTGTAAATCTTCATCACGGTCCACGGCCGGGTCAGGGCGTGATCCTCGACCGTAATCTCGTCGCGCAGGCTGTTGCGATCGCTCTTGTCCAGAAAGATCCGCTCCTTGATCACGCTCTCGTTGTCGGGATGCAGCATCAGGCCGGTATTGTCATAGACCCGCGGTCCCTTGAAGTTGCGGGTCTCGACCTCCAGCGTGTCATAGCGGCCGGTCCCGGCCGTATCGACCCATTTCCCGATGGAGTAGCCGGTGAAGCTCGGTTCGGCATCCGGCGGAAAATTGCGCCCATCGGTGAAAATGCGCCGGAACGAGTCGTTGCCGTCGTCGATCAGCATGTAGGTGGTCTCGGGCAGGACCACGATCTGGATCGACGCGTAACCGTTCATCATGGCCGGCATGCCCCAGGCGAGACACTTGTAGACGGTGTGATCGCCCTGGCCGCCGGCCGCCTGATCGGCGAGGCTCGCCTCGTACAGCTTCTGATATTGCGGGGTGAGCGGCGCCTGCTGGGTGAGGCCGCGCGGCTTGCTGATGTCGAACCGGGGCGCGGCGCCGCCGGTGCGCTCCCAGGCGCCGCTGAGATCCGGATATTTGGCGTCGTCGAACGCCCAAACCATTCCGGTCGTGGCCGCCAGCATCGCCGCCACCGCGATCGCGCCGACAGATTTTTTGTTTTGCATGGTTGTCCTCCCCTCCTGGGTCACCCGAAGCACACCGCGGAGCCCGCTTGCTGCCGATGACCATGTGAGGTGCGGCGCAGGCCTGCGCCTCACGCTCGACGGCATGCCGCAATCCCGTCCCGGCTCCGTTTCGCAGGATGGTGGCCGTCTCGAACCGGCCTGTCAACGACCACCCACCGGGTCTGCCGGCCGCGCTCGCGGCCTCGCCAGAATAGCGGTCGTTCAGTAAGCATTCCGATAGGAGGCCGGGGAGATCACGGTACGCACCAGAATCTGCAGGTCGAGCCACACCGACCAATTGTCGATGTAGTGGAGATCGTGCTCGACCCGCGCCCGCATCTTCTCGTCGGTGTCGGTCTCGCCGCGCAGCCCATGGATCTGCGCCCATCCGGTGATCCCCGGCTTGACGTTGTGCCGGCGTGCGTAGGTGGAGATGCGCTGCTCGAACTCGCGATCGTGCGACAGCGCATGCGGGCGCGGCCCGACCAGGGACATCTCGCCCTTGATCACGTTGAGCAGCTGCGGAACCTCATCCACGTTCCAGCGGCGCAACCAGCGCCCGACCCGGGTCACGCGCGGATCATCCTTGGTGGCTTGGCGAACGTGCGCTCCATCCTCGCAGGTCCGCATCGAGCGGAACTTGATGATGTGGAACGGCTTCTGGTTGAAACCGAAGCGGCGCTGCAGGAACAGCACCGGGCCTCGGCTGTCGAGCTTGATGAGAACGGCGGTGAATATGAGGAGCGGCGTGAGGAGCAGCAGAGCGGTGGACGCAAACAGCAGGTCGAAGGCCCGCTTCTCCAGCAGCTCCAGGCACGACAGCGGCGTCCGCCGCAGCTGCAGGCTCGAGATCGGACCGATCTTGAGCAGCTGCACCTGCTCGAAACGATCCAGGATGTGCTCCGGCCCGAGATGGACCTCGGTCGGAAGCTTGCGCAAGGTCTCGACGCAGCGATCGATCACGTCGGTGTCGTGCCAGGGCATCACCAGGAGGATGGCCTCCGGCTGCAGAACCCGGGCACCGGCGACCACCTGCTCGAGATCGCGGGCCAGCACCTCATCCCGCGCCTCGCGCGGCGCCTGCGCTTCGACCGGCGTCAGGAAATGGCAGCCCACGATGTTGATTCCGAACGTTCGCGGATGATACCGGGTGACGAAATCCTCGATATTGCGGCCCGCCCCCACCAGAAAGATGCGCTGCGCCGATATCAGTCCTGTTCTGCTGCCGAGCACGGTCAGCCTGACATACGCGTAGCGCAACGCCAGCAGGGCGCAAATGGTCAGGCCATAGAACAAGAGAATCCATCCGCGCGAATAGACGACCGTGATCTGCTCCAGGAAGGCGAGCCCCATCAGGCAGATGAAGGTCACATTCCAGAGCCGGATCGAGCGCCGCAGATGCGGCTTGAAGATGAAGAAATTCGGCAGGCTGTATTCGCCGCGGAACAGGTTTGGAACGACGAAGACGATCGCCGCGGTGAGCCCGACCTTGAGAAAGTTAACGGTGTCGCCGGCGTATTGGTGAACGATCAGATGGTAGGAAACGCCTGTCAGCCACGCCATACCGACGATCACCGCAAAGTCGGCGAGCAGGAACGCGCCCAGGACGGTGGTCCGGGCCAGGGAGGTCCATTGCCGCAGAACACTGCTTGTATCAATTCGGGAAGTGAGCGCGTGAGTTTGGTGAAAATTCATGGCCAGCTTTGATCGAGAGTCCCGTTGTTGCTCGATCTTGCGCACAGCACTGTGCGAGATCGGAACAATCGGTTGCATCTACGATCATCGCAGCGAGAAGCGTGCCAGCGGCGGAAGCCAGACCGAAGGTTGGCGACAGCGGCGCCTGCAGCCATGGTTCGAGACGCGCGGACGTTGTCCGCGCTCCTCGCCATGAGGGTCTGACGGAATAAAACTCTCCGTTCAGGTATTAATCCTTAACCTCGAAGCGCGCGGTGTAGCGTAGTCCGCAGACCGCCAAGGCGAGGACGAACCACATCGGGTTGACCTTACTCAGAAAGAAGGCCTCGAAGGTGCCGAGATAGAGCGCAAACAGCCAGAGCACCAGGAAGAAGCGGGCAAATTCCTTGTTATGCCCGGTGTCGAGGGTGCGGTGGAAATCGCGCAGCGGCGCCACCAGAAGGGCGAGCACGACCAGTCCCAATCCGGGCAGCCCGATGGTAAGGGCGAGATCGACATAACTGTTGTGGCTGGTGGCCACCTCGACCATCCACCTGGTCGAATCCTCGGCCCCGAAGCGGACGGCGTCGGAATACCAGAACGCCTCGAAACCCTGGCCTTTCCACGGATGGGCCGCCAGCGCATCGATCGCAAAGCTCCAGATCTCGGTGCGTCCGGTAAACGTGACGTCGACCGGAAGCGCGCCCAGCAGCGAGCGCGCGGTCTCGCTGACGATGGATCCGACGGTCAGGAAGGAGAGAAGAGCGAGCGGCCCGAAGGCGGCCCATGCCTTTGCGGGGAGCGAGCGGGCGCGATCGACCAGGAAGGCGATCGCGCCCACGAGCAGGAGCATTCCCAATGCGCTCTTGCCGCCGGAATAGACCAGGAAAATGAGGGCCGCGACCGAGATCATGCCGCCGCTGAGCGGCCGTTCCCTGCGTGCCACGAACCAGCCCACATACACGAAGACCGCCATCACGCCGGCAGCAGCGTTCTTATGGCCGTAGATGCCGCGCCAATCGCCGGCGATCTCCGGCTCGAAGAGATCGCTCGCCTGATGAATCGTCAGATGCGGTACCAGCAGAATGCCGAGAAAGGACAGCACCAGGACGAGCGCCGCGATGCCGAGCATGAGAGCCGTGAAGTGTCTGAGCCCGCGTGTCAGCCAAGGCAGCATGGCGGCAAGCAGAAAGGTCGCGAAGCTCAGCACGAAGCGCCGCGCCGAGACGCCAGGGTCGACCGACAGCACCACCGACACGGCGAGCAGCCAGGCGAGCAGCAGCAGATTTTCCGCACTGGCCAGCGATTGCAGCGGCCGGCCGCCGGCCCGATGCAGCAGCAGGCCGGCGAACCCGACGAGCCCGAACAGCGCGAGATAGGTCGCGGTCTCGTTTCCGCTCGATTGCTCGAGCGTCTGGCCGAGGTCGGAGAACGGCGAAAGCGTCAGGAAGACGACGAGCAAGATGGCGATCGCCGCCGCGTTGCGCAAGGACTGCGAAAGGCCTTGCGGCAACGGCAGGGCATCCGACGCGGGAGCCTCGACGATGGTCTGCATCACGCGGGTCCGTTTCCCTGCGACCGGCTCACGCCACGCCGCCGCGTTCGCGGGCCGCGCCACTTTGCGCGGGATTGCGCACCGATTTTCCAGTCGCGGCCAGCTCCAGTGCGCCGACAAAACGGATGGCCGCCGGAACCTTGTAGTTCGCCAAAACCTGCCGGCACGCCGCCAGGATCTCGCGCCTGACCTCCTCGGCCGGCTCGCTCGCGCCACTGCGCGTTCGCAGAACCACGTCCGCGACCACGATGGCGCCGGTGATCAGGTTCTTGCGTGCGTGGACCAGCGAGGCCTGGACCTCCGGATGGCGATTGATGACCGCCTCGACCTCCTCGGGATGAACCTTGAGGCCGCCGACATTGATGATGCCGCCGCGCCGGCCGACGAAGCGACAGCGCCCGTCGCGCTGCTCCACCAGATCACCGGTGTCGATGAACCCGTCCGCATCCGCGAGCGCCGGGACGTCCGTACCCACATAGCCGGATGCGGCACGGGACGACCTGATGCGCAGGGACCCGTCCGTCACCTTGATGTCGACCTCGCGACCGCCCGGGTCGAGCAGGCTGGCCGGGAATCCCTCGCGAGCGTCATCGACCTCGAATCCGACACCTGCTTCCGTCGAGGCGTAAGCATGCACGATCGCAGCTTGCGGATAGCGCGCGCGCAGGCCGTCCAGAATGGCCTGGTCCGCGATCTCTCCCGACAAACGAATATAGCGCGGCGAGATCGCGCGCGACGACGCATAAGCGAGCGCGTTGCGCCACTGCGACGGCGTCCCGGAAATATGGGTGACCCCGAGCGATCCAGCGCGCTCGAGATAGATGCCCATCGGTTCCTCGGCATCCGAGAGCACGAGAGAGCCGCCGCAAAGGAGGCTGCGCAGCAATATCTGCAGCCCCCCGAAACGGCGGATATCATAGAACGTGCCCCAGATCGGAGCAGCCTGCCCGGTATCCGGCTTGATCGCGCCGGTCAGGCTCGCCAAGCTGTGCAGCACCATCTTTGGCGCGCCGCTCGTTCCCGAGGTAAGCATGACCCATTCTGTCCGCTGCTCGCGAAGGGTCGGCCGATCAGCCGCCACCGCTTCGGTCGGCTCGATCGTGCGTCCTCCGCTGACGCGCAGCGCCACGCCGCGATCGGCCACGTCCGGCCCAGCGCCTTCGGAGACGATCGCATCGACGCCGGCATCGGCGATCACGCAGGAACGATGCTCCGCGGACAGGCCCGGCGGGCACAGCACCAGCCGGCCCGCCACCCCGTCGAGCTCGATCAGCGCCAATGCGGTCGCGAGCTGATGCTCCATGGCGACCAGCACCGAGCGACCGTGCAACCGGGGAAGCGCGCCGCCGAGACTTGTGCCATGCGCGAGCGCGCCAAGCGCAACGCCGCCGTCGGCCGCCCAAAGGTGGCCGGAGCCGTGCGCGTCGTCGAGCGCGTCACGCAGCGACATTGGTTTTCCTCCTCGCCGCAACCTGGCCGGTCTCCGTCGTTATCGTTAATCCAATCGATATCGCCAGCCCTACTGTTCTTTCCTCCGCCCGCATCGCATACATGCGGCCGACAATTATGGTCAAGTTCGCCCGGCAAACATGGTCAATTACTGATGCGTTCCTTGCCGATACCAAAGGTGCGCTCGCGTCAAATCACCGACCCCGATATCGAGGGGGTGGTCGACCTCCTGGCGCGGGGCTTCCGCCTGCGCCCGCGCGGCTATTGGCAGCGCGCGCTCGAGAAGCTGTCGTCGCGTCAGGCGCCGCCCGACATGCCGAAATTCGGCTATCTGTTGGAAAGTGGCGGCGATCTCGTGGGCGTCATACTGCTCATCTATTCGTCGATTCCCGGCAGCCCCGCAGCCAAAATGCGCTGCAATGTCTCGAGCTGGTACGTCGAGCCGGCCTTTCGAGGCCACGCTTCCCTGCTGATATCGCAGGCGATCAAGAACAAGAATGTCACCTATGTGAACGTCTCGCCCGCTATGCACACGCGGCCGATCGTCGAGGCGCAGGGCTTCTCGCGCTACAGCGAAGGACAGTTCGTCGCCGCGCCGGCGTTAAGCATGAATGGCCGCGGCGGCGCCGCGAAGATGATCGAGGTCGCCACTCCTCCCGGCGTGCCGATCGAGCGCGCGGAGCTGGACTTGTTGCTGGCTCACAAGGCGTACGGCTGCCTCAGCCTGTGGGCCGTGGCCGCCGGGCAGGCGCACCCGTTCGTGTTCATGCCGCGCCTGGCGAAGGGCTGCATCCCCTGCGCGCAGCTGATCTACTGCCGCCAAATCCGCGACTTCGTCCGGCTGGCGGGACCGATCGGCCGCTATTTGACCGCCCGCGGACGGCCTCTGGTCATCATCGATTCGAACGGACCGATCCCCGGATTGGTCGGTAGATACATCGAGGGCAAAGCGCCAAAATATTTCAAGGGGCCTGACCGGCCGCATTTCGGCGATCTGGCCTATACCGAAGCCGTGCTGTTTGGTCTTTAGAATCTCGGCATAGCGATTTGCAGCGCCGTGCGCGCCGCCGTGAGGCTGCAGGAGTCGGAATCTCCGTGCGGAGACGCGGCAGCGAGTCGTTCCCGCTCAGCGTTAACAGCCCGCGCGCCTTTAAGCTTAACAATCGATCCTGATGGCCGCGCCGGGATCGGCTCGCTATTTCTTGCTGATGTTATCAAGGATGCGCGAGCCGATCGTGTGGAATGCAAGCGACTTTTCCGTACCAGAGATGCCGGGCCGATTGGATGTTCCGGTCGAGATGATCGGCGGCCTGCCGATCGCGGTGATCGACCGCGCTCAATCGGCGCGGCTGATGACCGACATCGCGGCGGCGCGGCGTAACGCGAACCAGCCGGCGCTCGTGTTCACCTCGGCCAACGGCCAGGTGCTTTCGCTGTGTGCGCAGGACCCGCAAATCAGAAAGCTGTTCCTGGACGCCGACGTGATTCACGCCGACGGCATGCCGCTGGTGCTGGCATCGCAGTTGCTCTGCCGCCAGCCGCTTCCCGAGCGGGTCGCGACCACCGATCTCTTTCACGATGTGGCGCGGCTCGCCGAGGCGCGCGGCACGACGTTCTATCTGCTGGGCGCGACCGACACCACCATCGAGCTGGCGGTGCGCCGCATATCGTCGCTTTATCCGCGACTTCGCATCTGCGGCCACCGCAGCGGCTATTTCGGCAGCGACCAGGAAGCCGAGGTCATCGCGGACATCAACGCTGCGAGCCCCGACATTCTCTGGGTCGGCATGGGAGCCCCGCGCGAGCAATTCTTCGCGATGCGCCATCGCGATCGCCTGCACAAGGTGGGGATCATCAAGACGTCAGGCGGCGTGTTCGATTTTCTGTCCGGCCGGGTTCGCCGCGCGCCGGGTTGGATGCAGGCGGCGGGACTCGAATGGGCCTACCGGACATTGCTGGAGCCGCAGCGTTTGGCGGGCCGCTATCTGATGACCAATCCCCACGCATTGTTCCTGCTGCTCACGCGAACAAAGCGGCCGGGTTCCCCGGCCTAGCGTCTCCGCGCGGAAATTCCGACTCCTTCAACCTTATGGTGAGAGGCGCCGCCAACGCAAGCGCGTCCTGAGGCGCTCGAAGGACGCAGGCGCTCGCAATGACGCGACCGCCGGTTAAGATTAACAATTCAGCACACCCCGCCAATTCATCCCGGTGTCGTGGACGCGCGCGCGAGCGTGTGGATATATGCCTGCGTCCGCCACCTTCCCTTCGCGGACAACGGAGGCGAGATCCTGTTTCGGGGGGCTGTGCCGCTGCGCGCTTCATAGAGTGAGTCCGACATGTTTCAGAACCCGAGAAGCTTTTCTTCGAGCGTTCCGCCAGCTCAGGAGGCTCAGGCAATCCGCGCCGCCGCTCCGACGGCCTTTCCGCGACTGGCGCTTGCTACCGACTGGACGTTCCTCTGGCGCGGTCGGCGCTGGCTCCTGGTTGGCATCGCCGCTGCGCTGACATTGCATCTGGTCGCGGAGCTGACCCTGACCCCGCGTTACCGTGCGGTCAGCCAGATCCTGATCGGCCCGGTCGATCTTCGCGGCGTCGACAAGTCCGTCATGCCGCCCGCGCAGACAGCCGATGCCAACGTCATCGAGGTCGAAAGCGAGACCAGGGTGCTGACCTCGGACAAGGTGCTCCAACGCGTGGTCGAGACCGAACGGCTGGTCGCCGATCCGGAGTTCAATTCACGCGCGATCTCCGCCGGCGGAAAGCTCATCGCCACGCTCGAGGGGTTCGTCGGGCTCAAGCCGAAGCCGGCGCCGACCGGCGATCCCGCGTTCGCGGCGTTGCGCCAATTGCAGCGCGACATAACCGCGAAAAGAACCGAGCGTACCTATGTGGTCGACCTCACGGTCGAGACATCCAACGGCAACAAGTCAGCGCGGCTCGCCAACGCCATCATCCAGGCCTACTTCGCCGAGCAATCGGCTGCGCATTCCGAGGCTGCGCGGCGGGTGACCGAATCACTGACGTCGCGGCTGACAGAGCTGCGCGAACGCGTTCGACACGCGGAAGAGGAGGTCGAGCGCTACAAGTCGGAGCAAGGCATCGTCGGCGCCAGCGGACGCCTGGTGGACGAGCAGCAGCTGACCGAGCTGAACAATCAGCTGACCGCAGCGCAGGCGCGCACGGCCGAAACCCGCGCCCGCTACGAGCAGGTGCAGCGCCTGCAGGGCCGCGGCGCCGATCGCGGCTCGACCAACGAGGCGGTGCAATCGACCACGGTCGGGCTGTTGCGCGAGCAATACGCCGCCATCGCGCAGCGCGAGGCCAATCTGGCCGCGCAGCTCGGGCCGCAACATCCCTATGTCACCGAGGCGCGCGCCCAAGTCCGCAATGCCCAGCGGCTGGTCACCGAGGAGGTCGGCCGGGTCGCCGACGCCAGCCACAGCGAATACGAGCGCGCGCTCGCCAATGAGGAGGCGCTGACCAGCAACCTGCATGCGCTCAAGCAACGCGCGATCGCGACCGGCCTCGCCTTCGTCAAGCTGCGCGAGCTGGAGCGGGAGGTCGACGCCAGCCGGGCCGTCTACGAAGCATTTCTG
>DASYFD010000051.1:0-10054 GCA_036498625.1 Xanthobacteraceae bacterium | reverse complement strand
GGACGGCATGTTGTCGAACAGCACCTGCACCTGCCCGCCCATCAGATCGGTCAGCGCCGGCGCCGAGCCGCGGTAGGGGACATGCAGCATGTCGACCCGGGTCATCATCTTGAACAGCTCGCCGGAGACGTGAATCGAGGTCCCGTTGCCGGACGAGGCCATGTTCACCTTGCCGGGATTGGCCTTGGCGTAGGCGATGAACTCGGCGACGGTCTTGGCCGGGACGGCGGGATTGACCTCCATCACGTTGGGCACCCGCATGATGCCGGCCACCGGGACGATGTCGCGGATGAAATTGAATGGCAGCTTCTCGTAGAGCGTCGCGTTGATGGCGTTGGCGGGATTGACCAGCAACAGCGTATAGCCGTCGGGCGCCGCGTTCACGACCGCCTCGGTGCCGATATTGTTGCCGGCGCCCGAGCGGTTGTCGATGACGAACTGCTGGCCCAGCCGCTCCGACAGATATTGGCCCACCAGGCGGGCCAGGATGTCGGTGGTGCCGCCGGCCGGGTATCCCACGATCAGGTGCACGGGCCGCAGCGGATAGTCGAGGGCGCGGGCCGGACCGATGCCGGCGGCTGCCAGCAGCCCGAGGGCGATCACGCGAGCGAGCCCGCCCGAACGCGTGGATTTCAACCAATTCATGGCGATCCTCCCAGATCCGCGCCGGAGCGCGCCGTCGAGATGCTTGTGGATGGTTGTCGTGACCCCTGGTTTTGCGTTCAGGGTACGCGGCCCCCTCGCCCTTGCACAAGGCCATTTTCCGGCCCACAGAATGGGGCAAAATCGGTCCTCTTGCCTTTCACGGCGGATGACATAGACGATGGGGCGGAACTCAAGCTCAGCATCTCTCGGAACCCGCCATGAAAATATTGAGCCTCGGTGTCGCAGCCTTCGGCCTCTTCGCGCTCGTCATGGGCTTCATGGGCGCAGACGGATGGGAGATCGGGCTCGGCGTCGCGGCACTCCTATGCGCCGTCACCACCTATCTGTCGGCCTGGATTTCGAGCTACCTCAAGATTTTCATCGGCATCTTCTCGATCGAGACCATCGTGTTCGGCCTCCTGGTGGTGGTCAACAAGGCGGGGCTCTGGCCTGCCGGCTACGCGGACTACACCCTGCCCAATCCGCTGCCCATTACGGTCGCGGTGTTCTCGATCCTGACCTATGTGCTGGCGCAGGTCTCCGTCGTGCGGCAGATGACGCGGATCGCCGATCTCTACTTCGAGGCAACCGAAGGCGGCCGGGCGCGCATCTGGCCGCTGCCGCCCTACGCGGCGCTGGAACGGCGCATCGCCGTCGCCATGGTGGTCTTTCTCGTGCTGGTCAACCAGATCCAGGTCGGCATCACGGTAAAGCTCAACTTCTTCAATCGCGACTGGTTCAACGCCATCCAGAACCACGACGCCACGGCCTTCTGGCAACTGCTCCTGTGGGTGTTCACACCGTGGGCCTTCACCTATGTGGCGAGCGCGGTGCTCGAATTCGTGGTGCAGCAGATGCTGGTCATCCGCTGGCGGCGATGGCTGACCGACTATTTCGTGGCGCACTGGCTCGGCGATCATGCCCACTACCGCATGTGCCTGGCGGGCTCGGATGCCGACAATCCCGACCAACGTATCGCCGAGGACGTGAACCGGTTCATCGACGGCGGCACGGAAGGCTACGGCATCTACTCCTATTCGATCCTGCTGATCTCGACCTTGTCCTCGCTGGTATCGTTTGCGGTCGTGCTATGGGGCCTGTCGGAGAACTTCACGCTGCCGGGCACCGACATCCATGTGCCGGGATTTCTGTTCTGGATCGCGCTGGTCTATGCCGCGGTCGGAACCCTGATCACGCACCTGATCGGGCGTTCCCTGGTCGGCCTTTATTTCCAGCGCCAGGCCGTGGAAGCAACCTTCCGTTTCTCGCTGGCGCGGCTGCGCGAATACAGTGAGCAGGTCGCGCTTCTTTCCGGTGAGCGGGCCGAGCAGGCCGCGCTCGGGCGCCGCTTCGGCGCCATCATCAGCAACTATCTGGAGCTGGTGTTCTGGCGCAAGTGGCTCTTGGCCTTCACCGCGCTGTACGGCCAGATTTCCCCGATCATCCCGTTCATCTTCGCGGCGCCGTTCTACTTCGCCGGCACCATCCAGCTCGGAACCATGACGCAGACCGCTGGCGCTTTTGCGCGGGTGGAAGGTGCGCTGACCTTCTTCATCAACTATTACAACTCGCTTGCCAGCTTCAAATCGGTGGTCGACCGGCTCACGTCCTTCGGCGCGGCGATCGAGCGAGCCAAGTCGCTGGGCACGGCGGGGCCGGCGCGTCTCGAGGCACCGGCGCCCGCCACCGCGGTCGCGCTCGACAATCTCGACATCGCCCTGCCCGACGGCCGGCACATCGTCGAAGCCAAGCATCTGGCGTTCGAGGCCGGCGAAAGCGTGCTGCTGACGGGACCTTCGGGCGCCGGAAAATCGACCATGTTCCGTTCCATTTCGGGCATCTGGCCGTTCGGCGAAGGCCAGATCCGCGTTCCCGACGACGCCGTCGTCATGGTGGTGCCGCAGAAGCCCTACATTCCGATCGGCACACTGCGCGCCGCTGTCTCCTATCCGGCAGGGCCCGAGGCCTATGCGGACGAGGACATCCGCAAGGCGCTCACCGATGCCAATATCGGCTTCCTGGCCGGCCAGCTCGACCGCGAGGACGTCTGGTCGCAGCGCCTGTCGGGCGGCGAGCAGCAGCGCGTTGCGATCGCCCGTGCGCTGCTCGAGAAGCCGGATTGGCTGTTCATGGACGAATCGACCTCGGCACTCGACGAGAAGCTCGAGGCCGAGCTCTACCGGATGCTCAAGCAGCAGCTGCCCAAGACCACGATTGTCACCATCGGGCATCGCTCCTCGCTGGCGGCGTTCCACGCCCGCCGGCTCGACATGACGGAAACCGGCGACGGCCAATTCACCCCGCGGGATAGCAAGGCGGAGGCGGCGGAGTGAGGGAGATGGTGAGTAGTGAATAGTGAGTGGCAACAACTGAAACTACTCACTACTCACTACTCACCATTCACCACTCATGCCTAATTCCCGCTCGCCGGATAAGCGGCCCGAACCTTGTCCAGGAGTGCGGGCGACAGGCTGCTGACCTGGGCCACCAGCTGCTGCAGCTCCGCGCCGGTCATGGGGGTGACGCCCAGGCGTATGCGCTGGGCCTCGGCCAGGAATTCCGGGTCTTTCATGGTCTCGTCGAAGGCGCGGCGCAGCGCGGCCAGGCGATCGGGCGGAACCCCCGGGCCGGTGAAGAAGGCGGTGCCGACCTCGCTCGCGTTCATGATGGCGCTGAGCACCGCCCGCTCGTCGTCGTTGCGGGCAAGCTCGACGGCGGTCGGAATGTCGGGTAGCTCCGGGTGCCGCTTGAGGGCGAACTGGACGATGATGCTGACGGTCTTGTCGCGCACCCAGTCGGGCTTGGCCACCTTGACGGCCGACCACGCGGTGGAGTGGCCCTCGACCTCGCCGCGCTCCATGGCCAGCATGGCTTCGTTCGAGCCGCGATAGCCCATCACCAGCTTGAACTTGGTTCCGATCACGTTGTTCAGCACGGTCGGATAGATCGAGACGGTCGAGCCGGCGCCGGTTCCCGACAGGGTCGATTCCATTTTCTGCGCGTCCGCGATGGTCTTCACCGGCGATGTCTTCCACATCATCACGATATTGATGAGGGAATCGACGCGCCCGAGCCAGTTGAGCTCGGCGGTCTTGAAGCGCACGCCCTGCGAGCCGAGCTTCTCGTCGAGCGCCAGGGTGGGGGCGCCCAGCCCGATGACGGTGCCGTCCTTGGGAAGCGTGCTGTGGACCCGGTTGACCGCCAGGAAGCTGCCGGCGCCCGGCATGTTCCGGGGCACGATGGTCGGCGTGCCGGGAATGTGCTTGCCCAGGTGATTGGCCAGAAGCCGCCCATAGGCGTCATTGCTGCCACCGGTCGGATAGCCGATCTCGAGATCGAGCATCTTGCCCTTGTAGAACTGCTCGGGAGCCTGCGCGGCGCTTTCGCCGGCAAAACCGACCGCCAGCGCAAAGGTGAGCCCAACCAGGCGCGCGCGACCAAGAGCGTGTCGAGGACGGTGTCGAAGTCCGTGTCGAAGACCGTGCATGTGGACTGCTCCCTGTGCGCGCCGGCTCGGGCCACCGGCTTCGCCTGATTAGAGCATTTTCTGGAAAAAAGCTCGCCAAAGCGGCGGGATGGAGTGCGGCTTTCCGTCCGGGTGCAGGAATGCAATGAGGCCGGGCGGCAGCCGCCGGCTCCAATCAAATACCGCAAGCAAATCGGGCGCAGCCGACCAAAATGTCGGCTACGCCCGAGCTTTACCGGCCGCGCACGGGGGGAGGGAATGAACAGCCGGTCATCGCGACAATGCGCGAGCTCCGTAATGGTTCCGTCGGACCGCGATGCAAGCAAATACCGAGGGGGCGCGGGTCGTTTGAAGCGTTCGCAACAAGAAAGCTCGATCCATCCTACAAATTTTCCGGAATCGGGAACTCATCACGTTTTTGTGCGTTGATGCGCCAGGGAAACACCAGAGAGGAAATGCAAATGCGATCATTCATTCTGTTTGCGGTTTCGGCTATCGCGCTTTCCAGCGCATCGTTGGGCCAAGCCAATGCCGGCGCTGCTGCCGGCGCCGCCGGTTTGCAGGGCGCGTCCGAGCAGCTTCGCATCACCGAGCCGGTCGCCCGCGTTTGCCGCGAAGTCTGTCGCGACAACTTCTGCAGGACCAAGTGCTTCGATGAGCACGTTCGCGACGAGGTGGTGCACGAGCGGGTCTTCCGCGAGCGCGACCACGACGAGCACCGGTATCGGGATCACCGGCCCGGCGTGGAATTGAGGGTTCCGGGCGTCAGCGTCGAGACGCGCTGAAGCAAATCTCTTTGCACCCAAGCTTGAAGCTTTAGTCAAAACGAAACCCGCCGGGTGCAAGCCCGGCGGGTTTCGCAGATGTCAGCAAGCGTTACTTAACCTTGAGGTTACCGGCGGACTGCTTGCCGCGATCGGTGACGATCTCGTACTCGACCTGCTGTCCTTCATTGAGCGAGCTCAGGCCCGCGCGTTCGACTGCCGAGATATGGACGAACACGTCCTGGCCGCCTGCTTGCGGCTGAATGAACCCGTAGCCTTTCTGCGAATTGAACCACTTCACCGTACCGAGCGCCATGTGTCGATCTCCGAGAGTTTGAGAATCGAGGATAGCCTGTAGGCGGCGAAATGCCAATCGCCGATCGCGCACCAGAACCGGGGCAGCGGCCGGGGTGCGAACGCACCTGCAACGCCCTGCCATCCTGGCGGACCGGATGCGCGGCTGTGCTCCCGGCACGGCACCCACCAACGCGCGAGAAATGCGCTAGGATGGCGAGCGAGATTGACGACCAGGAGAATCCGCCATGAGCCTGAGCCCGCCGATCGTCTTCCTGATCGTCCTCGTCATCGGCGTCTTCGCCGGCCTGATCTTCGACCGCCTTGCCGGACCCAACTGGTTCAAGCGCCAGATCGCCGGCGCCACGCCGAGCATGGTCACCAGCGCGCTGGTCGGCGTGGCCGGGTCATTCGCCGGCTTTCATCTCGCCGAGCTTCTCAAGCTCACCACCGAGATCGCGCTGCTGGGCGCCGTGGCGGGCGCGGCGGTCGCCCTGTTCGGCTGGCGCACGGTGCGCTGAAAGCCTTACCGGCCCGGGTCACCATCCTTAAAGGATTGAGCGGTAAGAATTACGCGGATTGGCGCCATGCGCGCGGAACCGGAAGAGGATACAAATGGACTTCGGCAAGAGGCCCGCCCCGCTGTCCGAGGAAGAGCAAGCGGCGCTCGATGCATGCCCGCATTGCCGCGGCGCGGGGGCCGTTCGGGCGCGCGGGCAGCGCAAGGTCTGTGTCCCCTGCAAAGGCACGGGGAAGAAGCCCGACGCTTGAGACCGGCGGACCCGCCAGGTCGGAGACTAACGGTCGAAACCAGCCGGGCGCGCCGGCGCCCTGGCAGGCGTTCAGCATAAGCGGAAACCTTTTTGCATCGCCGCGCGCTCTTGCTCTATAGAAAGGCCGCCATCGACGGCCGCGCTGCCCGGGCGGCTGACCGGTACCCCCGGCGGACGGCACGCGGCGAACCGCCGCACAGATTGCCCGCACATGCTCCACCCCGACACGGCTATTGTCCCGACCAATTGCATTCCGTATGGCGGTCGATGAGTTGATGATGCTGTCTCCCGAGCCGAGCAAAATGCCACCGGAAACGGCGTCGCATGTTCCCACCTCCGTGGTGCTGCAGGAGCTGCTCGACGGCGCGCCGGCGGATCACTTCACGCTGGATTGGCTGATCGACAGCCTGCCGGAGCGCTCCTTCGGCATCGTCATGCTTATGCTCGCGGTGCTCGCCATGGTGCCGATCGGCTCGGTCGTGCCCGGCCTGCTGCTCGCGATCCTGGCGGCGCAGATGACCGTGGGCCGTCCGGGTCCCGCCTTCCCGCGCCGCATCGCCACCCATCCGCTGCCCACCCGCCACCTGGTGCGCATGGGGCGGCAACCGATCCTGGTGCTCAAATCGCTCGAGCGGGTAATCCGGCCGCGCTGGCCCATGCCGTTCGGGGCGACCAAGCGCGTCATCGGCGTCGTCGTGTTCCTGCTGACCTGTCTCATCCTGCTCGCCCCGGTGCCGTTGACCAATGTTCCGCCGGCGGCCGATATCGCGCTGATCTCGCTCGCCTATATCGAGGAGGACGGGGTGCTGCTGGCGATCGCGCTCATGGGCGCGCTGATCCTGCTGGCGATCGCCTCGGCGGCGGTGTGGGGCGCGGCCTTGAGCGCGGTGTGGATCGGCAATCTCTAGCGCGATCCCGGAAAACGCCGGAAAACTCGATTATCGGCGTTCGCAACCGCGACGGTCGGGAATTTTGCTGTCATAATCGCCCCCTGGTGCTCGCCTCGAGGGGGATTCGCGATGCTGCTGCTCCTGATCAACATCCTGATCATCGTCGTCATCGGTGCGCTCTGCTTCTATCTCATCGACCGGTTCGTTCGCGACGGCCGGCTCGCCAACCTGCTCAAGATCCTGGTCGGGCTGATCTGCATCCTGGCGATCCTGCAGCGGCTGCTGCCGGCCCTGGGCCTGAGCGGGCTGCTGTAGGGGATTCCTCTAGGGACTGATGCCGACTGGCGACGCTCGACGGGAGCGCCGTCACAACGGTTTGCGTGAAATTTTCCGCATTGGCCGTGCCGATTGAAGACGCAATGGGGCGATGACCGATGAACTTTCCACGCGCCATCGCGACGGGCTTCAGAAAATACGCGACCTTCTCCGGCAGAGCGCCCAGGTCCGAGTACTGGTATTGGAATTTGTTCTTATGGCTCGGTAGTGTTGCAGCCGGCATACTGGATGCGGTTTTGTTTCCTACGTTCAGTCTGATTGGCCCACTCTTTTCGCTGGCCCTTCTGGTGCCGAATTTCGCGGTGGCGGTGCGCCGGCTGCACGATGTGAACCGCAGCGGCTGGTGGCTGCTGATCTCCTTCACCATCGTCGGGCTGATCTATCCGCTGCTGGTCTGGAACTGCACGAAAGGGACACGTGGATCAAATCGTTTCGGACCCGATCCGTTCGAGATGGAAGAGGTCGCGGCCGTGTTTGAATAAGCGGCCTCGATCGCGGTGCGCGCCGGCTGACAGCTATTTTTCCACCGAATCCCTCGCCAGCCCGCGCTGGCGCCGCATCTTCAAGAACGCACTGCATTTTACTCCTTCTCCCCTTCGGGACGAGGGAGTGAAACGCTGTGCCACCCGCCTACTTCGCGATCGAATCCCTCGCCAGAACCGCGAAAGCTTCCTGTACCGTGGTCATGAACTGCGCGGGAAAGATGATGGTCGAGTTCTTCTCGACCGAGATTTCCGCCATCGTCTGCAGGGTGCGCAGCTGCAGCGCCACAGGGTGCTGCGCGATGATGTCGGCGGCCTGGCCGAGCTTCACGGCGGCCTGGTACTCGCCCTCGGCGGCGACGATCTTGGCGCGCCGCTCGCGCTCGGCCTCGGCCTCCTTGGCCATGGCGCGCTGCATGTTCTCGGGCAACGTGATGTCCTTGATCTCGACCGCCGACACCTGCGTGCCCCACGGCTCGGTGTGGTGGTCGATGACGTCCTTGATCTGCTCGTTGATGCTGGCGGTGTCGGCCAGCAGCTGATCGAGACTGAAGCGTCCCACCACGTTGCGCACGGTGGTCTGGCTGATCTGGTTGATCGCGTTGTAGACGTTCTCGATCACGATCACGGAGCGCTCCGGATCGGAGATGTGATAATAGGCGACCGCCGCGATATCGATCGAGACGTTGTCCTTGGTTATGATCTTCTGCGAGGGGATCTGCATGGTGACGGTGCGCAACGAGACGCGCACCATCTGCTGGAACGGAACCCAGACGACGGTGAGCCCGGGCTGGCGCACGCCGCTGAACTTTCCGAGCACGAACACGACGCCGCGCTCGTATTGCCGCAGCACCCGCAGCGCGATGAAGGCATAGAAAATGACGACGGCGAGGACGATGATCAGCAGCATGCGCGCACTATTGCATGGAACCAGGCAGCGGTCGAGCGCCCGCGCGCGGGCCGCCCGACGCTACAATTGCGTCGCGGGCAGCAGCTTGCCGATCCGCAGCGCGGCGAGACGCTCGGCGTCGTCGGCCGCGAGGTCCACCTCCACGATCACCGCATAGTCGAACGTCTTGGGCAAACGGTCCTCGGCCTCGATCTGCGTGCTGCAATGCGCGCGCAAGGCCTGCTCCGCCTCCTCCAGGGAAAGGTACAGGGACGGCATCTCGCCTTGCTGGATCATCTGGCGGACCTGCTCGGAAAGGGCCCGGCAGAATTGCTCGCGCGCCGGCCACACCTGCAGATCATGTCCCTCGCATGCGGGAAACTCGGCAGATCGAACCGCATAGAGGCCGTCCCGCAGCCGTAAGACGTGCGCAATCGCGAAATGGGTCATTCCGAGCGCTCCTGATAGCGCGAAGCATCGAACTATACGCGCTGCATGTCCGGCGCACGAGCCCCCACGAAGCTGTTGCCCCGCACGCGGCGCGATCCCGCAGCAGCCTGGAGACCAGTCCATCGAGAGCACGCGGATGCGACCGTCGCTCGGCGCCATGGCGCGGCGGCAGCCTGCGCGGCAATTTTACCTGCCGAGTGTCCGAATTGGGACTGCACTAACGTTTCCAGCGCTTTAGACCCATCGCAGCGGATCAAAGCAGCGCAACGAGATTCGGCGGCTGCGGCCGCCGCACGGAAGGCCGCCCACGTCATGTGGACGGTGGTTACCCCTCCGGGGGGTCCTCCCAAGAAACTTGGCTCCAGCCGTCATCGCTTGGTGGCGCTGGGGTCTTTTTTAATTTGGTCTGCATCAAACGGCAGTCGCCAGCCGCACGCGGTCGAAATTGCGCGCGGCCGGCGCGATCAATCCATCTATGGACGGCGAAGATCGCGTTCCAATCGTCATCAGATCGGCGCGCGTCCGACAAAAAAAGACCGCCGACAGGGCGGTCTTTCACTATTTGACGGCCGAATGGCCGACCCGCGGTCTGATCGCTTACGAGCAAGTATGGCGCACGCCGTTGGCGCCGATATAGGTGCCGGAGGCCGGGTCGTAGGACTGGTAGCGCTGGGCGCAATAGGCCGACGAATCGCCACCGGAGTCGGGCACGACGGCGACGGACGCGCCGTTGTCATAATAGCCGTCGTCGTAATAGCCATCGCCGTAATACGGGCCGCCGCCGTAATAGGCGTAGGACGAGCCGATCGCGCCGATCGCAGCACCGGCCGCGACTCCGGGCCAGAAGCCGCCGCCCCGATGGCGCCAGCTACCGCCGTGCCAGTTGCCGCCGCCGCCATTCCAGTTGCCTCCGGCTGCGGCGACGTTGCGGCCACCGCCGTTAAAGGCGGGCCCGCCGCTCGGGCGCATCGCCGCGCCGGCCGCGAAATTGCCACCGCCACCCCCGATCCGAGGGCCGCCGCCAAAGTTGCCGCCGCCCATACGGGCACCGCCGCCGCCGAAATG
>DASYFD010000050.1:0-5989 GCA_036498625.1 Xanthobacteraceae bacterium | reverse complement strand
AAGCGGGTCGCTTCTGCCGCCCGAGTCTCCTCCCGCTGGTCGTCGGAGAGCGATCCTCGAGTGGCTGCCGGATGCCCAAACGCGGCACAACCGGAACTTTCAACCATCAGCAAGCCCTTCTTACGGCCGCATCGGCGCATTGGCAAGCAGCCTGAGAGTGCACCATGGAGGTTTTCCAGGGACAATGGGAGACCCCGCTACGTCTTCGGGGCCCGCGGGCGGGCGCCAGGTGGCGCCAGCGGCTCCCCGCCGTCCGTTCTCGGCCCGGTCGAATTCGGACTCCATGCCCTGTTTAAGTGATGGTTAACTATGCCCCCCTTAATGGGTTAAGGAGGTGCCCGGAGGGCTCGGAATCGATGTCTGTCCGTGCGGCAATCGTCCTCGTCGGCGCGGTCCTGCTCGGCATCCCGTTGGGGGCCGGGGCGGCCGGCGTGCCCGCTTTCGGGGCCCCAAGCAGCGGCCCCGGCGATGAGCCCGCCGATTTCCCGGTGGCGAGTGAAGTGCGATTGGGCGGCGACGAGACGACGACCCGGATGGTGGTCGATTTCAGCCGGAAGTTCGACTTGCGCGCCTTCACCTTGGCCAATCCCTATCGGGTGATCATCGACCTGCCGCAGGTGGCATTCCGATTCCCGCCCAAGACCGGGGAGGGCGGCCGCGGTCTGATCAAGGCGTTCCGCTACGGGCTGATGATGACCGGGGGCTCGCGCATCGTGATCGATCTCACGCGCCCGGCCCGCGTCGAGAAATCCTTCATGCTCGATGCCACCAACGATCAGCCGGCCCGCCTGGTGCTCGATCTCGCTGCGGTCGACCGCGATGCCTTCCTGCGGACCATCGCGCTCGAGAATCGGGTGCGCGAGCCGGCCGCCGTCGTCAAGCCTGCGCCCAAGAGCGACGCCCCCAAGAGCGACGCGCGCCCGATCATCGTGCTCGATCCGGGCCACGGCGGCATCGACAACGGCACCAAATCGGCGAGCGGGGAGATGGAGAAGACCATCGTGCTCGAGTTCGCGCTGCTGTTGCGCGACAAGATCGAGAAGACCGGCAAATACCACGTCGTCATGACCCGCTCCGACGATACTTTCGTGGCGCTCGCCGACCGCGTGCAGTTCGCGCGCTCCCAAGCGGCCGCGCTGTTCATCTCGATCCATGCCGACGCGCTGCCGCGCGGGGAGGGGGATGCACAGGGGGCCAGCGTCTATACGCTGTCGGAGACGGCCTCCGATTCCGAGGCCGCGCGGCTGGCCGAGACCGAGAACCGGGCCGACGTGATCGCCGGCGTCGACCTCACGTTCGAGCCCAACGACGTGGCCGACATCCTGATCGATCTCGCCCAGCGCGAGACCAAGTCGTTTTCCGTGCAATTCGCGCGCGGGCTCATCGACTCCATGCGCACGGCGACCCGGATGCACAAGAATTCGCTCAAATCCGCCGGCTTTCGCGTGCTCAAGGCGCCCGATATTCCCTCCGTTCTGGTCGAACTCGGCTATGTGTCCAACCGGCAGGACATCAAATCCCTGACCTCGGCGGACTGGCGCGAGCACACCGCCGATTCGATCGCCCAGGCGATCGATCGCTTCTTCATCACCCGGCTTGCCGGCAGCAGCCGCGGAAACGGCCAGAATTGAGGGTAACGGTGGCTAAGCGGCCTCAGTTTCAACATAAAACGGCGCGACTGAGACAGGTGCGTGGGGCCGGCGCGGGTGCTGGCGGCGAGCGTGGAAACCTGCCAGATTCGCGGCTTGTGAATTTACGGCCTGTGAATTTACGGCTTGTGGATTTGCAACTGGTGGATTCACGGGCGCAGGCGGCGGGAAATCAGCGATGAGATTATTGCTGCGCTTCATGGGCTTTCTGTTCACGGCCGGAACCATCGTGTTCCTGGTGGCCGTCACAGCGGTCGCCGGCCTGTTGTGGCATTACTCCAAGGAATTGCCGGACTATTCCCAGCTGCAGGACTACGAGCCGGCGGTGATGACGCGCGTGCATGCCTCCGACGGCTCGCTACTCGCCGAATATGCGCGCGAGCGGCGCCTCTACATCCCGATCCAGGCGGTGCCCAAGCTCGTCATCAATGCCTTCGTGGCGGCGGAAGACAAGAATTTCTACGAGCATAACGGCATCGACTTCCAGGGCATCGTGCGGGCCGGCCTGCTGTTCGCGCAGAACTACGGCAGCGGCAAGCGCCCGCAGGGCGCTTCCACCATCACCCAACAGGTGGCCAAGAACTTCCTGCTCACCAACGAGACGACGTTCAGCCGCAAGATCCGCGAAGCCCTGCTGGCGATGAAGATCGAGCGGACGTTCTCCAAGCAGAAGATTCTCGAGCTCTATCTCAACGAAATCTATCTGGGCGTGGGCGCCTACGGGGTGGCGGCGGCGTCGCTTCTGTATTTCGACAAGTCGGTGCACGAACTGACCATACCGGAGGCCGCCTACCTGGCGGCGCTGCCCAAGGGACCCAACAACTACAATCCGTTCCGCCGCCACGATGAGGCGGTCATCCGCCGCAATTACGTCATCGAACGCATGGCCGAGGATCACTACATCACGGCGCAGGAGGCCGAGCAGGCCAAGAAGGATCCGCTCAAGACCACGACGCGGCCGACCGGGGCTCGCATCTTCGCGGCGGAATACTTCGCCGAGGAGGTGCGCCGCTATATCGCCGACAATTACACCGAGCAGAAGCTCTATGAGGGCGGGCTCTCGGTGCGCACCACGCTCGATCCCAAGCTGCAGCTGACGGCGCGCAAGGCGCTGATCGATGGCCTGGTGCGTTTCGATGAAACCCAAGGCTACCACGGCGCCGTCACCAAGCTCGATCTCGCCGGCGAGTGGGGCGCCAAGCTCGCGGATGTCCGGGCCTTGTCCGACGTGGCGCCCTGGCGGCTCGCGGTGGTGCTCGAAAGCACCGATCAGGCGGCCCGCGTGGGCCTGCAGCCCGGCCGAGATCCGGTCGGCGCGGTGCTCAAGGAGCGCGAGACCGGGACGATCCCGCTCGATGCGGTGAAATGGGCCAAGTCGCCCGCCGTCAAGACGGTGACCAAGGTCGGCCAGGTGCTGGCGCCGGGCGATGTCGTCTATGTCGAGCCGCTGGCCGGCAAGGACGGCCAGTTCCGGCTTCGCCAGGTGCCCGAAATCTCGGGCGCGATCATGGCCATGGATCCCTTTACCGGGCGGGTGCTGGCGATGGTGGGGGGCTTCTCCTACGACCAGAGCCAGTTCAACCGCGCCTCGCAGGCGTTGCGGCAGCCGGGCTCGTCGTTCAAGCCCATCATCTATTCGGCGGCGCTCGACAACGGCTACACGCCGTCCAGCATCGTGCTCGATGCCCCGCTCGAGATCGATACCGGCAGCGGCATCTGGCGTCCGGAAAACTACGAGCAGAATTTCCTCGGTCCCTCCACCTTGCGCACCGGGGTGGTGCACTCACGCAACCTGATGACGGTTCGCCTGGCGCAGGACATCGGCATGCCGCTGATCGGCGAATATGCCAAGCGCTTCGGCGTCTACGACAATCTGCCGCCCTATCTGTCCTATGCGCTCGGCGCCGGCGAGACCACGCTTATGAGGATGGTCGGCGCCTATGCGATGTTCGACAACGGCGGCCGCAAGATCCAGCCGACCCTGATCGATCGCATCCAAGACCGTTACGGCCACACCATCTACAAGCACGACCAGCGCGAATGCCGCGGCTGCGACGCCCAGAAGTGGACGAACCAGAACGAGCCGACGCTGGTCGACCGGCGCGAGCGGGTGCTCGATCCCATGACCGCCTACCAGATCACCTCGATCATGGAGGGGGTGGTTTCGCGCGGCACCGCGGCCGCCTCGGGCATCAAGGAGTTGGGCAAGCCGATCGCCGGCAAGACCGGCACCACCAATGACGAGAAAGACGTCTGGTTCATCGGTTTCTCCCCCGATCTCGTGGTCGGCGTGTTCATGGGCTATGACAAGCCCCGGCATATCGCGGACCGCGCCACCGGCGGCGCGCTCGCGGCACCCATCTTCCGGGATTTCATGAAGGTCGCCTTGGCCGACAAGCCGGCGATCCCGTTCCGCGTGCCGGCAGGCATCAAGCTCATCCGGGTCGAGGAGAAGACCGGGATGCGCGCCAGCCCGGGCGATCAGCGCGTGATTCTCGAAGCCTTCAAGCCCGGCACCGCGCCGCCCGACAACTACTCGGTGGTCGGGGTGAGCGATGCGGATGGCCGGCCGCTGACGGTCTCGCCGGAGGCCGACCGCGCAGTCCGCGGGGGCGGGCTGTATTGATCCGATTGGGCTTGCCGGATCGCCAATTCGTCTCATATTCAGTCCTCAGGTTCACTCGAACGCGGCTTTCTGCCGCCAATGGAAAATGTCATGCGCGCGGAAATCCAGAGTATCGTCGATGAGATCAAGCAGTCGGTCGTGCTGCTGAGGAGGCATCTTTGACGTCGACAAAGCGCGTACCCGGCTGGCCGAGCTCAACCGCGAAGCCGAGGATCCCAACCTCTGGAACGACCAGCAGCGCGCCCAGCGCGTGATGCAGGAGCGCACCGCGCTTGAAAGCCAGCTCACCGCCATCGGCCGCATCGAGCAGGATCTCGACGACCAGCTCACCATGCTGGAGCTGGGTGAGGCCGAGAAGGACAAGAAGGTCGTCACCGACGCCGAGGAGGCACTCAAGCGCCTCAAGACCGAGGTCGCCCGCCGCGAGCTCGAAGCGCTGCTCTCCGGCGAGGCCGACAACAACGACAGCTATGTCGAGGTCCACGCCGGGGCCGGCGGCACCGAGAGCCAGGATTGGGCCAACATGCTGCTGCGCATGTATACGCGCTGGGCGGAGCAGCACGGCTACAAGGTCGAGTATCTGGAGGAGACCCAGGGCGAGGAGGCCGGCATCAAGTCGGCGACCGTGCAGATCAAGGGCCACAACGCCTATGGCTGGCTCAAGACCGAGAACGGCGTGCACCGGCTGGTGCGCATCTCGCCGTTCGATTCCAATGCGCGGCGGCACACCTCGTTCGCCAGCGTGCGGGCCTATCCGGTCATCGATGACCGCATCGTGGTCGACATCAAGGAAGCCGATGTGCGCACCGATACGCTGCGCTCGAGCGGGGCAGGCGGCCAGCACGTCAACAAGACCGAATCGGCGATCCGCCTGACCCACATCCCGACCAACATCGTGGTCTATTGCCAGACCGACCGCTCGCAGCACCGCAACCGCGCCCAGGCCTGGCAGATGCTGCGCGCGCGGCTCTATGAGCTCGAATTGAAGAAGCGCGAGGAGCAGGCCGCCATCGATAACGCCGGCAAGACCGATATCGGCTTCGGCCACCAGATCCGCTCCTATGTGCTGCAGCCCTATCAGATGGTGAAAGACCTGCGCACCGGGGTCTCGACCTCGAACACCGCCGGCGTGCTCGACGGCGATCTCGATCAATTCATGGAGGCGACGCTGGCCCAGAAGGCGTTCGGCGGCGGGCCGGCCGAGATCGAGGACGTGGAGTAGGGCGCGGGGCCGTGGCCGACATTGCGCGTTCCCTTCGCGCCACATCTCTGGGATAACCAGCGCAGCGGCGAACCGTGCCGCGAGAGGAGCCCGGCTCATGGTGCGCTGGCTTTGCGTTCCGATCGCTCTTGGCTTTTTCGGCAGCGCTGCTCCCGGACCGGCGCACGCGCAGCCCTACCCCGGCAAGGTCATCAACATCGTGGTTCCGGCGCCGCCCGGCGGCGTGACCGACACCCTCGGCCGCATGCTGGCGCAGCGCTTCTCGCAAGCCTGGGGCCAGCAGGCGATCGTCGAGAACAAGGCCGGCGCCAACAACATCATCGCGGCGGAATTCGTCGCCAAATCGCCGCCCGACGGGCATACCTTGCTGATCGGCCCGGAGGTGACCTTCGTCGCCAATCCGAGCCTCTACGCCAAGCTGCCTTACGGCATAAAAGATTTCGCGCCGATCGTGGGGCTCGTCCTCATCAATCACGGCCTGATCGTGCATCC
>DASYFD010000049.1:0-4819 GCA_036498625.1 Xanthobacteraceae bacterium | reverse complement strand
TGTGGCGGCCTCGACCGCCGCGTCGGCGCGTTTGAGCCGCCGCGCCAGCAGGGCCAGCCGCCGGGCATCGAGCCCCTCCTCCGCCAGTTCCGGCATGAGGGCCCGCAGCCGCGCCCGGGTGAACCGCGGGTCGCGGTTCGAGGGGTCGTCAGCAAAGGCGATTTTCGCCTGGCGCAAGGTGGCGATCAGGCGCGATTTGGGGAGGTCGAGCAGGGGGCGGAGGAGGAGAAGCCCTTCTTTACCTCCCCGTGAAAGGGGGAGGTCGACGCGCGCAGCGCGTCGGGTGGGGGTCGTGCGGCCGCAAGATGACCCCACCTTGATCGCGCTTTGCGCGATCGACCCTCCCCTTTCAGGGGAGGGATAAGAAAGAGGCGTGCGTTTCTGCATCGCCCCCAGCCCGGCGATGCCGCTCCCCCGGCTCATGCGGATCAGCACAGTCTCCGCCTGATCGTCGAGCGTGTGCGCGGTGAGAATGTGCGAGGCGCCGGCTTTGCGCGCCGCGTCGCCGAGCAGGCGGTAGCGCGCCTCCCGCGCCGCCTGCTGCAAGCCGGTCTTTGGTTTCTTTCCGGTCCAGCGCAATGTGCGGTGTGCAATGCCGAGCTTGCGGGCGAGCTTGCCGACCGCGGCGGCCTCGGCTTTCGCCTCCTTGCGCAGACCGTGATCGACCGTGACCGCGATCAGTTCGGGCTTGGCCTCGAACGCGTCCCGCCAGCGCGCGGCAAGCACCATCAGCGCGGTCGAGTCGGGACCGCCGGAGACGGCGAGCATCAGCACCGGAACCGTTTCAAGGTCGGAAAAAAGCAAAGCGGTTTCCGCGGGCGACACCGGAGCAGGAAGCGCTTTGTTCGCCGTGGGCATGATCGTGACCGGAAGCCTCGTCCCGTTCTGAAGATCACACCCTAGCAATGCACCCGCTTCTGCTCCTGCGCGACCGTGCGCTTCACGCCGGCCGACGCTTTCGGATACTTGCGCCCGACTTCGGCGAGGGTCGCGCAGGCCGCATCCCGCTTGTTGAGCGCGGCGAGCGACTGGCCGAGGCGCAGCAGCGAATCCGGCGCCTTGCCCGATCGGTCATACTTGGTCGAAACGGCGAGGAACGACTCGGCCGCGTCGCGATAGCGCTGCTGCTGGTACAGGCTCTCGCCCAGCCAGTACTGCGCATCTGGCACAAGGCGCTCGTCCGGATATTTGCGCAGGAAATCACGGAAGGCCTGCTCGGCCAGCCCGTAATCCCTGTGCAGCACGTAGCCATAGGCCAGTTCGTATTCGTCCTGCGGCCGCGCCGTCGGCGGCAGCGTCGCGAGCTGCGCGCCCGTCGCGCTCGGATCGCGCGGGGGTGGCGGCGGAAGCTGCGACTGCTGCGGCATGCCCATCGGCGCGTTGGCCTGCGCATTGCCGCCGGGCGGCGGCAGCGACGAGCCGTTGCCGGCGAGCGTGTTGAGATCGAGCGGGGCACCGGCATCGCGGCCGCCGGGTGCACCGATCGGCGGCGCATCGGAGACGCTCGGCCCCGAAGCAGGCATTCCGGCTGCCTGATTCAAAGAACGCGGCACGCCCGGTGCATTCGGGTCGCGGTTGGGATCGAACGCATCGGAGCGGCGGCCGGGCGCCTGCGGCGCGGTATTCATCGGCGCGCCGGGCGCCATTTGCGGCGCAGCCGGGGAAGCGCCGCGCCCGCCCTGCTGAGAGCGATAGTCGGCGTCGTCCTGCATGCGCTTCATCTGCTGCTGAAGCTGCTGGTTCTGATACTGGAGCTGCTCGACGGTGCCGGTGAGCTGGCGCATCGCGTTCTCGATGCGGTCGAGCCGCACGGAGAGATCGCCGGGCTCGGCCTGCGCCATTTGGCCGGACGAAGATGGTGGCTGTCCCGGCTGGCCGACATCGGCCGGCGGTTGGTCACCGCGATTGAAGAGATTGTCGAGGAAGTTGCCCGAGCGATCCTGCGCCATCGCGGCAGGCGCAAGCAGCAGCGTGCCGAGAACGGCAGCGGAGATCGTCGAGGCGAGTCGGATTTGGAGCCGGGTACGTGTCATCGGCGAATAAATGGCCAATTTGCTTGTGATGTCGGTGATTTGCCGCGGCTTGTCTACCATAGCGCGCCGAGTTCGACCAGAATGTGGCCGCATCCGCGCGCTCAAAATCCGCGCCGCCGGGGAGCCCCTATTCGGCCGGCATCGCTGCCAGGCGTTTAGCCTTGCGCGCGATCAGCCATTCCTCGAAGCCCTGCACCAGCACGAAGAACGACGGCACGAACAGCACGGCCAGACAAGTCGAGGCGATCATGCCGGTGAACACCGTGATGCCGATAGAGGCGCGGGCATTGGCGCCGGCGCCGCTCGCCAGCACCAGCGGTACCACGCCGAGGATGAAGGCGAAGGATGTCATCAGGATCGGCCGGAAGCGGGCGCGCGCCGCCTCGACGGCCGCCTCGACGATGCCCTTGCCCGCCTCGCGCAGCTCGCGTGCGAATTCGACGATCAGGATGGCGTTCTTCGCCGACAGCGCGATCAGGAGCACGATGCCGATCTGCGTATAGAGATTGTTGTCGATGCGCAGCGCGAGCAGCGTGCCCACTGGCCCGAGCAGCGAGATCGGCACCGCAAAGATCACCGCGATCGGCCGGTACCAGCTTTCGTATTGTCCGCACAGCACCAAGTAGACGAGCAAGAGCGCCATGGCGAAGACAAGATACATCTGATTGCCGACCAGCTTCTCCTGGTAGGACATCGCCGACCATTCATAGCCGACATGCGGCGGGAAGGTTTTCTGCGCCACCTGCTCCATCAGGTTCATTGACTGGCCGCTGGAGAAGCCGCGCGCGGGCATGCCGATGATGGTCGCCGACGGATAGAGATTGTAGAGGCTGATGAGCGAGGGACCGACGGCGGGTTTGATATCCACCACCGTGCCCAGCGGGATCATCTCGTTTGCCGAGTTGCGCACATAGAGCCGGTTGATCTCGTCCACGCGCAGCCGGAAATCCGAATCCGCCTGCACGAAGACCTGGAAGGTGCGGCCGAACTTGGTGATCTGGTTGACGTAGGTCGAGCCCAGATAACCGGCGAGCGCCGAGAAGATCTGGTCGACCGTGACCTGCATGGTCTGCGCCTTCACGCGATCCACATTGATCGTGTATTGCGGCACGTTGGCGCGGAACGACGACAGCACCAGCGAAAGGCTCGATTGCGCGCTGGCATTGGCGAGCGTGGTGTCGACCACACCCGCAAGTTTCGTGAAGTCGAGGCTGTTGTCCTGCAACAGCACTTGCATGGTGAACCCGGCGGCGAAACCGATGCCCTGAATCGGCGGCGGCGGCAGGACGCGCACCGTCGCCTCCTCGATGCCACTGAGCGCGCGGTTGAGGCTGTTGAGCATCGGCAGGAGGCCCTGCTCCTTGCCGCGCACATCCCAGTCCTTGAGGATGATATAGGCGACGCCGCCATTGGCGAGCGAGGAATTGTTGTCGAGCGGCGAGACGCCGGCGATGGTGACGACCTTGTCGACGCCCGGCGTCTTGCTCGCGAGATTGCTCACTTTGTCGAGCACGGCCTGCGTGCGGGGCAGCGAAGCGCCGTCCGGCAGCTGCACCGTCGCCAGCATGTAGCCCTGGTCCTCGATCGGGATGAAGCCGGTCGGAATGCGCGAGAAGCCGTAGAGCGCGAGGCCTGTGAGGATCAGCGCGATGATCACCATCACGTTCGCGTGCCCGACCAGCCGGCGCATCATGCCGGTGTAGCCGTGCTCGAGCTTTTCGTAGGCCTTGTTGAAGCCGCGATAAAAGACGTTGCGCTGTTCCATCGGCACCGACGGCCGCAGCCACATCGCGCATTGCGTTGGTTTCAGCGTCACGGCGTTGACGGCGCTGATCAGCGCGGTCGCCGCGATCACCAGCGCGAATTGCGCATACATCTGGCCGGTCAGCCCCGGCAGGAACGACGCCGGCAGGAACACAGCCAGCAGCACCAGCGTGATGCCGATGATCGGCCCGAGCAGCACCTTCATCGCCTCGATCGCGGCCTGCGGCCCGGTCATGCCGTGGTCGATATTGTGGGCGGCGCCCTCCACCACGATGATCGCGTCGTCGACGACGATGCCGATCGCCAGCACGATGGCGAACAAGGTCGCGAAGTTCACCGTGAAGCCCATCGCCGCCATGGCCGCGAAGGCGCCGATGATCGTCACCGGCACGGTTGTTGCCGGCACCAGCATGGCGCGCCAGTCCTGGAGGAACACCAGGATCACGACGAGCACCAAAATGCCGGCCTCGATCAGTGTCTTGTAGACCTCGTGGATCGAGGCGTTCACGAACACGGTGGTGTCGAACGGAACGTCATAGACGAGTCCCTGCGGGAACGCCTTCGCCAGCACCGTCATGCGCTGCTTGACTTCCGCGGCCACGTTGAGCGCGTTGGCGCCCGGTGACTGGAAGATGGCGAGACCGGCGGCCGGCTTGCCGTTGTAGGTGAACACCTGTCCGTAGGTCTGCGCGCCGAGATCGACACGGCCGACATCGCGCACGCGCGTGATCTGCCCGGAGGTGCCGGTCTTAACGATGATGTCGTTGAACTGTTCGGGATCGTCCAGCCGCCCGGCGACATTGAGCGTGTACTGGAACGGCACCGTGCTCGGGCCCGGCGGCATGCCGATCTGCCCGGCCGTCACCTGCGTGTTCTGCTGCTGCAGCGCGTTGACCACGTCCTGGACGATCAATCCGCGCACCTTCATCTTCTCCGGATCGAGCCACACACGCATCGCGTATTGGCCGGCGCCGAACACAGTCACATTGCCGACGCCGGGCAGACGCGAGATGTCGTCCTTG
>DASYFD010000048.1:0-9220 GCA_036498625.1 Xanthobacteraceae bacterium | reverse complement strand
GCACGCCGAGACAGTTGCGCGCGCAGCTTCATCGGCTTGCACACCCGACAGGTTCTGCACAAGACAAATATAGTATGGCTTGCTCCGTTCGTTCAGCAGCGAGTCCCCGTTGAGCGCAAGCCAATTGCAGGCCGAACGAATAAGCTGGATGGCTGCGACAGAGCGCGTTTCCCGGAGCGCCGAGAGCTCACATTGAGCCTGCCTTTCGATGCCATTTTGCGCCCTAGGCGCTTTACAGCCAGCAAAGTTAGCTGCGGCGAAGACAATCGCCGCCACGACTAGGTCGACTTTTCGGGACAATTCATCCTCCGGGAATTGGAACAAGCTCAGTCTACTTCCAGGATAAACGACAAAATAAGACAAGTTGCGTGGCTTGAGGTAAAGGCCCGACGGGTCCGCGCGGCGTCTTCGCGCCCTAACTTTACGCCTATACCTTAATGGGAAACCGAGATCACGCCGGCACTTTCTGCGCCGCCAGATAGGCGCGCCAGCCGCCGAAGCTCGAAATGTCGCAGGCGCCGGCGAGCGCCTCGGATTCCACCAGAAAGCCTTGCACACCGCGGCCATCGGCGAGCCTGATGGTGCCGATCGAGAGCGGCGGCGGGATGGCGGCGACGAAACCGCCGAAATGCTCGGCCGGCAAAGCCCAGATTTCGATCTCGATCTTGTGGCCGGCGCCCTGCGCAACCCGCAGCAGGCCCGGCTTTGCCGGATGGATACCGGCGAGCGCATAAAGCCGATAGTCGGCGGCGGTGCTGGTCGCCTCAAGCAGGCGCGCGCCCAGCGATTTCAGCTCGCCGTTGAGCGGCATGCCGGCAAGATGCGCCCCGACCACCGCGATTGCCATCTCGCCGGCCGCCGGCACGACCGACAAGGCAGCGAGCGACGGCTGCGCCAGCCGGAGCGCCCCGAGCGGCAGCCCGGTCGCGGCATGAAATACGCGCCCGATCGAGGCCAGCATGGCGTCATGTCCGGCCGGCGCCAAGAGCGTGACGCCGAACGGCGTGCCGTCGGCATGCATGGCGGCCGGGATCGCCAGCCCGCACAGCTCGAGCAGATTGACGAAATTGGTGTAGGTGCCGAGCCGGCTGTTGAGCTCGATCGGATCGGCCAGCACCTCCGCGATCGTATAGACGGTCGGCACCGTGGGCAGCAGCAGCGCATCGATTCCGGCAAAGACATGGTCGCGCATGCGGCGCAGACCTTCCAGCCGATAGAACGCCTCGAAGGCCTCGACCGCGCTCGGGTGCGCGCCGGCGAGGATGATGTCGCGGGTGACCGGGTGCATGGCCTCGGGCGCCGAGGCGATCAGGGCGCGCGCCGCGAGGTAGCGCTCCGCCACCCAGGGGCCGGCATAGAGCAGGCGCGCCGTCTCATAGAACGGCTCCATATCGATCTCGACAACTGTGGCGCCGAGCCCGGCGAAATCCGCAATCGCGGCCTCATAGGCGGCAGCCGACCGGCGATCCCCGAAGAACAGGCGCTGGCCGGGCGGCGGCACTCCCAATCGGATGCCGCTCGGCATGGCGCCCAGGCGCCCGGGCGGACGCGCGCGCGAATACGGATCGGCCGCATCGGGGCCGGCCAGTACCGCCAGCGCCGCAAACGCATCATCGGTGGTGAGCGCGAACACCGATACGCAATCGAGCGTCCGGCAGGCCGGCACCAGCCCGGCGGTGGAGACGAGACCAAGGCTCGGCTTGAGCCCGACAATGTTGCAAAGCGCCGCCGGAACGCGCCCCGACCCCGCCGTATCGGTGCCGAGCGCGAGCGGCACGAGGCCGGCCGCGACGGCCAACGCCGAGCCGCTGCTCGAGCCGCCCGGGATCAGCCGCGCATCGAACAGGTTGCGCGGGATGCCATACGGCGAGCGCACCCCGACCAGGCCGGTCGCGAACTGATCGAGATTGCTCTTGCCGATCATGATGGCGCCGGCCCGCTTGAGCCGCGCCACCGCGGTCGCGTCGGCGGTCGGCTGGTACGCAAAGGCCGGACAGGCCGCGGTGGTCGGCAGGCCCTTGATGTCGATGTTGTCTTTGACGGCGACCGGAACGCCGTAGAGCGGGAGCTCGGCATGGCCCGCATCCATCAGCGCGCGGGCCTCCGCGATGACGTCAGCCTGCACGCGCAACGAGATGAACACGGCCGGATCGCCGTGGGCGGCGATACGCGCGAAGCTGCGCTCGACCGTCTCCACGGGCGACATGGTCTTGGCGCGATGCGCCCGTACGATGTCGGCGACGGTCTCGCTCAAGGGCAGGTCCCCGACGGGCCGCCGGGCGTCTCAGCCGGCTGCACCCGCCAGCCGGTCGCACCGAGCGCAGAAATTGCGCTCCTCTCGAGCTTGCGGCATACGCGCGCGGCAAAAGCCATTTTACGGTTGCTCGTCTATCGCGAAATGGATTTGCCCGGCAGCGCTGCGATTATGGTCGAAGCGTAATTTCCTGGCAATCTAGTAACCAAGCGGGCCGCCATCCGGCCCAGTCGCCGGCCGGCGCATCCTCGACGGCCCGCGCCGTGGAGATCGCGCCGTGGATTTTCCCGGTATGCTCCGTCGGCCGCCGACGCCGAGACGCGCGGATGGAACTTATTGAACAACACCGCATTGTTGTTTTCGCGAGGTGAAACGGGAAAACTCATGCGCCAGGCCGAAATTGCCGAGCAGGAAATCTCGGTTGCGCTGCCGGAAACGGACGCACCGGATTCCCCCGAGGCGACCATGGCCGAGCCCGGAGCTGATCCACCTCCGGTCCCCGACGCGCCGGAGGATTGGGAGAGCGATGACGATCCCGAGGCCGCCAAGCGTCGCTATCTGCTGGGCCGGTTCTGGCACAGCGCCCGCGCCTTCTGGTCGCGCAGCGGGGATCGGCTGGCGTGGCCGCTGACGGCGGCGGTGCTCGCCCTCATTCTCATAAATCTTGGTTTCCAATACGGGATCAATGTCTGGAATCGCGTGATCTTCGATGCGTTGGAGAAGCGGGATTCCGGGACCGTGTTTTTTCTCTCGGCGATCTTCCTTCCGCTCGCGGCCGCCAGCGTCTGCTGCGGCGTTGCCAATGTCTATGGCCGCATGACCACCCAGCGTCGCTGGCGGGCCTGGCTCAGCCAGCGGGTGATCGAGCGGTGGCTGCGCAACGGCCGCTACTTCCAGCTCAACCTGGTCAGCGGCGACCACGACAATCCGGAATATCGGATCGCGCAAGACTTGCGTATCGCCACCGACGCGCCGATCGATTTTGCGGTCGGGGTGGTATCGGCCGCATTGTCGGCCGCCACCTTCATCACGGTGCTGTGGACCATCGGGGGCGCGCTGTCGCTGCGCATCGGCGGCGCCGCCATCACCATTCCGGGCTTTCTGGTGATCGCAGCGGTGATCTACGCCGTATTGGCGAGCGGATTGATGTTGCTGATCGGGCGCCGCTTCGTCGCGGTGTCGGAAGCCGTCAACCAGGCGGAGGCGGACTACCGCTACGTCCTCACACGGGTGCGCGAGAACGGCGAGAGCATCGCGCTCCTGGGCGGCGAGGAAGAGGAGCGCGCCGGCCTCGACCGGGCGCTGGGCGACGTGCTGCGGGAATGGCGTGCGCTGCTCGGCCAGCACATGCGCACCACCGTCGTGTCCCAGGGCAGCTCGTTGATCGCGCCGGTCGTCCCGATCATCCTCTCGGCGCCCAAGTTTCTCGACGGCACCATGAGCCTGGGCGAGGTCATGCAGGCCGCCTCCGCCTTCACGATCGTGCAGGCCGCATTCGGCTGGCTGGTCGACAACTATCCCCGGCTGGCCGATTGGAGCGCGGGGGCACGCCGGATCGCATCCCTCATGGTGTCGCTGGACGCGCTCGAGCGCGCCGAATCCGGCGAGGGCATGGGACGCATCCAGCGCAGCGAGACCGATGGCGCGGCCGTGCGCCTGCGCGATCTTTCGGTCAGCCTCGACAACGGCACCGCCGTGATCGATCAGGCCGAGGTCGCCATCGAGCGCGGCGAGCGGGTGCTGGTGGCCGGCGAATCCGGCACCGGCAAGAGCACGCTCATCCGCGCCATTGCGGGCCTATGGCCGTGGGGGGAAGGCAGCATCGAGATCCAGACCGGCGCCAAGCTGTTCTTCCTGCCGCAGCGGCCCTATGTGCCGACCGGAACGCTGCGTCGCGCCGTCGCCTATCCGGCTGCGGCCGAGCAATGGAGCGCCGAGGAGATCGCCAAGACCTTGACCCAGGTCGGCCTGCCTCACCTGATCGAGCGGATCGAGGAGGAAGCCCCGTGGGATCAGACCCTCTCCGGCGGCGAGAAGCAGCGGCTGGCGTTCAGCCGGCTGTTTCTGCACCGGCCCGACATCATCGTGCTCGATGAATCGACCTCCGCGCTCGATCCGGCGAGCCAGGACAAGCTGATGGGGCTGATATCCTCCGAGCTCACCGACGCGACGATGATCAGCGTCGGCCACCGGCCCGAGCTCGAAGCCTTTCACAGCCGCAAGATCGTGCTGGAGCGCCGGCGCGGTGCAGCCCGTTTCGTCAGCGATGTCTATCTGATTCCCAAACCGGGGCGCGGCCGGCTGATCAGCCGCTGGCTGAAGCGGCGCAAGCGGTCGAAGGCCGCCGCCCGCAAGCTGCAGCGCGCGCCATGAAGCTCGTCCGCATCTATCTGCGCGTGCTATCCCTGCTCGCGCCCAACGCCGTCTTTGCCTGGACTTTGGCGCTCGCCAACCTGGCGCTCGCCATGACGCAGTTCGCCGAGCCCGTGCTGTTCGGCAAGGTCGTCGATGCACTGTCCAGCGTACAAACAGTCGGCAGCGACACCATCTGGCCGCGCCTGGTCACGCTGCTGGCGATCTGGGTGGCTTTCGGGATATTCAATATCGTTTGCAGCACCGTGGTCGCGCTGTATGCCGATCGGCTCGCGCACTGCCGCCGGCATGCGGTCCTATCGGAATATTTCGAGCACGTCCTCGAGCTGCCGCTCACCTATCACAGCAACAAGCATTCAGGCCGGCTGATGAAGCTGATGCTGCAGGGAACCGATACGCTGTGGGGCCTGTGGGTCGGATTCTTCCGGGAGCATCTGGCCGGGTTCATCTCGTTCTTCGTGCTCTTGCCGCTGTCGCTCTACATGAACTGGCGGCTGGCGCTCCTGCTCATCGTCCTGTGCAGCGTGTTCGCGGTCCTGACCTCGTTCGTGGTGAAGAAGTCGGAAGACCTGCAGATGCGCGTGGAGGAGCACTACTCGGAGCTGGCGGAGCGCGCGTCCGATGCGCTCGGCAATGTTCCGCTGGTGCACAGCTTCGCGCGCGTGCAGGCCGAGGTGAACGAGCTCAAGGCCGTCATCGAGCGGCTGTTGGCGGCGCAGCTACCGGTGCTCTCGTGGTGGGCGGTCATCGCGGTGCTCACCCGCGCCGCCACTACGATCACGATTCTCCTGATCATCATCGTCGGCGCCGTGCTCACCCTCAACGGGGAGGCAACGGTCGGCGCGATCGTCACCTTCATGAGCTTCGCCACCATGCTGATCGACCGGCTCCAGCACGCGGTCGGGTTCGTCAACCGGGTGTTCGGCGACGCGCCGAGACTGCAGGAATTCTTCGAGGTGCTCGATACGGTGCCGGCGATGCGCGACCGCCCGGACGCGCTCGATCCGGGCCGCCTGCACGGGCGGGTGGCGTTCCGGGACGTCTGGTACTCCTATGACGGCAACCGCCCCGCCGTCGCGGCCCTCGATTTCGTGGCGCAGCCGGGCGAGACCGTTGCGCTGGTCGGGGCGACCGGTGCCGGCAAGTCGACCGCACTCGCGCTTCTGCACCGGGCGATCGATCCGCAATCCGGCCATATCGAGATCGACGGCCGCGACATCCGCGACTACACGCTGGTGGGCCTGCGCCGTAATATTGGAGTGGTGTTCCAGGAGAACCTGCTGTTCAACCGGTCGATCCGCGAAAATCTCCTGGTGGGCAAGCCCGACGCCAGCGAGCAGGACATCAGGCGCGCGGCGGAGCGCGCCCAGGCGATCGATTTCATCGAGCGCAGCCCTGAAGGTTTCGAGGCCAGGGTCGGCGAGCGCGGGCGCATGCTCTCGGGCGGGGAAAGGCAGCGGCTCTCGATCGCGCGGGCGCTGTTGAAGGACCCGCCGATTCTGATCCTGGACGAAGCCACCAGCGCGCTCGATTCCCAGACCGAGGCGAAGCTGCTGACCGCGCTGGACGAGGTCATGAAGGGCCGCACCACCTTCGTGATCGCGCACCGCCTGTCGACGATCCTGAAGGCGAGCCGGATCCTGGTGTTTCAGGCCGGGCGGATCGTCGAGTGCGGCACGTTCGAACAGCTGGTCGCAGCCAACGGCTGTTTTGCAGACCTGGCACGCTCGCAATACCTGGTGCCGGAGCAGGAATCCAAGCAGATGGCCGACTCCCCAGAGTAGACCGCTCGCAACCACGCAAATCAGGCAACCACGCTGAGATAGTCGACCAACCGTTTGCCCGGCAGGAAGAAATACCCGCCACCCTTCACCGTGATCAAAGGGGGCACTTGCGAAAGACGCAACGGGCCCTGGCGGGTGGCAATCGTGTAGCCGCACATTCCGACCTCGCCGTCGCCGAGCAAGGGATCCTTCTCGCAGGAAAGGCCGTGGAACGAGGGGCTGTTGAGCCATGTCTGCTGCACGAACTCGAATTGCCGCTCGATATCGCCGTTCAGGCACATGAACAGCAGGCCTTCCTTTTCCCCGGGCTCCGGGCTGTAGCGTCGGCCCACCCGCATGATGCGGTGGCGATTGGTGATGTCGATTTGCTCGCTCGATCCTGGAACGAGGCTGTCGCGCGGGTTGGCGCGGCGGATGTGCGCGCCGAACGGACACCGCAACGCTTCCGGATCTTCGGTGCCGAACAGGAAGTCGTTGTCCGCCAAGTGCCGCGCCTTCACCTCCGGCTTGTTGGCTTTGGGGTCGATCTTGCCGGATTCCGCAGCGGCCCGGGCGGTCGCGACGTCAGCCTTGGGGGTAACGGCAACCTTGCCCATTGCGGCATCGACGATGGGCGCTCGGATCGCAGGGGGCTCGATGGCGGACTGGCCGGCAGGATTGGATTTCGCTCGCGAGGTCTCATTTGTCGGCGCCGCGTATTTCCTGATTTCTTCGTGTGGCGGATCGTAGGGGTGTCGCAGCAGCGAGGAGCCATCGCGCCATCGTCCCACCAGTTTCGCGGCGATGAATTCCGGCGTGATGCTGTAAGGCGGCAGGAGCCTACCGGTGAGACGCTTTGCCTCCGCCTCGCAGAACTGATTGAAGCCGGCGGCGTCCTGCTCCAGCTGGCGGATGACCAGGAAGCTGCCGTTGAACCCGACACTGCGATCGTCTTCGACGCTGGTGCGCGCGAAGTCGGTGGTCTCCACCAAAGGAAGCCGGTTTTCCGGATCGGCGGTCGCCGGCATCGTGGGCCCGGGCGGCAGGTTGCCGCGATTGTCGGGATAGCCGAGGATGAATTCGCCGGGCTCGACCAGATGGATCGGATCGGCGTTGCGCAGACCCTTATAGGTGCCGCGAATGACGGGCTGCGATATGCCGTCGACGAAGCCGAATGCTTCGGTCTTATCGTCCCTGATCTTCTCGAGGCGGATGCGATGGGGCGCGGCCATCCCGAATTGCTGGGCAATCCCGCGCAGCTCCGCTTCCAGCTCCGTGACCGCTTCCGGTTCCTGTCCGTAGACCAAGAGCGCGACATCCGGCTGCCGGGGATGGCCCCAGCTCCAGTTCCCGCCGGCGTTGCCGCGATCGTCGCCAAGGACGCGGGCGCGCGCCGGGCTCGTCATCCCGTCAAGGAACGCAAACGGAAAAGTTGCGAGGCTTTCCGCCGGCAGCCCCAGCCGGCTCAGGCCCTGGGCACCCAGCGCCAGCGTGACCGCCCGGGGCGCCTTCCCGTCGGCATCCGCCTGCAGCCGGCGCCCGTCGTTGAAGGCGATATGGGGGCCGACGGCCGCCATCCATCGTCGCGCCGTGCTGACATCCTGCGGCAAGTCGAACAGCAGGCAGCTGCCGAACGGCAGGAAACCCAGCCCGCCGAAAACCAGGCTCTGGATCTCGCTGCTGACCAGCTTGGATGCCGGACGGACCGCCGAGCCGAACAGCGCCAGCCAGTTGACGGCATCGTCCTCGGTCATCGCACCGGACAAGCCGAGGCGGATATCCTTGTTGTTGCGGATGACGGTCGTGGTCAGACCTGGATAGGCGCTGTACCAGAACCGGGTCGGGATCATGCTGTGGCGGGCGTAGCGCTTGAAACGTTCGCCGTCGGTGGCGCCGTCTTGGAACAGGTTGTTCGAGCGCGGGAAACCCATGGAGTTCGACCAGATCGCCGTCAGGCCGGTATGGGCGCGGGTGATGAAGTCTTCCAGGTAGCTTTCCCAGCTGCCATCGTAGTTGGAGAAGAACAAGATGTCGGGACTGCCGGGCGCCGTAACCCAGCGGGCAAAGTGGATGGTGCCGATGTCGCTGAGAAATCCCGGACGATAGAAGTTTGCAGCGAACTCGCCGACGGCCCAGAACACCAGCCGGCTCGTGAACCAGCGCACGAAGCCCGGCTTGCGCTGGGTGACGGAGATCATGTGGTTCTGCGCGCCGTGGTTCTCGCGCTCGAAGATCGCGGCGAGCGTGGCGCGATCAAGCGCACGCTCCTCGAGCGCTTCATTGGCTTCGGCCTTGCGCAGCAAATTGTAGACCACGCCGGCAAAGATCAGGATGATGATGAGCACGATCAGGACGGCGACCCAGAAGGACTTCCACAAGGCCGGCAGGACGCCCGCCAGAAATGCCCAGAAGGTCCCCATGTCGGAGGCACCGGCGGCGTGCCGCCATCCCGCATAGCCGGCCACCGCCAGGACCAGCAGCCCGGCAGCAACCAGCAGCGGGGCCAGATAAGTCTTCGCAAACGACCCCAAGAGCTGAAACGCGAACTCGACCGTCGTGGGCTGCGCGAACGGCGGGTCCGGCAGGCCGGGGTTCAGGGCGGGCGCAAACGCGGGCTCTTTGGCCAGGACGGCACGAATGGCCTCGAGCTGCGCCAGGGCACTGGTATGGCCGGCTACGGCTCCAGCAGCCAGCATGGAGTTCACGTAGGCCGCGAGCCGGTGCTCGTGCCGGATGCGGCCGACCGTCATCCCGGGCGTGCCGGCGAACACGACGCCGGGGTCGGCGGTCCAGTCGCATCCCACGGTGACGCGATGGCGGCTCAGATAGG
>DASYFD010000047.1:0-2336 GCA_036498625.1 Xanthobacteraceae bacterium | reverse complement strand
CCTTCACGCCGTATTCGCCGTTGAGCCAGGCCGCGCAGGGCAGCACGCGTTTCTTGTCGCGCAGATAGCTCTCCGCCATGGCGATGGCGGACGCCGCCGGCGCGGAGAAGGCCGAGCCGGTCTTGAGCAGGTTGACGATCTCGGCGCCGCCATCGCGGGTGCGCTGCACGATCGCATCGAGGCGGGCCTGGGTGGTCCACTTCATCTTGACCAGATCGGGCAGCGGAATGCCGGCGACGGTCGAGTAGCGAATCAGCGGCACCATGGCGTCGCCATGCCCGCCCAGCACGAAGGCGGTGACGTCCTCGACCGAGACGTTGAATTCGTCGGCCAGGAAATAGCGGAAGCGCGAGGAATCGAGCACGCCGGCCATGCCGACCACCATCTGCTTGGGCAGCCCGCAAGCCTTCTGCAGCGCCCAGACCATGGCGTCGAGCGGGTTGGTGATGCAGATCACGAAGGCATTGGGGGCGTATTTCTTGATGCCCGAGCCCACCTGCTCCATCACCTTGAGGTTGATGCCGAGCAGGTCGTCGCGGCTCATGCCGGGCTTGCGCGGCACCCCGGCGGTGACCACGCAGACGGCGGCGCCCTCCATGGCCTCGTAGGAATTGGTGCCGGTGAAATGGGCATTGAAGCCGTCGACCGGCGCGGATTCGGCGAGGTCGAGCGACTTGCCCTGGGGAATGCCCTCCGCGATATCGAACAAAACGACGTCGCCGAGTTCCTTCAAGCCGACCAGATGGGCGAGCGTGCCGCCGATCTGGCCAGCCCCGATCAGTGCGATTTTATTACGCGCCATGTGGGGAAAACCCTCGAATACGGGCGTCGGGACAGAGATGTGGCATCGACTTTGGAAAACGCCCGCTGCACTGCGTCATAGCCCCATTCGGGGCTGTGGTTCAAGTCACCGGGGCCCGCCGACGATCTTTCTCGATCCTCTTGCGGGCCCGTACTCAAGTTTCCACGATCCCGCCCTGGGCCGCGGGGCTGGCAGCCGAATCCCGCCGGCCGTGCGGCAGCGCCAGGTAGGACTGCGAGCGCATCTCGATGAGGCGCGAGGCGGTGCGCTTGAATTCGCGCGCCTCGAAGCCGTCCTCCGCGAGATAGAGCCGGTCGGGCTCAGCCGCCGCCGAGGCCAGGAGCTTCACGGCGTTGTCGTAGAACGTATCGATCAGGATGATGAAACGCTTGGCCTCGTTGCGGGCCTCGTAATCCATGACCGGAATGCGATCCAGGATGACGGTGTGGAACTCGTGGGCGACCTTGAGATAGTCGGCCGCCGCAAGCGGCTGCTCGCAGAGTTCCTCGAAGCCGAAGCGCGCGACCCCGCGGGCGGCGCGGGGCACGCGCAGCACCCGCCCGAGCAAGTGCAGCTCCTGGGCGGCGCCGGCCTGGCCGCCGGTGAGCCGTCGCCATGCGTCATCGAGCGCCGCGGTGGCGGCAGCGTCGGCCGGCACATGCCAGACCGGCTGCCCGGCCAGCTTCTCCAGCCGGAAATCGGCGCGCGCCTTGAGCTCCGCCACCTCCATGTGCTGCTCGATGAGGCCGATGAAGGGCACGAACAGCGCGCGGTTGAGGCCATCGCGGTACAGCTCGCCGGGCGCCACATTGGAGGTCGCCACCACCACCACGCCGAGCTCGAACAGCCGTCGGAACAAGCGCCCGAGAATCATGGCGTCGGCGATGTCGGTGACGTTGAACTCGTCGAAGCACAACAGCCAGCTCTCAGCCGCGATCGCGGCGGCGGTGAGCCGGATCGGATCCTCCTCGGAAGCGCCGCCGTTCTTCTGCTGCCGGCGGATCACCGCGATGCGCTCGTGCACGTCGCCCATGAATTCGTGGAAATGGACGCGGCGCTTGCGCACCACCCGGCTGGCAGCGAAGAACAGATCCATCAGCATGGTCTTGCCGCGCCCGACCTCGCCGAAAATGTAGAGGCCGCGGATCGGCTCCTCGCTGCGCTCGCGCGCCCCGAACAGCCAGCCGAGCGAGGACGATTTGCGCGCCAGCCGATGCTGCATCAGCCGCCGGTCGAGCGCGTCCAGCCGCGCCAGCACCGCCTCCTGGGCGCGGTCGCACTCGATCTCGCCGGTTGAGACGAGCGCCGCATATTGGGCGGTGAGATCAGCGGGCATGAAGCGGCCGGAGGGAAGCAGCAGGGCGGGAACGCGAGGCATAACCATGCGGGACGCCGGCGGGCAAGCCAAACCTCGGACAAAAGCCAAGCCGGTCACGACGCCGAAGTCCGATGCGAAACCCGATTGCGTGCCCGAACGCCGGTGTCAGGGGCAAGGCCTATGCCGCCAGCGGGTAGGCCGCCTCGACCACATAGG
>DASYFD010000046.1:0-30152 GCA_036498625.1 Xanthobacteraceae bacterium | reverse complement strand
GCGCTCGCCAATGAGGAGGCGCTGACCAGCAACCTGCATGCGCTCAAGCAACGCGCGATCGCGACCGGCCTCGCCTTCGTCAAGCTGCGCGAGCTGGAGCGGGAGGTCGACGCCAGCCGGGCCGTCTACGAAGCATTTCTGGTGCGCGCCCGCGAGACCCGCGAGCAGGAGCGCCTCGACACGGTGAACGTCCGGGTCCTGTCGGATGCGCAGCCGACGCTGGACCGCAGTTGGCCGCCGCGCCGGCTGATCCTGCTCATGGCCGCGCTCGCCGCCGGGCTCCTGGGCGGGGCGGGGCTCGCCTATGTGGCCGAGCAGCTCAACCGCAATTCGCGACCGGCCGCCCAGGCGGCTACTCCGATGGCCCGCGTGGCTTGACCGTCGAAGACGCCGCCCGGGAGGCATCAGCGTGCCATCGAACAACAAGAAACCTGAATACGGGCTGGTGCGAGGACGGCAGTTTCGCGTCGAGCTGCTCGATGGCGCGGATCTGGCGGCTGCCGGCTGGCCTTCGATCGAAGCCGGCCCGGAACTGTTGATGTATGTCTACCAGTCACGGGAGTTTCTCGAGGTCTGGATGGCCTCGATCGGCAAGGCGCGGGGCGCGCGATGTTTCCTGGTCGTCGTCAAGGACGGCGGGAACAATCCGGTGCTCTATCTGCCCCTGGTTATCGAGAGCAGGTTCGGCGGTCGCATGCTGCGTTTCATGGATGCCGGCGTGGCGGATTTCAATGCCCCGATCCTGGTTGCCGGTTCTGAGCTCACGCGCGGCGAGTTCCTGACCATCTGGAGCGAGATTCGCGCATTGCTGCCGCCCGTCGATCTCGTCGATCTGAAGAAGATCGCGAGCGATGTGTGCGGGGCCCGCAACCCGCTGACCTTTCTCGATTGCCACCCCTACGAATCGAGCGGGCACGCGGTTGAGCTGGGAGCGTGGCACGAAAATGCCGCCAGCGACCCCTCGCTCTGCCGCATGCGCAAGAAGCTGCTGCGCCAGCGTCAGAGATTGAGCAAGCTCGGCCCGACGCAGTTCCTGGTGAACCCGCCCCGGCCGCAGTTGCCGGCGCTGGTCGAGCGCCTGACGCATCTCAAGCGCGAGCAGTATCTGCGCACCTCGGGGCGTGACTTCTTCGCGACACCGGGCATTCGCGATTTCTATACGAGGATGACGGCACCGGAACGACTCGGCCGCATCAGCCATGTATCGGCCCTGGTCTGCGGCGACAAGATCGTATCGACCCATCTCGGCTTCATCGGACGCGGGCGTTTCTACTATGTGCTGCCCGCATTCGACACAGGGTATCGATCGCTCGCCGTCGGCATTCTGCTGCTCGATCATCTCGTCGAGCTGTGCTCACAGGAGAGCTACGCGGTCTTCGACCTGGGCGAAGGAGATTTCTCCTACAAGACGAAGTGGGCCACGCACCGGCTGCCCCTGATGGCTTGCGAGCAGGCCGTGACCCCGGTCGGCGCGCTGTTCGGTCGGCTGCGGCGGATCCGCAACCTTGCGGGCGTCGATCAGCTCTACGGCCTGTGCGCAAACGGCCGCGCTGCGCTCACGACCGCGGCGCGGAAGCTGTCCTACGGTCCGGGACGGCCAGTACGAATCGACTGAACGCGGCGACGATCGGATGGACACGTGACCATTATGGACGCTCGAGCGGACCGACACGCGGGCTCCGGCATGCTCCAGGAGGGCCCCGAAGGCTTCGCGCTGCGGCGGGCCGAGCGGCCGGGACGGCTGCCGGCGAGGATTGCGGCGAAGGCGTCGCGTTTTCTCGCCCGGCATAGCCGCACCAAGACCCTGAGAATGGGCAACGCAACGCCCCTGATCACGTTCACATTCGACGACGTGCCGGCATCGGCGTGCGGGGTCGGGGCCGCGATCCTGGAGGAATACAATGCACGCGGCACATTCTACGTCTCCGGGGCCGGATGCGGCGCCGTCAGCCCCGGCGGCCGTCTCGCCACCATCGAGCAGCTGAACGCCCTGTGCGCCAAGCGCCACGAATTGGGCTGTCATACCTTTTCGCATCCGCCGGTCTCCGGCATCGCCCACGATGAGCTGGTTGCCGATCTGGAACGCAACCGGCGCCTGCTGGAGCGTATCGACGGCGGGCGCGCGGCGCGCAATTTCGCCTATCCGTACGGCGATCTATCGTTCGCCACCAAAAGATATCTCGAGACCCGGTTCAGCTCCTGCCGTTCGCTGCGGCGCGGCGTGAATGAAGGAACGGCCGATCTCGGCGCCCTGAAGACCTGTCCGCTCGAGAACGCCACGATCGATCGCCGGGGCATCCTCGCAATCATCGCCGAGACCGTCCGGATGAACGGGTGGCTGATCTTCTCCAGCCACGACGTCGAGGAGACACCGAGCGAATTCGGCGTGACGCCCGAGCTGCTCGCCTTCGCGGTCAGGGCCGGCAGGGATGCGGGATGCCGTCTCGTCACCATCGCGGACGGGCTTGCGCTGGCACGAGTATCCAGGTGAGCCGGAGCGCGCACAGAGATGCACCGTCGCGGCGTGGCGCCGTGCTCGGGCTGGCGAGCATCGCCATCGCGTCGGCGGTGCGCGCCGTTCCGGCGGCACAGGCGGATTTCTCCCGCGAGCTGCTGCCGTCACTGCGCAGCCGGTCGCAGGCCTCCGGGATCAGGTTCGGCTGCGCCGGCACCGCGCCGATCGCCCAGAGCGATGCGATCCTGCTGGAGAAGGTCGCCACCGAGGCGAATATCTTCATTCCCGAAGGGCATTTGAAATGGGACATCACCGAGCCGCGGCCCCATGAATTCAATTTTGCCGGCGCCGACAGCATCGTGGATTTCGGCGCCCGCCACGACATGATCATGCATGGGCATACGCTGGTCTGGTATGCGGCGATTCCGGATTGGGTGGCGCAAATCGCCACCGCCAAGGACGCCAGGGCGGCGCTGGAGCGCCACATCGGAACGCTGGTGTCGCGCTATCGCGGCAAGATATGGGCCTGGGACGTGGTCAACGAGCCGATTGAGCCGACCGATGGCCTCGACAACGGCTACCGCAACTCGATCTGGCAGCGCCGGCTCGGCATCGATCATGTGGACCTGGCATTCCGGCTGGCACGCGCGGCCGATCCGGTGACGCCGCTGTGCCTGAACGAATACGGCTTCGAATACGCCGACGCCATCGGCCAGAACCGGCGGCAGGACATCCTGGCGCTTCTGCGCAAGCTGCGCGACCGCAACACGCCGGTCGATTGCTTCGGGCTCCAGTCGCATCTCGACGCCCATCGCGCCTTCGACCGCAGCGAGCTCACCGCCTTTCTGCGCAGCGTGGCTGGGCTCGGCTACCGGCTGATGATCACCGAGCTCGACGTCAACGACGTCGAGCTCCGCGGCAACGAAGCCGAGCGTGACGCCGCGGTCGCGCGCCATGTCGCCGAATATCTCGACATCGTGTTCTCGGTGGCGCGCCCGATGTCGGTATCGACCTGGGGATTGAGCGACCGCTACACCTGGCTGCGGCAATACCACAAGCGACCGGATGGCAAGCCGTTGCGCCCATTGCCGCTCGACAGCGATTTCAACCGCAAGCCGCTGTGGTCGGTGCTGGCGAAATACATGTGACAAGGGGGGAGAGCGCGCCGAGCTTGCCGCCGCGCGCCAGGTCAATCTCGACGAATGCCAGCCGAGCGGCTGCGGCTCATTCCGACGAGCATCTGACGTCGGCCAGATAACAGTCGCAATCCTTGGTCGGGCCTTCGTTGATGATTATTCTTCTCGCCTTGTAGCCGGCACATTGCTGTTGTGCCCACTTCGCCACGGTGTCCTCGCCGTGATCCTGAACGAACGCCGCATCGCTCGGGCATGGCTTCTGTTCCAGCCCGACGCAGAGCCGATAAGTCAGCAGCGTCGGCTTCTGCGAGTCGTTCCAATAGGCAACTATGGCCCAGGCGGCCGCGGCGGCCACGATGAGCCCGCCAACCATGAGCCTCCACATCGCCCACCGGCTGCGCGTGCCAACCCAAGACGGCTTGGAATTCGGGGGCGGAGGGATGGTTTCATTCACGACTCGTCTCCTGGCTGGATGCCGCCGTCGGGCGCGTGCCGGTATATGTAAAATGACCCGGGGCGATTTTCCAGGAATTCCCCGGCTGGCAATCGCCGGCGCCTGCGCTAATATTGCGGCAACAGGCGCCGTTCGAGAGCGCGAGCCGCAGCGGAGGGACACATGCAAACCGCCATGACAAGATGGATTCTCACCGTCACAGCGATTGCGCTCGCGAGCGCGGTCGGCGGCGCGGCAGCCCAGCAACAGGCCAGGCAACAGCCCGCGCAGGCGCAGCCGGCGGAGCCGGCCAAGGACTACGATCAGCGCGCGCTCGAGATCTACGAGTTCCGCAAGGCGGCGCAGAGCGGTCCGCACCGCGGCCAGGAAATTTATTATTACAAATGCTGGATGTGCCACAACGAGCTGGCGCAAGGCGGCGCCCCCAAGCTCACCGGCCTTTTCAAGCGGCCCACGCTGGTGACCGGGGAGCCGGTCAACGACGAGACCGTCAAGAACCAGATCCGCAACGGCAGCCCCAATATGGGCGCCTACAAATACGCCCTGAACGAAACCGACCTCAACGACCTGGTGAGCTGGCTGCACGACGAGGGCTGCTGCTGGAACAACGACGCGCCGCCGCCCAACCCGCGCTACAAGGGAACCACCGCGGCGCCCGCGCAAACCCTCTATGCATCGCTCACCGGCGGCCCCAAGGGCCTGGTCAAGAACGCCCGCGGCGAGCCGATCGAAGGCATCATGGTGCAGCTGATCGCGGAGCAGAGCGCGATCCGCACCACAGTCTACAGCCGCGCCGACGGCCGCTACGAATTCCCTAAGGTCGCGCCCGGCACCTATACTCTGCGCATCGCCAAGCCGAAGGAGTTCTATCCCTGGTCCAAGCAGAAGGTGGAGATCAAAGGCGCCGACGCGCTCGAGGACATTACGCTCCTGCGGGTGACGCCCGGCGAGTTCCTGCCGCCGTTCCCCGAGATCGCGGCGCAGCTTACCGGCTCGGAATGGCTGCAGAACCTGCCCGGTACCGGCGAGGAGAAGAAGACCCTGCAGGTCTATTGCAATTTCTGCCACGAGTATCAGCAGATCTTCCGCAACCACTATGACGAGGCCGGCTGGTCCAAGATCATCTTCCGCATGACCCACGGCGCCGGCTCGCCCCTGATCAACATCCGCAATCCCGGCCGCCTCACGCCCGCCGAGGAAGCCAAGTTCGCGCACTGGCTCGCGACCGCCCGCGGTCCGGATTCCAAGAATCCGAACTTCGTGGTGCAGCCGCGCCCGCAGGGCCGCGCCACCCACGCGATCATCACCGAATACGAGGTGCCGCGCCTGGAGATCTCCGCGCATGATACCACCGGCGATGCGCAGGGCCGGGTGTGGTACTCGACCCACCGCAGCTCCTATGTGGGCAGGCTCGATCCCGCCACCGGACATGTGGAAGAATATCACGTGCCGCTGCCGGCGGAGGGCTCGCTGCCCGGCACGCACTGGATCTTCGTCGACCCGAAGGGCGCGATCTGGGGTTCCGAGAACTGGGCGCACAATATCTGGACGCTCAGTCCCGACATGAAGGACTTCAAGCGCGTGCACTGGAACGTCCAGGAGCCGGTCAACTCGCCGATGGGCGGCAATTACGCCCTCGACGACGAAGGCAATATCTGGCGCTGCCGTGAGGGCGAGGTGGCGCGCATCAGCGGCGCCGACGGCAGCAAAATGCAGAGCGCCAAGACCAAGAAATTCGCCTCCACCTATGGCAGCGCCATGAGCTGGGATCACCGCTATTTCGGCGGCGGCGCCTGGCCGCGCGACGGCATGGTGATCTACGACCGCAAAACCAACGAGGTGTTCGAGCCCGAGACCAGCCCCAACTCCGGGCCGGCTCGCGGCGAGTTCGATCCGGCCGGCAACTACTGGGCGGCCGGCCGCGGCGGCTCGCTGATCAAGTTCGACATCAAGGAAAAGCAGGTCCACGAATACCCGCTGCCGACCCCCTACACCTCGCTCTACACCGCCAAGGCCGACAAGAACGGCGAGGTCTGGGCCGGCGAGCTCAACGGCGGCCACTATCTACGCTTCGATCCCAAGACCGAGCAGTTCACCGCCTACACTTTGCCGGAGCCCTACGCCATGGACCGCGAGGCCTGGATCGACAACACCACCAGCCCGGTGTCGGTGTGGTTCGTGGATCACGACGGGTGGCTGGTGCATATCCAGCCGCTGGATTGAGGCGGCAACGTCGGAAGAGGAGGAGCGGCAAGCAACTTCCGGCTTCAGCGGCGTAGCTGCGCCGCATCCGGCAGCTTCTGCCGCACCCGCCCGATATCCTTCCACGGGTCTTGCTTCATGCGGCCGAGACGCTTCATCAGGTCGAGCACCGTGTACTGGTTGGCCGACGTGGTGCGGCCGAGCTCGGTCCAGGCGACCGGGACCGAGACCGGCGCGCCCTCGCGCGCCCGGGTCGAGTAGGCGGCCACTGAAGTCTGCTCCAGCGAGTTGCGCAGATAGTCGATGAAGATCTTTCCCTTGCGCATCGACTTGGTGATCTTAGCGAGGTAGCGATTGGGCTCGTCGGCCGCCATGGCGAGCGCAAGCGCCTGCGCAAAAGTCTTGGCGCGCTCCCAATCGGCGCCGTCGATCGGCAGCACCACGTGCAGGCCCTTGCCGCCGGAGAGCTTGACGAAACTTTCGAGCTCGAGCGCATCCAGGCGCTCGCGCACATCGCGCGCCGCCGCCACCATGGCGGGCCAATCGATGCCCTCGCCCGGATCGAGATCGATCACAATGCGATCGCAGACATCGAGGCTTTCGATCATGGCGCCGCGCACGTGAATTTCCAGCACGCCGGCCTGCACCAGGGAGATGAGGCCCTCGAGGTCATCGACCGCGATGACCTGCCGGCCCTTGGTGTCGATGACGGTGTGCAGGGTCTTGTCGCTCAGCCCCGCGGAGGCATGCTTCTGGAAGAAGCATTGGCCCTTGGTACCCTCCGGGCAACGCACCAGCGAAAGCGGCCGGCCGACGATCTGCGGCGCCATCCAGTCCCACACGGCGCGGTAGTAGTCGGCGAGGTCCTGCTTGGTGACCCCGACATCCACCCAATAGACCCGGTCCGGATGCGTGAGATGCACCTCATCGGCAGACGCGGACTTTCGCGGCGGCGAGGGACGCTTCGCGCTTTTCTTGGTGACAACGGTTTTAGCTGGCATGGCGGGTGTCTCCCGGGCAACTTCCTTGGCAGGCTTGTCCTCGCGCACGCCCTTGAACGCGGCTTGGCGAACCAGACGATCCGCGGTCCAGTCGCGAAAACTGGCCTCGATCACCATTTTGGGCGCGACCCAGACCACGTCGCGGCGCAACCGTTCCTGGGGCGGCGGCGGATCGATCGGCGGCCGGTCGGCTTTCAAGGGCTGCAGCCGGCCCCAGAGCTCTTTTGCGGTCGACTGCGAAAAGCCGGTGCCGATGCGGCCGCCATAGCGCAATTTGCCATCCTCGTGGTAGCCGACCACCAGGGCGCCGATGGCATTGCGCAGCACGCTCGAAGGCGCGTAGCCCACCACCACGAGCTCCTGCCGGTTGGCGCATTTGGTTTTGATCCAGCTTTCGGAGCGACCCGAGACATAGGGAGCCTCGGGACGCTTGGAAACGATGCCCTCGAGCTGCATGCGACAGGCCTGCTGCAGCACCAGCGCGCCCTCGTCGTCGAAATGCTCGCTCAGCCGGATCGGCCCGCGCTGTTTCTCGCCCCGCAACACGCCCGCGAGCGCGGTCTTGCGCTCCGTCAACGGCGACTGCGTGAGATCGACGCCCTCGAGATGGAGCAGATCAAACACGTAGTAGACAAAACGATCGCGCCGGTCCGACTTGAGATCGCCCTGCAGGGCCGAGAAGCTGGAGACACCATTTTCCCCTTCGACCACCAGCTCGCCGTCGAGCAGCGCGGTCTCGGCCGGCAGCTGTGCAACGGCGGCCGCGATGTTGGGGAACTTGTCCGCCCAGTCGAGACCCTTGCGCGTCAACAGGCGCACCTCGCCGCGATCGAGCCGCGCCTGGATGCGGTAGCCGTCGAACTTTACCTCGTGCAGCCAGCCCGGGCTGGCCGGCGGCGCGGCCCGCAAGGTGGCGAGCGCGGGCGGCACGAAGTCCGGCAATGGATCGCCGCGGGATTTCTTCTTTGCCGCCTTCTTGGCCGACTTCTTGGCCGGTGCCGCCGCTCGCCGCGGCACACGCGTGACGCCGCGGTGGGCAGCCGCGGCGCCAAGGCGGCCGGCCGGTTCCGCGTTTTTCTTCCCCGATGCCTTCGGGACTTTCTCGGCCTTCTCGGCGCCGCCGCGGTTCGAATGCCAGACTCGGCTGCCGCCGCGGCCCTGCGCAATCTCCTCCATGGAGCGGCCGCTCGCCGCCGACAGCGGCTCCTCCTCCAGCACATCCTCATCGCGCGCGCTGCGCGCCGCCGCGTCATCGGACTTGATCAGCAACCAGGGGTCCTGCCGTTCATTGGCTCGCTTGCGCATGCGCACCAGATGCCAGCGGCCTTTGAGCTTCTCGCCGTCGAGCACGAAGTCCAGGCGGCCTTTCTTGTAATCCTTGTGCGGATCGCCCTCCGGCTCCCAATGGCCGCGATCCCAGATCATCACGGTGCCGCCACCGTACTGGCCTTTTGGGATGGTGCCCTCGAACGTGTTGTATTCGATCGGGTGATCCTCCACGTGGATCGCCAGCCGCTTCTCGCCCGCAACCAGGCTCGGCCCGCGCGTCACCGCCCAGCTCTTCATCACGCCGTCGAGCTCGAGCCGCAGGTCGTAGTGCAGCCGCGTGGCGGCATGCTTCTGGATCACATAGCGGCCGCCCTCACCGCGCTGGGTGCGGCCGCGCGGCTCGGCGGTAACGTCGAAATCACGCTTCTTTCGGTAGACCTGCAGGCCCACGGCTCAGCTCGCGCGCATGTTTGAACCATTCAAGATCGTCATCATGCCCGGCGCAAGACGGGTCATCTGGGTTTCTGCAGGTCGGCGGATTTCGCCGACGGCGTGACCCGCCATACCGTGTTGCCGACGTCATCGGCGACCAGCAAGGCACCCTGCTTGTCGACCGCCACGCCCACCGGCCGGCCGAGCGCGGTATCACCCTGAACGAACCCAGTCAGGATATCGACCGGCAGTCCGGCCGGCCGACCCTCCGCGAACGGCACGAACACCACCTTGTAGCCGCTGCGCGGTTTGCGGTTCCAAGAGCCGTGCTCGCCGATGAAGACGCCGCCACGAAATTGCTGCGGCAACAGGCTGCCCTGATAGAAGGCGAGGCCGAGCGGGGCCACGTGATTGCCGAGCGCGTAATCGGGCGCGATCGCCTTGGCGACCATCTGTGGATCGGCCGGCACGCGTGCGTCCACATGCTGCCCCCAATAGCTGAACGGCCAGCCGTAGAAGGCGCCTTCCTTCACCGAGGTGAGGTAGTCGGGAACGAGGTCGCTGCCCAATTCGTCGCGCTCGTTCACCACCGTCCAAAGCGCGCCGGTCTGCGGCTCGAAGCCCAGTCCGTTGGGGTTGCGAAGGCCGGAGGCGAACACCCGCGATTTGCCGGAGGCCGGATCGATCTCCAGAATGGCGGCGCGGTTCTCCTCCTTGTCGAGGCCATTCTCGGCCGCGTTGCTGTTGGAGCCGACGGTCGCGAGCAGGCGGGTGCCATCGCGGCTCGCGATCACATTCTTCACCCAATGGTGATTGATCGGGCCGCCCGGCAGGTCGGCGACCTTGACGCCGGGCTCGGTGATCTGCGTGGCGCCCTCCATGCAGGGAAAACGCATGATCGCGTCGGTATTGGCGACATAGAGGTCGTTGCCCACCAGCGCCATCCCGATCGGAGAATGAAGACCCTGGAGAAAGACGGATTTGGTGGCCGCGCCGTTCCCATTCTGGTGCAGAAGCGTGATGCGGTCGGCGCTGGGCGCGCCGGCCCCGGCCAGCGACTGGACCTTCCGGAAGACCTTGCCCTTGATGCCCTTGCCCTCCTCCGGCCGATCCGCTGGGGCATTGCTCTCGGCCACCAGCACGTCGCCGTTGGGCAGGACGTAAATCCAGCGCGGATGGTCCAATCCAGTCGCGAAAGCATTAACCTCGAGGCCGCTCGCCGGGGTCGGCTTGCCGCCCTCCGGCCAGCCTTCGGCGTAAGCGATGTTGACCGTCGGCACCAACGACCGGGTCGGTTCCGGCAGCGTCGGAGAGGCTCCGAGGCTCGCGGTTTCGGACAATTTGGCGGTATCGCCGCGGGTGACGAAAAAGACGCCCAGCCCCGCGATGATGACGATGATCGCGAGTGCCGCGATCACCCGAGATGTTCCATGCCGCCGCATCGCACGCTCCTTCCGGTCGAGTTCGTGCATGCAACGTACGGAGGTCGGGATCGTTCCGATCAGCCGGAGCGGCACGCCTTACGACATGGCACACCACAGGCTCCCCGCAGCCCCTGTCTGCATTTCTCCGAGCGCGCCGGCTCACTCAATGCAGAAGCTTGGCCAAGTCCCCCTTCTTCTGCCCGACCTGCTCCATGGTGCACTGCCGGGGCTTCTTGTCGGGCCGCCAGCGCAGGAATTTGGTGCCGTGGCGAAACCGCTCGCCGGAGAAATGGTCATAGCGAACCTCCGCCACCAGCTTGGGCTTGAGCGGCTGCCACTCGGCGGAGCGCGCGGTCGACCAGCGGCTCGGGCCGCCCGGCGCGTTGCCGGTGAAACCGGGCGGGCCGATCAGCTTTTCGAGCCGGGCCGTGAGCGCCTTCTTCTCGCGGTTGGCGATCGCGGAGGTAAAGCCGACGTGATGCAGCAGCCCCGCATCGTCATAGAGCCCGAGCAGCATCGAGCCGACCTCGTGCTTGCCCTCGTTGTAGCGAAACCCGCCAACCACGCAGTCCGCGCTGCGGAAGTTCTTGATCTTCTGCATGCCGCTGCGGTCTCCGGAGCGGTATTCGAGATCCCGCCGCTTGGCGATGATGCCATCCAGCGTCGTGCCCACACGCGCGAGCCAGCGTTTCGCATCGCTGAGCTTGGTGGTGGCAGGCGACAGCTGCACCTGCTGCAGGCTCGCCAAATAGCGGGCCGCAAAGGCTTCAAGCCGGCTGCGGCGCTCGTGCAGCGGCAGTTGCACCAGCGGTGCACCATCAGGACCGGCGAGCAGATCGAAGACGATCAGCTGGGCGGGCGTCTCTTGCGCCAACCGCCGCACCCGGCTCGGGGCCGGATGGATCCGCTGCAGCAAGGCATCGAACGAGAAGGTGCCGTCCTGCGGGACCATGATCTCGGCATCCAGCACGAAGCGTTTGGCCCTGCTCTCGAGCAGAACCGCTATCAGCTCCGGGAAATAGCGCGTCAGCGTGCGGCCCGATTTCGATTGCAGCTCGATCTTTGCCCCATCGCGAAAGACCAGGCAGCGGAAGCCATCCCACTTCGGCTCGTATTGCCAGCAATCGCCCTCCGGGATCTCCGCGACCGACAATGCCTCCATCGGCGCAAAGGGCGGGCGCAACGTCAGGCGCGCGGTCGTTTTCGGCACGTTGCGGCGCTTTCTCGGTTCCTGCCCCGAAGATTGGAATGCATGGCCGCAATCTTCGTTCCCGGCGCGCCCGCCGGAACACATGCAGCCCCCGGGGCTCCTTTGCGTGCGGTGCCGCAGCTTCGCGAGCGAAGTGATTGCAGCAAAATGGACGCTGCGAAACTCAAGCCACGTAACCGCAATCACCGGGCCAAGTCATCGCCCGCGTCCAGGTGCGGTTCACCTGCGCGCACGCTCCGACCGGCGGATGCCATGATGTCGGCAGCCGCGGTGAGATCGGCCTGCAGCCGCAAATCCTCCAGCGGTACCGGCAGCCGGCGCCGCCAGTTCGGGTGCTCATCGATGGTCGCCGGGACGTTGGCTTGGTCGCGCACGCCCAACGCATCCTCGAGCGCGACCACCACGAGCCGCGCCGGCGTTCTTGCCAGGAAGCGAGCCACCGCGGGAAACCCGAGATCGGCAGCGTCCTGAGCGGACAGCGCACGCCGCAATGCGCCCTGCGCGGCCGCGCGCTCCGCGTCGGTCTCGCCCGGATCCATGTTCAGCGCGCGCTTGACCGCGAGGTCTTGTCCGCTCTTCCATCCGGCGAAGGTCGGAAGGTCGTGGGTGCTGAACGTCACCAGCGAATTCTCGCGGTACGCTTCCGGCGGCAGAAAGCTCCCGTCGGGGCCGCGCTCGAACAGCATGACCTGGTATGACCAGATGCCCCAATCCGACAGCGTGTCGCGAAAGCCCTCCGGCACGGTTCCGAGATCCTCGCCGATCACGATGCAGCGGTGCTGCACGCTCTCCTGCGCGGCGACCGCCAGCAGCGCCGCGAACGGAAAGCGCACATATACGCCCTGCCCGGGGCGCATCCCGTCGGGAATCAGGAACAGCCGCTTGAGCCCAAGCACATGATCGAGCCTGATGGCCCCGGCGTTGCGCATCGAGGCTTGTAGCATCGCACGAAACGGCTGGAACTGCTGCGCCGCGAGTGCGACCGGATTGAACGCCGCCAATCCCCAGTTCTGCCCCGCGGTGTTGTAGAGGTCAGGCGGTGCTCCGACGGCGAGCCCCGACATCACGGAGCGCTGATCGCTCCAAGCATCGAAGCCGTCGGGCTGCACCCCGACCGCAACGTCGAGATAGAGCCCGATCGGCAAAGCCAGATCCTTCGCGCGCCGGCAGCAAGCGGCCAGCTGCTCGGCCGCCACCCATTGCACGAACTCGAAATACGTTATGGCGTCGCCATCGCCGGCGCGAAGCTCAGCCAGCGCCGCATCGGTCGGGTTTCGCCATTGGTCGGGCCATTCCCGCCACGGTTTGCCGAGCCGCCGACGCAAGAACTCGAAGCAGGCAAAGCGCGCCAGCGCGTCACCGCGTTCGCGCCGGAAGCTTTCGAACGCCGCGCGACGCGCGGAATCCGCCCGGCCAAAGCTCTCGTAGGCGAGCCGCAACGCCTGCGCCTTGGCGCGGGCTACGCCCGCATGATCCACCAGCTCCCGCTGCGAAAGTTCAGCCACCTCGCGACCCAGCCCGGCCGCCTCGAGCCCGGGAAATTCCGGTATCGCCTCGACATCGATATAAAGCGGGTTGAGAAACAGCCGGCTGTTGGGCGAGTAGGGGCTGGCGGCCTCGGCACGATCATCAAACAGGGCATGCAGGGGATTGAGCGCCACGCCGGCGGCGCCGAGCCCGGCCGCAAGCTCGACGAGGCCAAGGAGATCGGTGAAGTCGCCGTGTCCCCAATTGCGCCGGGACCGCACCCCATAAAGCTGGACCGCGAGGGCCCACATCCGGCGCGGTCCGGTCTCGGCTCCCTGAAAGGCGCGGCCGGGAGCGTGGGCCAAGGGGGTGGCCGTGACCTGTTCCGTGCCGGCAGATGGCGCCAAGGCCGCCACCACGCAGGCGAGTCCCTCCGGGTCCGCGCTCTGCTCCACCCCCTGCGCATCGCGGTATTGGGTCTCGATGCCGAGGCTGATGGCACGCTCCGAGTCCAGGGCGGCGGGCGGCTTTCTGGTTCTCATTCCGCGTGCACGCCCGCATTTGAGTGGCTGAATTCACGGAACTAAATCGGGGTCACATCGGTTCCACATCGGCAATCTTGCCTCGGCGGCAAAGTGCCTTTTCCGCCGTTGCGGGCGGGGTACGCGCAGGCTGGAACAGACGGCGAACGTGAATATCCCCTCAATCGGCGTCCGCACCGGGCGGCGTATCCTCATCGAAGACGTCTATCCGACCGTCGAGGGCGGCCGCTTCGCGGTCAAGCGCATCGCCGGGGATCCCGTCACAGTTTGGGCCGACATCGTGCGGGACGGCAATGCCGTGCTGGCGGCGGAGCTGCTGTGGCGGGCGGGGGCGGCCGGCAAATGGCTGCGTACGCCGATGCTGCCGCACGGCAACGACCGCTGGAGCGCGAGCTTCATCCCGCCCAAGGCGGGCCGCTACGAATATGCGATCGAAGCCTGGACCGATATTTTCGGGACCTGGCGGCGCGACATTCTCGCCAAGCGTGCGGCTGGGCTCGACGTGAGCCTGGAGATCTTGGAAGGGCGGCAGATCCTGGAGGATTTGAAGCCGCGCAACGCGCCCGACGCACGCCTCATCCGCGACCTATGTCGCGCGCCCGCCGCAGACGCCCAGCTGGACAAGCTGCTCGCGGACGATATCGCGGCCGCGGCTGCAAGCGACCAGCAGGCCGACCTGACGCGCAGCCCCATCATGCCGCTCGTGGCCGACCGGCCGCTGGCCCGCGCCGGCGCCTGGTATGAAATGGTGCCGCGCAGCCAGGGCCACGTTCCCGGCCGTCACGGCACCTTCGACGACTGTGTCGCGCGCCTGCCTGACATCGCTTCACTCGGATTCGACGTGGTCTATCTGACCCCCATCCATCCGATCGGCCGCAGCAACCGCAAGGGGCGCAACAACGCTCTCCAGGCGGGCCCGGGCGATCCGGGCAGCTTCTACGCCATCGGCTCGGCGGAGGGCGGCCATGACGCGATCCATCCGGAGCTGGGCACGCTGGCCGATTTCCACCGTTTCGTCGTTGCCTGCGCCGACCACGGCATGGAGGTGGCGTTGGATTTCGCTGTGCAATGCTCGCCCGATCACCCATGGATCGCCGCGCATCCGGAATGGTTCAAGCGCCGCCCCGACGGCTCGATTCAATACGCGGAAAATCCGCCCAAGAAGTATCAGGACATCGTGAACCCCGATTTCTACGGCCCCGATGCCGAGGGGCTTTGGCTGGCGCTACGCGACGTGATCCTGTTCTGGGTCGCGCAGGGGGTTCGCATCTTCCGGGTCGACAATCCGCACACCAAGCCGTTCCCGTTCTGGGAGTGGCTGATCCGCGAGGTCCAGACGCTCGAGCCCGAGGTGATTTTCCTGGCCGAGGCCTTTACCCGCCCGAAGGTCATGAAGGCGCTCGGCAAGCTCGGCTTCACCCAGTCCTACAGCTACTTCACCTGGCGCACCGGCAAGGCCGAGCTGCAGGCCTATTTGAGCGAGCTCACCGGCTATCCGGAGCGGGAATATTTCCGCCCCAACTTCTTCGCCAATACGCCCGACATCCTGCCGATCCAGCTGCAAAGCGGCGAGCCCTGGATGTTCAAGTCGCGCGTGGCGCTCGCCGCCACGCTGTCCGGCAATTACGGCATCTACAACGGATTCGAGCTGCTCGAGCATGAGCCGCTGCCGGGCAAGGAGGAATATCTGGATTCCGAGAAATACGAGGTGAAGGTTCGCGACTGGAACAAGCCCGGCAACATCAAGAACTACATCGGGCAGCTCAACTGGCTGCGCCGGGCCAATGCCGCCCTGCAGCAGACCGACAACTTGCGCTTTGCGGCCATCGACGATGACGAGGTCATCGGCTTCGTGAAGGAATCAGTCGACCGCGACAACGCGGTGGCGGTGGCGATCGCGCTGAGCAAGGCGGGGCCGCGCCAATTCTGGTTCCACTTCGGCGACATCGAGATCGGCCCGGCGGACGCGCGCGCCCGCGTCGCGGCAATCGAGAATCTCGTTACCGGGGAGCGCATCACCACCGAATGGGGCGGGGTTCGGCTGCGCATCGATCCCGAGCACGACCCTGCCCTGCTGTTCCGTTGCCTGGCGTGAAAGGGAATACCGTGGACGCCGCATCGAACATCAAGGCCGAACCAGCGCTCGATACCGACGAGCTCTGGTTCAAGGACGCCATCATCTATCAGCTGCACGTCAAGGCGTTCGCGGACAGCAACAGCGACGGAATCGGCGACTTCGTCGGGCTGACCGAGAAGCTCGACTATCTGCAGGGGCTCGGCGTCACCGCGCTTTGGCTGTTGCCATTCTTCCCCTCGCCAGGCCGCGACGACGGCTACGACATCGCCGACTACCGCAACATAAATCCCGACTTCGGCGCCATGAAGGACTTTCGCCGCTTCCTGCTGGAGGCCAAGCGACGCAAGCTTCGGATCATCATCGAGCTGGTGATCAACCACACCTCGGACCAGCATCCGTGGTTCCAGCGGGCGCGCGCGAGCCGGCCGGGATCCGATGCGCGCAACTGGTATGTCTGGAGCGACAGCGATCAGGGCTATGCCGGCACGCGCATCATCTTCAACGACACCGAGAAATCGAACTGGACCTGGGATCCGGTCGCGCAGGCGTATTATTGGCACCGGTTCTTCTCGCACCAGCCCGACCTGAACTTCGACAATCCGAACGTCCTTTCGGCGATGACCCAGGTGATGCGCAAATGGCTCGATCTGGGCGTCGACGGGTTCCGGCTCGATGCCATCCCGTATCTTTGCGAGCGCGAGGGCACCAGCAACGAGAACCTGCCGGAGACCCACGCCGTGATCAAGAAGATCCGCGCCGAGCTCGATGCTCATGCACCCGGCAAGCTCCTGCTGGCGGAAGCCAATCAATGGCCCGAGGATGTCGCGGCCTATTTCGGCGACGGCGACGAGTGCCACATGGCCTACCACTTTCCTTTGATGCCGCGCATCTACATGGCGATCGCGCAGGAAGACCGCTTCCCGATCACCGACATCGTGCGGCAGACCCCCGACATCCCGGCCAACTGCCAATGGGCCCTGTTCCTGCGCAATCACGACGAGCTGACCTTGGAGATGGTCACCGACGTGGAGCGCGACTATCTGTGGTCCACCTATGCGAGCGATCCGCGGGCGCGGATCAATCTCGGCATCCGCCGGCGGCTGGCGCCGCTGATGGACAACGACAGGCGCAAGATCGAGCTGGTGAACTCGCTTTTGCTGTCGTTCCCCGGCACCCCGATCATCTATTACGGCGACGAGATCGGGATGGGCGACAATATCTATCTGGGCGACCGCAACGGCGTGCGCACCCCCATGCAATGGACGCCGGACCGCAACGGCGGCTTCTCGCGCTGCGACCCAGCGCGGCTGTTTCTGCCCACCATCATGGATCCGGTCTACGGCTACGAAGCCGTGAACGTGGAGGCGCAGTCGCGCAACATCGCCTCGCTGCTGAGCTGGACCAAGCGCCTGATCTCGGTGCGCAAGTCGAGCCAGGTGTTCGGCCGCGGCTCGCTTTCCTTCATCCGGACCCGGAATCGGTCCGTGATGGTCTATGTCCGGCAATACGAGCACGACGTCATCTTGTGCGTCGCCAACCTTTCGCGCTCCGCACAGGCGACCGAGATCGATCTGTCGCCCTGGCGCGGCCGCATCCCGCTCGAGATGCTGGGCCGCAGGAATTTTCCGCCGATCGGGGAGCAACCCTATGTGGTCACGCTCGCCCCTTATGGATTCTTCTGGTTCAATCTCTGTGAGCCATCGGGCGAGATCGAATCGCCGAGCATCGCGCCCGAGTTCGAGACCCTGGTGGTCACCGAGGGCTGGCGTTCGCTCTCGCATGGCCGCGCCCGGGTGATCCTGGAACGTGACGTGCTGCCGTCCTTCCTGGCCGGCCGCCGCTGGTTTCCCGCCAACGACAGTGCCACGGTGACCGCCAAGCTCGCCGCCACCATCCCGCTCTCCGGCGGCGAATTGGGCTTGGCGCTGGCCCTGATCGAGACCAAGGCCGGACGGGACAGCGGACAATACCTGATGCCGCTCGCCATCAACTGGACGCGCTTCGATCGCGCGCGCCATGACCAGAATGCGCTGGCGGCGGTGCGCCGCGGCCCGCGCGAGGGCACGCTGTTGGACGCTACCACCGATGCAGCCTTCATCGCGATGCTGCTTGCCAAGGTGCGCGTCGCCGGCACCCTCGAGACCGATGGCTGGCGGCTGGAATTTTCCCCGGTGGGTGACTTCGCGAATTCCGAGCCGCCGGCGATCGAGGACGTGCGCGCGGTCAATACCGAGCAGTCGAACACCACGGTGGTGGTGGGCAGCCACTACGTGGTCAAGCTGTTTCGCCGGCTCGAGCCCGGCCTCAATCCGGAGATCGAGATCGGACGTTTCCTCACCGAGATCGCGGGCTTCGCCAACATGCCGCCGCTGCTCGGAACGGTGGAGCTGGTGGACGGCGACACCCGCAGCGCCGTGGCGGTCGTTCACCGCTTCATCGAGAACCAGGGCGACGCCTGGTCGGTGACCAACGCGTATCTCGATCGCTATGTCGAGGAGCAGCGCCTCCTGACCGGCGAAGCCGCCACCGAAAGCGACGAGCAGGCGACTTATCTCTTGCGCATGCGCCAGGTAGGACGCCGGGTGGCCGAGATGCAGATTGCCCTCGCCAGCCGGGACGATGTGCCCGATTTCAAGCCCGAGCCGATCACGCCCGCTGACGTCGGCAAATGGACTGAGGAGGTGCTGCGCCGGGCGCAACGCGCCTTCGGCAAGCTGGCGCGCCATCGGGCCAACGCCAAACCCGCTGACCAGGCGCTGGTCGAGGAAGTGCTCGCGCACGAGGGGTCCTTGCCGGCCTATCTGCGCGGTCTGTTGCCGGACAATATCGACGCGATGAAGATCCGCCATCATGGGGACTTCCATCTCGGCCAAATGCTCATCGTCAAGGATGACGTAGTGATCCTGGATTTCGAGGGCGAGCCGCGGCGCAGCCTGACGGAGCGACGGCGCAAGACGACGGCGGCGCGCGACGTGGCCGGTCTGATCCGCTCGATCGACTATTCCGCCACCGCCGCGCTCGAGCGTGCCCTCAAGTCCGCTCCCGACGAGCAGGGCACGATCGCGCGCGCGCTCGATGATTGGCGCGAGCGTTCCGTCGCCGGCGTACTGGCCGCCTACCGCGAGTTCATGACGGATGCGCGCCTGTGGCCCGCGCAAGCGGCCGACGCCGACCGGCTGCTCGACTTCTTTCTCCTGGAAAAAGCCTGCTACGAGCTGGAATACGAGATGGCGCACCGCCCCGATTGGCTGCGCGTCCCGCTCGCCGGCGTGGCACGTATCCTTTCGCGATCACCGCGGGTGCCGACATGATGCCGCTCCCGCCCGAAGCCTATGCGGTGGTCGAGGGCCGCCATCCCGACCCGTTCCATTATCTGGGCCTGCACACCGAAAATGACGGTCAGGTGGTGCGGGTGTTTCTGCCGGACGCCGCCGATGTCGCGGTGATCGACGAGCGCGGCCGCGCCAACAGCCTGCGCCGCATCCATGAGGCCGGGCTGTTCGCCGGCCCCCTGCCCGACGGCTCGCCGCGCTATCACGTGCGCGCCCGTTATGGCGAGCAGGTGGTCGAGATCGAGGACGCCTACCGGTTTCCGCCGGTGTTGTCGGATCTCGATCTCTATCTGCTCGGCGAGGGCACGCATGTGCGTCTCTACGACAAGCTCGGCGCACATCCGCTGATGCTCGAGGGAGTGGCTGGGGTCGCCTTCGTGGTGCTGGCCCCCAATGCCCGGCGCGTCAGCGTGGTCGGCGACTTCAATTCCTGGGATGGTCGGCGTCATGCCATGCGGGTGCGCGGCAACGGCTTTTGGGAAATCTTCGTGCCGGCGGCGCGCACGGGCGACAAATACAAATACGAGATCATCGGGCCAGACGGCACGATGCTGCCGCTCAAATCGGATCCGGTCGCCTTCGCGGCCGAGCTGCGGCCGCAAACCGCGTCGATCGTGGTCGACATGGAGGCGTTGCCGCGCCCGCAGCCGGCGCCGATCGGGGCCAACGCCTTGAGCGCTGCCATATCGATCTACGAGGTTCATCTCGGCTCGTGGCGCCGTCGCCCGCAGGAAGGCAACCGCTGGCTCAGCTATCGCGAGCTGGCGGAGGAATTGCCCGCCTACGTGCGCGACCTGGGATTCACCCATGTGGAGTTCATGCCGATCAGCGAGCATCCGTTCGACGGCTCGTGGGGCTATCAACCCACCGGCATGTTTGCGCCCACCAGCCGGTTCGGAGCGCCGGCGGATTTTGCCCACCTGATCGACGCCTGCCACCGCGCCGGCCTCGCCGTGATCCTCGACTGGGTTCCCGGACATTTTCCCGACGATCCGCACGGGCTCGGCCGGTTCGACGGCACTGCGCTCTACGAGCATGCCGCTCCCCAGCAGGGCCGGCATCTGGATTGGAACACCCTCATCTACAATTTCGGCCGCACCGAGATCTCCAACTTCCTGCTGGCCAACGGCCTGTTCTGGCTCGACCGCTATGGGGTGGACGGGCTTCGGGTCGATGCAGTCGCTTCCATGATCTATCTCGACTACAGCCGGCCGGCGGGCGGCTGGGTCCCCAACCGGCTGGGCGGACGCGAGAACCTGGAGGCGGTCGCGTTCCTGCGGCGCTTCAATACCGAAACCTTCGCGCGCTTTCCGGAGACGACGACCGCGGCGGAGGAATCCACCGCCTGGCCGATGGTGTCGCGGCCGGTCGAATGGGGCGGGCTCGGCTTCGGCTACAAATGGAACATGGGGTGGATGCACGACACCCTCGACTATGTTGCCAAGGATCCGATCCATCGCAAGCATCATCACGGCCAGATCGTGTTCGGTCTGCACTACGCGTTCTCGGAGAATTTCATCCTGCCGCTGTCCCATGACGAGGTCGTGCACGGCAAGCGCTCGATATTGGGACGGATGCCGGGCGACGACTGGCAGCGCTTCGCTAGCCTGCGCGCCTACTACGCGTTCATGTTCGGGCATCCGGGCAAGAAGCTTCTGTTCATGGGCAACGAGCTCGCCCAGCAAAGCGAGTGGAGCCACGACCGCTCGCTCGATTGGCATCTGCTCGATGAGCCGCGCCATCGGGGGGTGCAGGCGCTGGTGCGCGACCTCAACAATCTTTACCGCAGCGTGCCGGCGCTGCACGAGCTCGATTGCGACAACGCCGGGTTCGAATGGCTGGTCATGCACGACGCCGACCGCAGCGTTTTCGCCTGGCTGCGCAAGGGACGCGATACCGCCGCACGCTGCCTGGTCGTGGTTAACTTCACCCCGGAGGTCTACCGGGATTATCGCATCCGGGTGCCGTTTGCCGGCACCTGGCGGGAGGTCCTCAATACCGACGCCGCCGGCTATGGCGGCAGCAACGTGGGAAACGCCGGGGCAATCCGGACGTTGGACGAAAGCAGCGTTCCAGAGGTCAATCTTGTCATTCCGCCACTTGCCGCGCTTTTTTTCATTCCGGAGCGCTAGCACCCGGTTATCGTCCGGTGCCCCCCATCCGCTGGGAGCCAGCTGGGATGGGAGAGGGACCAACTTTGCGCTGTTCTCGGCCAATGCCCAGAAGGTGGAGCTTTGCCTGTTCGACAGCCAGGGCAAGCGCGAGCTCGAGCGCATCGCGCTGCCGGAGCGCACCGAGGACATCTGGCACGGCTATTTCAGCGACGTGATGCCCGGCCGGGTCTATGGCTATCGGGTGCACGGGCCCTACGAGCCGGAACGCGGGTTTCGCTTCAACGCCAACAAGCTGCTGCTCGATCCCTATGCCAAGCGGCTCAGCGGACGGCTGGTCTGGAGCGATGCCCATTGCGGCTACCGGGTGGGAAGCGCCCGCGCCGACCTGTCATTCGACCGGCGCGACAATGCACGCGGTATGCCCAAGGCAGTCGTCACCGACGACACCTACACATTGGGCCAGAAGACCGGCCCGATCGTGCCCTGGGAGGACACCGTCATCTACGAAGCCCACGTCAAGGGCCTGACCCAGCAGCGCGAGGACGTCCCGGCCGCCTCGCGCGGTCACTACGGCGCGCTCAGCGCACCCGCCATGATCGCGCATCTCAAGCGGCTGGGCGTTACCACCCTCGAGCTCCTTCCCATCCACGCCTTGGTGGACGACCGGCAGCTGGTCCAAAAAGGGCTGAGCAACTACTGGGGCTACAACACGCTGTGCTTCTTCGCGCCCGAGGCGCGGTATGCGGTCGACGTGCCGCTGGACAGCTTCCGCGCGACCGTGTCCCGGCTGCATGACGCCGGCATCGAGGTCATTCTCGACGTCGTCTACAACCATACCTGCGAGGGCAATCACCTGGGTCCGACGCTGAGCTTCCGCGGCATCGACAACACTTCCTACTATTGGCTGAGCAAGGGTCAGCCACGTTACTACGAGAATTTCACCGGTACCGGCAACGCGATCAACCTCGGGCATCCGCGCGTCCTGCAAATGGTGATGGACTCGCTGCGCTATTGGGTGGAGATCGGGCACGTCGACGGGTTCCGCTTCGATCTCGCCACCACCCTCGGCCGCGGGCCGAACGGCTTCGATCCGGGCGCCAGTTTCTTTGCGGCCCTCCGCCAGGATCCAATATTGGCGACCGTCAAGATGATCGCCGAGCCGTGGGATATCGGGCTCGGCGGCTATCAGGTCGGCCATTTTCCGCCCGGCTGGTCGGAATGGAACGATCACTTTCGCCGCACGCTGCGACACTATTGGACCAGCGACGGCAACGTGATCGGAGACGTCGGCGGCCGCATGACGGCCTCGACCGACCTCTTCAATCATGACGGGCGCTCGCCGCGCGCCAGCATCAATCACGTCACGGTTCACGACGGCTTCACGCTCGCCGACGTGGTGAGCTACGCAAGCAAGCACAACGAGGCCAACGGCGAAGACAACCACGATGGCTCCGACGACAACCACAGCACCAATTGCGGCGTCGAAGGGCCGACCGACGATCCGGAAATCCTGCAACTGCGGCGGCAGCTGCGGCGCAACCTGCTGGCCTGCCTGTTGCTGGGACAAGGCGTTCCGCTCCTGCTGGCGGGAGACGAGGTGGGCAACAGCCAGGGCGGCAACAACAACGCCTATTGTCAGGACAATCCGACCGGCTGGGTGGACTGGTCGAACCTCGGCCGTGCGGACGAGGACATGTCCGGGCTGGTGGGCGAGCTGACCGCGCTGCGGCGCCGGTTCCCGCAGTTGCGACCGCGCCGCTTCGTCGACGGCCGGCAACCCGACGGAAGCTACGGGGTGCTGTGGCTCACGCCGCGGGCGACCGAGATGACCGAGCAGGACTGGAATTTCCCGGAAGGGCGCTTCCTCGCGTATGTGCTGGGGCCGCTGGAGCAAGGGGCGCCACCGCTCTACATCGTGCTCAATGCCGCGCCGCAGACCGTCGATTTCCTCTTCCCCAACCTCGCCGACTGCAGCCGCTGGACCCTTCAGCTCAGCACCGCGGCGTCGGAGCAAAAAGAGCAAGTCTTCGATTGCGGCACGAAATGGCCGGCACCTGCCCGTTCCGTCATGGCGTTCGCGGGGGCGGCATGAGCCGCCGCCTGCGCTTCGGGGCGGAATTGACCGCCGCGGGAGTCACCTTCCGGCTATGGGCACCGGCGGCGCGGCGTGTCGAGCTGTTGCTCGGCACGCCTCATCCGATGCAGGCGTTGCCGGGCGGCTGGCATGAGATCGTGGCCCCGGCCGCACAGGCCGGCACGCTTTACAAGTTTCGGATCGATGGCGAACTCAATGTGCCGGATCCGGCCTCGGCCTTCCAGCCCGGCGACGTCGCGGGGCCGAGCGAGGTCATCGATCACAGCGGCTACGCTTGGCAGACATCGGATTGGCGTGGCCGCCCCTGGGCGGACACCGCACTGCTGGAGCTGCATCTGGGCACGTTCACACCCGCCGGCAGCTTTCGCGGCGCCATTGAAAAGCTAGACCACGTGGTGGCGACTGGCCTGACCGCAATCGAGCTGATGCCGGTCGCCGATTTCTCCGGCCGGCGCAATTGGGGTTACGACGGCGTCTTGCTCTATGCGCCGGACAGCAGCTACGGACGGCCCGAAGACCTCAAGGCGCTGATCGATGAAGCTCATCTGCGCGGCCTCATGGTGTTCCTCGACGTCGTCTACAATCATTTCGGGCCGGAGGGGAATTATCTAGCCCGCTACGCGCCCGATTTTTTCGTTCCGGCCCGCACCCCCTGGGGACAGGCCATCGACTACCGGGTGCCCGAGGTGCGCGCATTCGCGATCGACAACGCGCTGCACTGGCTCGGGCACTATCGCTTCGACGGCCTGCGGCTCGATGCTGTCCACACCATCCCGGAGCCGGGACAATCCCTGCTGCTGAACGAGCTCAGCCTCGCGGTCGGGATTCTCGCGACCGCGAGCGGACGCGCGATCCATCTGGTGCTGGAGAACGACGACAACGACGCCGGCTTGCTCGACCCCGGCCGCAATCCGCCGCACGGAAAGTATCGCGCCCAATGGAATGACGACTATCATCATGCCTGGCACGTTCTCCTGACCGGCGAGCGCAGCGGCTATTACGAAGATTATGCGTCCGGCTCGCGGCTGCACCTGGCCCGAGCCCTGTCATCGGGATTTGCCTATCAGGGAGAGGCGTCCGCTCATCGGGCGGGCCGCCCGCGCGGGCAAGCCTCCGGCACACTGCCCCCGACCGCCTTCGTCAATTTTCTGCAGAACCATGATCAGATCGGCAATCGTCCGTTGGGCGACCGCCTGCAGACCGACGAGGCCGCCGTCTCGGCGGCGCTCGCCATCACGTTGCTGGCACCGATGCCGCCGATGTTGTTCATGGGCGAGGAATGGAGCTCGGTTCGGCCTTTCCCCTTCTTCTGCGATTTTCAGGGCGATCTCGCAGAAGCGGTTCGCAAGGGACGGCGCGAGGAGTTCAAGGCCGCCTATGCGACACTCGGCGACGATATTCCGGATCCGCTGGCGGAGGCGACGTTTCGATCCGCCATCCTCGACTGGGAGGCGTGCGCGACGCCTGCCGGACAACGGCGGCTGGCGCTGGTGCGCGATTTGCTGATGACACGCCGCAAGATGATCGTCCCGCGTCTGGTCGGGGCCGCCTTCGGCTCGGCCCGATGGGATGAAGACGTCCTGAGCGCGGATTGGCGGCTGGGCGATGGCGGCCGGCTTTTGCTGCTGGCCAATCTATCGAACTCGACATCGCGATCATCGCAGATGCCGGCCGGGACGCCGGTCTGGGGCGGCGAGCCGGGCGACACGCTGCCTGCATGGTCGGTGTTCTGGCGCATCGGAGCGGAATGATGCCGCCCGCGCCCCCGCTCTCCACCTATCGGCTGCAGCTCCACGCCGGCTTCGGCTTCGATCAGGCGGCCGACATCGTTCCGTATCTCCAGGCCCTCGGCATCAGTCATCTCTATGCCTCCCCGTTCCTGCAGGCACGCGCGGGCAGCACCCACGGCTATGACGTGGTCGATCCCAATGCGCTCAATCCCGAGCTTGGCGGCGAGCCGGCCTTTCGCCGGCTGGCTGATGCACTGGCGCAGGCGGACATCGGGCTCATTCTCGATTTCGTGCCGAACCATATGGGCATCAACTACGCCGACAATCCGTGGTGGCTCGATGTCCTGGAATGGGGCCCGCAATCCTCCCACGCGGCAGCATTCGATATCGACTGGCAGGCACACGTTTTTCGCGGAGCCGGGCGGGTGCTGCTGCCGATCCTCGGCGAGCCCTATGGCGAGGTGCTCGATCGGGGCGAGATCAAGCTGCGCCACGATGCCGCCACCGGCAGCTTTTCGGCCTGGTACCACGAGCACCGGCTTCCGATCCGGCCGGAACACTACGGCTTGATCCTGCGCACGGCGGTCGCGGCCGCCAGGGCCGCCGACTCCCCGGCCGGACGCCAGCTGCTGGAGCTGGCAAACGAACTCGGGCAGCGCGGGCGTACGCGCGCCGCGGCACAACGATTGAAGAGCGCGCTGGCCGCAAGCGCGGGCCTCGATGTGATTGCGCGCGGCCTGCAGGCGTTTGCGCCGCCGGCCGGCGTCGCCAGCCTGCATCGCCTGCTCGAGCGCCAGCATTACCGGCTGGCCCATTGGCGGTTGGCGGCGACCGAGCTCAACTACCGGCGCTTCTTCGACATCAGCGCGCTGGCTGGATTGCGCGTCGAGGATGCCGGCACCTTCGCGGCAATCCACGGCCTGGTCGGGCGCCTGATCGCGCACGGTGACCTGCAGGGCCTTCGCCTCGACCACATCGACGGGCTGCTTGATCCGGCGCAATACTGCCAACGGCTGCAGGATTTCATCCGAGCCCGGCAACCCGCCGAAACCTTCTACGTGGTCATGGAGAAGATCCTCGGCGAGAGCGAGCCGGTGCCGCAGTTTCCCGGCGTCGCCGGAACCACTGGCTACGAATGGCTCAACGTGATCTCGCGGCTCCTGCTCGATGGCCGCGGGCTCGCGGCCCTTGACCGGCTGTGGCGGGACATCAGTCACGACGGCCGCGCATTCGCAGAAATATTGCTGGCGGCCAAGCGCCAGGTGCTGGAAACCATTCTGGCCGCCGAATTCATGGCGCTGGTGCGCCTCGTCACGCGCATCGCCGCCGGACACTACGGCACGCGCGACTACACCGGCGCCCGCCTGCGGGCGGCGCTGGAGCTGTTCATTGTGTACTTCCCGGTCTACCGCTCCTACATCACTTCCGCTGGCGCCTCGTCCGCGGATCGTACGATCATCGATGGCGCGCTCGCGGCGGCGCGCGCGCAGTGGGTTGGCCTGGATACCGGCATTTTCGATTTCCTGCGCCAAACGATCACGCTCGATCTGATCGCCGGCCGACGGCCTTGCCATAGTACCGTGCGGGTGCGGCGCTTCGCCTTCAAGCTGCAACAATTCACCGGCCCCGTGATGGCGAAATCCTTGGAGGACACCGCCTTCTATCGCTATCACCGGCTCATCGGTCTCAACGAGGTCGGCGGCAACCCGGCCGCCAACCCGCTCTCGATCGCAGATTTTCACGCGCTGATGCAAAACCGGGCCGCGCAAGTGCCGCTTGGCCTCACCGCCACCGCCACCCATGACACCAAACGCGGCGAGGACGCGCGCGCACGGTTGTTGTGCCTTTCCGAGCTTGCGGCGGACTGGGCAGAGGCGGTCGCCGCGTGGCGGAGCATGAATGCGCCGTTGCTGCGTTCTTCGACGGCCTCGCGAACGCCTTCGGCGGCGCACGAATATCTGCTCTACCAGAGCCTGCTGGGCGCCTGGACGCCGGGCGGTCCCGACCCGAGCCTGATCGAGCGCATGCAGGCCTTCGCGATCAAGGCGGCGCGCGAGGGCAAGGAACAAACAAGCTGGCTCGATCCCGACGAGGGCTATGAGGCCGGCCTCCGGCAATTCGTTCATGATCTGCTGGACCGCGGCCGATCCGCAGAATTCATCGATTCGTTTGGCGGTTTCGCTGCGCGGGTCGCGTTGATGGGCGCGCTGAGCAGCCTGACGCAGGTGACCCTCAAGGCCACGATGCCGGGCGTGCCTGACTTCTATCAGGGCACCGAGTTCTGGGACTTGTCTCTGGTGGATCGGACAACCGGCGCCCGGTCGACTTCCCGGCGCGGGCGCAATCCTTGCAGTCCTTGAGCGGGAGCAGCGATTGGAAGGCGTTGGCCAATGCGTGGCCCGATGGCCGCATCAAGCTCGCGCTCACGGCCCGGCTGCTGGCGCTGCGGCGGGAAGTCCCGCAGGTCTTCACCCAAGGGGACTATCGGCCGCTCCGCGTCCAAGGCCCCGACAGCGCCGAGATCGTCGCCTTCGCGCGCTGCCACGGCAGCGACGCGATACTGATCGTCGCGGCCCGGCTGTTCAATCGCGCGAGCCAAGGCGGACGCCGATGGCCGCGGGACTGGAATGCAACAGTCTCGGTTGATGGGTTTTCGGCACTGCAGCAATTATTGGCCGAGCAGCGGACCGTCAAAGAAACCGATCTTCCGGCATCCGAGCTGCTCGGCGTGCTTCCGATCGCCATCCTGCGGGCGCGCGACACGCGCCACAGCAAATAAAAAAGGCCGTCCGGGATCTCGCGCGGGCCGGACGGCCTCGCGGACGTCGTGCCGACTCACAGCCGGTCGGTTCCCTCCCTCCGCCGCGCAGTTGTTAGGAAAGGCCTCAATCCACCGCAATTGGGAAAGAGTCCAATTGCGGATGTTATCAACAAATAACGAAAGCCTGCGCAGCTATCCCTCAGGCGGCTTTTTTGCCCCGGCGGGCGGCCTTCCTGCTGCCCTTCCCGCGCCCGACGGCCTTGCGACCGCGTTGGCCGTGCAGGCTGCGCCGCAGCGCTTCCATCAAGTCGATGACCTTGCCGCCCTCCTCCTCGGGCTGCGGCGCCTCGATCTTCTTGCCCGCCGCCTTGCGCTTCACCAGCTTGCGCAATGCCAGCTCATACTCATCCTTGAATTTCGCGGGGTCGAAATGGCCGGCCTTGGTCTCCAGGATGTGCTCGGCGAGGTCGAGCATCTCCTTGGAGACGCGCACGCTCGGCACATCGGAAAAATACGGCTTCTCGTCGCGCACCTCGTAGTCGTAGCGCAGCGTCGTCCCCAGGATGCCCTTGCCGCGCGGCTCAAGCGCGATGATGTGCTCGCGGTTGGCCATCACGATGCGGGCCAGGGCGACCCGGTCCTTGTCCTTCATGGCATCGCGGATCACGCCGAAGGCTTCGGCCCCGACCTTGCCGTCCGGCACGATATAGTAGGGCTTGTCGAGATAACGCTTGTCGATCTCGGCGAGCGGCACGAAGCTGTCGATATCGACCGTATGGGTGCTCTCGATCTCGACGGCCGCAAGCTCGTCCTCATCGATCTGGACGTAGCGCCCCTTGGCCAGCTCGTATCCGCGCCCCTTATGTGCCTTGTCCACCACCTTGCCACTGTTTTCGTCCACCATCTGCTGACGCAGGCGATGCCCGGTCTGGGTATTGATCTGGTGAAAATGCGTCTTTTCGGATTGCGAGGTGGCGGGAAACAGCTCGATTGGGCAGGTCACGAGCGAAAGCCGCAGGTAACCCTTCCAGTAAGCGCGGGCAGGCATGGGGGAATCCTTGGTGGTCGAGAGCCGGAATGGCTTGCGCCCTCACACGGTACACTGTAGAGGGCGCGCGTTAGCGCTTCGATTTCCGCTTGGGAACTTTCTTGCCCTTCTGGCGCGCCTCCGACAGGCCGATGGCAATGGCTTGCTTGCGGCTCTTGACCTTGCCGCCCTTGCCGCCCTTGCCCCGCTTGAGGGTACCGCGCTTGCGCTTGCGCATGGCGCTCTCGATGTCTTTGGAGGCGCTGGGTGAATATTTGCGGGCCATGCAATTCTCCCGTCAGTGGCGTGGGCGGTCTTCCTTCGGCGGCTCCTCGGTCACGCCGCACCAGGCGCGCGCCAGCTCGATGAAAAAATCGCGGTCATGCTCCGAGCGCGCCCGCTCGGCCAGCTGAATGCACTCCGCCGCCCGCTCGCTGAATTCCCGCAATAACATCCAAACCTCCCGAGTGGTCGTTTTGCTGGAGCAACAATGCGATTCTGAGGAAAAAGTTCCACGCGCAGGCAGCCGTCCTGCTCGGTCGGTGACCTGGTGAACCTTTCCCGGAATTGCAGGTTACCGTGCCGGAGCTGGAGGATTTTTCAATGCCAGAGAAAACCACCTTGCCGGCCGTAGCCGCCCACGGCGCCATGCGCCTGCCATCGGTCGATCTCGACAGCTACAATATCGAGCTCAAGGACGACGAGGGCTTCATCGGCGACCGCGCCAGCAAAGGCGCATTCCGGGACATCATTCACAATTGGCGCAAGTCGCTTCGCCAGACCGGGGGCGATCCGCTCGGCGACGAGGTCGGCGATGAATTGAGCAAGAAGCAGCTCGATGACTTGCTGGAGCGCGGGGAGCCCGAGGCTGCCGGCATCATCCATGGCGCGATCGAGGACTTCTCCCAGGAGCTTGCCCTGGTGGTGCGCCGCTATCTCAAGCTGAAGGGCTGGAAGGACACCCAACGCATCGCGGTCGGCGGCGGGTTTCGGGCGAGCCGTGTCGGCGAACTGGTGATCGGCCGCACCTCCATCATCCTCAAGGCCGAAAAGATCGATATCGGGCTGGCGCCCATCCACAACGATCCGGACGAAGCGGGGCTCATCGGCGCCGCCCATCTGGCACCGGCCTGGATGTTTCAAGCCTATGACGCAATCCTCGGCGTCGATATCGGGGGTACCAATATCCGGGCCGGCGTGGTCAATCTGAACCTCAAGAAGGATGCCCGCCTCGCCAAGGCCAAGGTGTGGAAGTTCTCGCTCTGGCGCCACGGTGACGAGGAGGGAGTGAAGCGCGAGCACGCCTTGGACACCTTGACCGGGATGCTCAACGGGCTGATCTCGGCGGCCGTCAAGAAGGAGATCAAGCTCGCGCCCTTCATCGGCATCGGCTGTCCGGGCCTGATCGAGGAAGACGGGTCCAT
>DASYFD010000045.1:0-3375 GCA_036498625.1 Xanthobacteraceae bacterium | reverse complement strand
GTGACCCCTCACCCCCACCCTCTCCCTATGGGAGAGGGAGCCTGCCGAGGCGGCCGATGGACCATTGCCTCAAACACCAGGTACGACTCGAGCTTCGATAATGTCACTAGGCCCACCGTGCCGTGACGCCCTTCCGCCCGGGCGCGCAATCGGTGTATCGTTACGGCAAAAGCATAAAGAGGGAGGATGGCATGGTTTCCCGGAGCTTGCTCGGTGTGCTTGCCGTGATGGCGATGCTGATGGCGGCCAGTGATGGCGCCCGCGCGTTCGATGACGCGAAGTATCCTGATCTCAAGGGCCAGTGGCTGCGGGCGCGCCCGCCCGCCGGCGTCACCGGGCAGGCGCCATTCGATCCGGACAAGTCCTGGGGCCTCGCCCAGCAGGCCCCGCTGACGCCGGAGTATCAGAAGATCCTCGAGGCGAGCCTCGCCGATCAGGCCGCCGGCGGCCAGGGCTTCTGGCCGAGCGCCAAGTGCCTGGCGGTCGGCATGCCGGCGATCATGGGTCCGTTCCAGCCGATGGAGTTCGTCGTGCTGCCGGAAGTCACCTATGTGCGGATCGATCACAACCGCGATACGCGCCGGCGCATCTTCACCGATGGGCGCGACTGGCCCGCCAACATCCAGCCGAGCTTCGACGGCTACTCTATCGGCCGCTGGCTCGATACCACCGGCAGCGGCCGCTTCGACACGCTCGAAGCCGAGACCCGCTACTTCAAGGGTCCGCGCGCCTTTGAGCCGAGCGGCATGGCTCTGCACGCCGACAACCAGACCATCGTCAAGGAACGCATCTATCTCGACAAGGACGATCCGACCCTCCTGCACAACGACATGACGGTGTTCGACCATGCGCTGACCCGCCCGTGGAGCGTCGCGAAGAAATACCGGCGGGAGCCGGGCGAGCAGCCGGTCTGGTCGGAATACATGTGCGGCGAGAGCAGCGGCCTCATCTATATCGGGGCCGACATGTACTTCCTGAGCGGGGACGGCAACCTCATGCCCTCCCGCAAGGGCCAGAAGCCGCCTGACCTCACCTTTTTCAACCAGACCAAGAAGTGACGGGAACGCCGCACCATTCAATTCTCGGGAGGATTTGATGCTGAGCCGGAGCTTGCTTTGTACCTGCGTGCTGGCGGCCGCGCTGCTGATGGCATTCGCAGAGGCGCGCGCCTTCGATGAATCGAAATATCCGGATCTCAAGGGCCAGTGGGTGCGGGCCCGGGTTCCGGGCGTGGCCGGTCAGCCGGGCTATGATCCGACCAAGAACCAGGGGCTCGCCCAGAACGCCCCGCTCAAGCCCGAGTTTCAGGCCGTCCTCGAGGCCAACCTCAAGGACCAGGCGGACGGCGGGCAGGGCGGCGACCCGACCTATGTCTGCATCTCGCCGGGCATGCCGCGCATCATGAATCCCTATGGCGACATGGAGATCGTCATCACGCCCGACACCACCCACATCCTGCTCGAGCATATCCACGATTCGCGGCGCATCTTTACCGACGGGCGCGCCTGGCCGACCGGATATATCGAGCCGACATACCGCGGCTATTCGATCGGCAAGTGGCTCGACACCGACGGTGACGGCCGCTACGACACCCTCGAGGTCGAGACCCGGAATTTCAAGGGCCCGCGCGCCTTCGATGCCGCCGGCATTCCGCTGCATCCCGACAACGAGACCGTGGTGCGGGAGCGGATTCACTGGGACAAGAACAAGCCCGACGCCCTGACCAACGAGATGACCACGATCGACAACGCGCTGACGCATCCGTGGACGGTCACCAAGACCTATGTGCGCGAACACATCGCGCAACCGGAATGGTTCGAGGAGGTCTGCGCCGAGGGCAACAATCACATAGGCATCGGCGGGCAGAATTATTTCATGAGCGGCGACGGCCGCCTGATGCCCGCCAAGAAGGACCAGCCGCCCCCCGACCTGCGCTACTTCAAGGAGACGCAGAAGTGAGGTGTTGCCTACAGGCAGACGCCGCGCCCACGGCGTCCCTCGCCCCGCTTGCGGGGAGAGGGCGACCCGGCAAGGAGGAAAACCGGAAATCGGCCCGGTGAGGGGGCGTTACGACGGGCTCAGACTCGCTATGGCGCCCCCTCATCCCGACCTTCTCCCCGCGCACGGGGAGAAGGAGTGAAACGCAGTGCGTCCTTGACGAAACATGAACATTCCTGAACTTGAGCGTGTGTGCATACCCTCCCGGCCTTCGCGGGGACGACAGGCTCATGTTTGATCCCATGCAATTGAAACCCGCTGTCGGTGACGAGCGGGCGCGACCGTTGCTCTCCCTTAGGCCCCCAAATGCAGGATAAGACCTCAGAACGACCGGTGGCCCAGCAGCTGCGCCCGGCGGCGGGGGAATTCCTGAACCTGCACGAGATCGTTGCCAAGGCGCGGCAGAACCTGAACCAGAACGATTGGGACTACATCGTCGGCGGGACCGAGACCGAGACCACGTTGCGGCGCAATCGCATGGCGCTCGATTCGATTGCGTTCCGGCCGCGAGTGTTGCGCGATGTCAGCAAGGTCGATGCCTCGGTCGATCAGCTCGGCCGCCGGCTGCGCCTGCCGGTCGTGCTGGCGCCGGTGGGCGCCTTGGAAAGCTTTCATCCGGAAGGAGCCGCGCCGGTGGTGCGCGCCGCGAGCGCTTTCGGCGTCGCCCATATGCTCAGCTCGGTTTGCGAGCCGGGGCTCGAAGCGATTGCCCGGGCCGCGCCCGGTGCCGCGCGCATGTTTCAATTGTACGTGCGCGGCGACGACGCATTCGTCGACGACTATGTCAGCCGGGCGATCAACAATGGCTACGCGGCCTTCTGCCTGACGGTCGATACCGCGATCTACAGCCGGCGCGAGCGCGATATCGCCAAACGGTTCACCACCGCGGGGCGGCGCCGGGCTTCCGGCCACGAATTCCAGGCGGCGCTCGATTGGCACACGGTCAAGCGCATCAAGGACCGGTTCAAGATCCCGCTGGTGCTGAAAGGCATCGCCACCGCCGAGGACGCCGCCATTGCGGTCGAGCACGGGATCGATTGGATCTATGTGTCCAACCATGGCGGCCGTCAGCTCGATCATGGCCGCGGCGCCCTGGATGTGCTGCCCGAGATCGTGGGTGCGCTCGGGGGCCGGGCGAAGATCATAGTCGACGGCTCGTTCTGCCGCGGCAGCGATATCGTCAAGGCGATCGCCAGCGGCGCCGATCTGGTCGGCCTTGGCCGCATGCAATGCTACGCGCTGGCGGCCGGCGGAGAGGCCGGTATCGTGCGTTTGCTGGAATTGCTGGAGGATGAGGTGAAGCGATGCCTCGGCCTGCTCGGGGTCGGCAGATTCGCCGAGCTTGATCCATCTTGCCTGCACCCGGCGGCGCCGACC
>DASYFD010000044.1:0-8087 GCA_036498625.1 Xanthobacteraceae bacterium | reverse complement strand
AACGGCATCGGTGCCCGCGCCGGCGTGCCGGCCGAGATCACCAACTTCCTCAGCGCCGAGATCAACCGCAGCCTGGCGAGTGCGGACATCCAGGAAAAATTTCGCGCGGTCGGGATCGATCCGAGCGGCAGCACGCCGGCCGAGATGTGGGACCGCATGGCCCAGGACAGCCGCAAATGGCGCGAAGTGATCGAGAAGGCCGGCATCCCGAAGCAATAGCGACGGCTGCCGGCAGCGCCGCCGGTCCGCCGCAAGAAGTGAATGTCACGGCGGGGAGGATCGAATGACCGGACAACTGCGCCTCAACATGGCGATCGCGGACTATGGCCATACCCGGTCCCTGAAGTCGGGCGAGGTCACGATCAAAGGCATCGATCCCAATTTCGTCGAGGTGGTGCCCATCATCGGCGCATTCCGGCGGATGGTGCGCGATGTCGAGTTCGATGTCTGCGAGATGGCGCCCACCACCTACATGATCGCGCGCGCGCTCGGCGCTCCCTTTGTGGCGCTGCCGGTGTTCATCATGCGCCGCTTCCACCACGGAGGCTTCGTGGTGCGTCCGGATTCCGGCATCAAGACCCCCAAGGATCTGGAGGGCAAGAAGGTCGGGGTACGCGCCTATTCGGTCACCACCGGGGTGTGGACCCGCGGCATTTTCGTCAACGAATATGGTCTCGATTCATCCAAGGTCACCTGGGTGGTGGATGACGAGGAGCATGTCGCGACCCTCAAGCTGCCGCCCAACGTCATCCACGCCCCTGAGGGCAAATCGCTCGCCGGCATGATGGCGAGCGGCGAGTTGCAGGCCGGCTTCACCGGCAATGCCGGCATCGGCCGTGCCGGCCCCCCGACCGGCGCGTGGACGACCGGCGGCCAGCCCGGCGCCGCCGACGTCTATCCGGAGCTGATCGAGAATGCCGCCGAGGCCGAGGCCGACTGGTTCCGGCGGACCGGCATCTATCCGATCCATGGCCTGATCGTGGTCAGGTCGGAAGTGCTCTGGAAGCACCCCTGGGTCGCCGGCGCGCTTTATGACGCCTTCGTGCAATCCAAGCGGCCTTATATCGAGCGGCTCAAGGCCGGCGCGGCCGAGTCCGCGGACGACAAGAAATACGGCGGGCTGATGCCGCTGGTGGGCGATCCGTTGCCCTATGGCCTTGCGGACAATCTGCGCAGCATTGAGGCCATGCTGACCTACGGCCTTCAGCAAAATCTGATCCCGAAGCGAATGTCGCTCGACGAGGCATTCGTGGACCCGCACGCAAACCCGTAAATGTTCGAAAATGCCCGCATGGGCGTGCGGCAGTCTTGCTCCGCGCGGACGACGCATCACGCCCAACCGGCCAGGAGGTGACGAATGACGACCATTATCGATATCCACCCCCACATCATCGCCGACGATCCAAAGCGCTATCCGCTGGCGCCGCTGGGCGGCCACCAGTCCGACTGGTCGCGGACCCGGCCGGTCTCGACCGAGCAGATGATCGCCGCCATGGACCAGGCCGGTGTGACCAAGTCGGCGCTTGTGCAGGCTTCGACCTGCTATGGCCACGACAATTCCTACGTGGCGGACGCGGTTGCGGCCCACCCGGACCGGTTCACCGGCGTTTTCTCCGTCGACGTCCTGGCCGCTGATGCGCCCGAGCGCATGCGGCACTGGGTGAGCCGCGGGCTGACCGGAATGCGGCTGTTCACCATCGGCAGCACCATGCCGGATCAGGCTTCCTGGCTGGACGATCCCAAGAGCTACCCGGCCTGGGAATGCGCCGGCACGCTCGGTTTGTCGGTCTGCCTGCAATTGTCGCCCTCGGCCTTTCCGCAGATGATACGGATGGTGGAGCGCTTTCCGCAGGTTCGGATCATCGTCGATCACCTGGCGCGGCCGGTCATGGAGGACGGCCCGCCTTATGCCGCCGCCGCCAGCCTGTTCGCGCTGGCGAAATATCCGAAAATCTTTCTCAAGCTGACACCGCGCAACTTCACCGAAGCGCGCAACGGCAAAGCCACCCCGGAGACGTTCTTTCCGAAGCTGGTTTCCGTCTTCGGCGCCAACAGGCTGGCCTGGGGCTCGAACTATCCGTCATCGGAAGGCCACCTCTCGGAGCTTCTCGGTGTTGCCAAGAAGTCCCTGGCGTGCCTTTCGCAGGAAGACCAGAACTGGATATTTGCGAAGACCGCACAATCTCTGTATCCGGCACTTGCCAAATAAAGGGGGACCGCGGATGTCCGCACCAGGCAAAACCACCCTGCACACCATGCTGGGAAACTATCCGAACACCAAGGCGCTCAAGAGCGGCGAGGTCAGCTCTCACCTCGTCGACTTCGATTTCGTCGAGGTCAAGGTCGCGAACAACCTGTTCAAGAGCGTGGTCCGGGACGCCAAGTACGACGTGGCTGAGCTCGCGATCGCGACCTACCTGCAGGCCAAGGCCTATGGCAAGCCTTACGTCCTGCTGCCCGCCGTGCTGGTGAGCCGCGGCCAGCACCACACCATTGCCTACAATTCGGACCGCGGCGTGCTGCGGACCTCGGACCTCGCCGGCAAGCGCGTGGGCGTGCGGGCCTACACAGTCACCACCGGCACGTGGGTCCGGGGAATTCTAGCGAGCGATTATGGCGTCGATCTCGGCAAGATCGAATGGATCTCCTATGAGGATCCGCATGTGGCCGAATACCAGGACCCGCCCTTTGTCAAACGTGCGCCGGCCGGCAAGGACATGGTGCAGATGCTTCTGGACGGCGAGATCGACGCGGCCGTGGTCGGCGACAAGCTGCCGGATCCGCGGCTGAAGCACCTCATCCCGGATCCGGATGCCGCCGCCCAGAAATGGGCCGAGCGCCATCACGGCGTTCCCATCAATCATATGGTGGTGGTCCGCGAGGAGCTGTCGCGGTCGCGGCCCGACCTGATTAAGGACGTCTTCCAGCGGCTGCACGAGAGCAAGCTTGCGGCAGGGCTGGCCGATGGCGGGGCTCTCGATCCTTATCGCTATGGCGTCGAGGCCTGCCGCCCGATTCTCGAGGTGATCATCGACTATTGCCACCAGCAGCAGCTTATCCCGCGCCGGCTGTCGGTCGATGAGCTGTTTGACGACACCACGCGGCGGTTGACGGTTTCCTCGTGACCGAGCGAGGCTGCCGCGCCGCCGCTACCGCGCCGGCAACATCTCAAAGCCGGCGGACATCCAGGCTTGGCGCGCGGCGTCGCTTGCCAGGAACTTGACGAAAGCGAGCGCGGGCTCAGGAGCCGCTGCCCTGGCCAGCACGGCGCCGTCGTAGGCCGTATAGAGCTGCAGCGGCGCCGGCACCGGGCCGGCGAGCACCACCCCGACGCTGTAAGGGATGGCGGTCATGTTGAAGAGCCCGAGATCGGCCTCGCCCTTGGCGACCAGCTCATTGCCCGGAACGATGTCGGTGAACCGAACCTTGGGCTCGATGGCCTCCAGGATGCCGATGGCCGCCAGAATGCGCACGATCAATTCGCCGCTGGCATTGGCCTGCGCCGGATTGCCGTAGACGATCCTGGGTGCGGCCAGCAGCGCGCGCTTGAAGCCCTCGACGGTGGAGACATCGGGAACCGGGCCGCCGGCGCGCACCACCACGCCGATGCCGCCGCGCGCCAGCCCGGTCCGGCTGCCGGCGCGCAACAGGCCGGCCTTCTCGGTATCCGCCATCGCGGGCTGGGCCTGAACCAGGACATCGAATGGCTCCCCTGCCTGGATCTTCTGGCGGACGGTTGAGGGCGGCCCCGACGCGATCGCGACCTCGATCCCGCTCTGCCTGGTGAAAGCGGCGGCCGCGCCCTTCACCCCCGCCAGCGCACCGCCTGGCGTGAGCGCATGAATCTCCGCCGCGGCGCCGCCGGCCGGCAGCAACATCGTCACGGCCAGGAGCATGATGGTGGGCAACGCGGCGTGCCGCATGATTGAAATCCCCCCTCTCACTGATCGGACGACTCTCGGTTTTTTTGCGGGCCTGGCCGACTTGGTGAGGATATCCCACCAGGACGCGGCGCGCGCCTCGAAATGGGGCGCCTTCCGGGTGCCTGGCCGGTGCGGCGCTTGCCCCCACTCCCCCGGATTCCCGCCGCGGATTGACGCTTCGGTAACCATCCGCGCACCCAAAATAATTTTTCTCGGATATTTATCGCGCGCATTGAACCGAGGGCGGCTCGCATCCGACCCATGGCTGAGGCTCTCCGCAATAATGCGGATTCCCGCCGCGGCGGGCCTTGCTACGAAGACACTACACAATAAGAACAAGGAGGGATCCCCATGGCGGCCAAATCGCGGTCGAAGTCCTCGATGCCCGCATTCTTGCGCGTGGCATATTCGGCGCCGGCACCCGATGAATCGATCGACGCGGAAATCCGCCGCTTCACGCTGCCGGCCACCAAGGCGCTGCCGTTCGTGAAGCTGCGCGCCGACGATCAGCCGATGTTGCGTCCGGAAAGTTACTGGCATATCCGGCCCACCGGCAAGCGAGAGCGGGACATGCAGATTGGCCGGCAATACGCTCAGCTGGCGATCGCCGCGATGCGGGCCGATCACAACGCCAGCCTGATCGCCCTGATCATTCAAGACATCATCAAGGATGCGGTCGAGGGGTGCGCGAAGGGCCGCCGCGGCGTGCAGAGCCCGACCGCCCTGGGCTTCCTCTCCGAGATCAGCGGGTCTCTCGCGGCAGCGCCTTGAATCGGTATTTCACGCCTGAAACGTCGGATTCCGCTGGATCTAAGCGGATTTGGCCGGGCGTGTCGCGACCGGGACGCCGGTGCGCGCGCTGATCGCTTCCATGAGCTGAAAACGGTAGAAATCCAGAACGAACAGACGCAGGCACGACGACAGGTTGCCCTGCTGGCGCTCCACGTCGATCGATGTGACCAGATTCGACAATGTCATGCCGCGCCCGGTCGCGATCTCCCTGAGCGACTTCCAGAATGCATCTTCCAAGCTGACGCTGGTCTTGTGACCAGCAATCACAATGGAACGCTTCACCACGGTCGATCTCATCGCGGGCCTCCGCAAAAAGAAACAGCTGGGCGCTCCGGCAATACCGTCCTCGCGCGGCCGCGTAGCTTGGCGACGGGACGTTCGCGCATCGGACCGCAGCTTGAGCACCATCAATGCCATGGTTATGCAAGAACCGGTGGAAGAATCTTAATGCCACCAAGCAAAATCGTGAATGAGGCTCGGGTGAATCCTGTAGGGGCCCGGACCGAAAGCGCCGGCTGCGGTATCATGTTGTGGTCTTGAGCGTGGTTCGTGGCCCGCGCGAGCATTTTCACGTCGGGCTTCCGCCTGCCCGGCGGGGTCGAACGCGCGAATCACCCGGGCGGCCGGGCGAGCCCTTTCGGGGCCGCTACCTCCAACAGTAGGGGCGCAGTTACGGTCACGGGCTGGGCGGTCTGTCGTCCGGCGAGCATAAAGCCACCGGGGCGTTTCCGCAGACTGTTGCCCATTTGCGACAGTCTGGGCGGAATCGGCCGGGACGCTTCAAGAGCGGTGGCCGGCACCTCCTCATCGCGATGGCGCGCGTGACTTTGCAATCCCGCGACCGCTCCCCAAAAAAAGCCGCCGGGGTTGCCGGCGGCCGTTGCGCTCGTTTTTGCCGCCGTGACGAGGCGGGGTACCGGCCTCGCGGGCCGGCACCATTTGTCCTCGCGCATGCGGCTCGATCTTGAATGCCGGCTTGGATCACCCGGCGATTTTTTCCGCCGACTCAGTGGTGATGGTGATGGCCGTGATGATGGCCATGGTGGTGGTGGTGCATTTGGTGCCGATGGTGGTGATGATGATGGTGATGCCGATGGTGGTGGTGCCGATGGTGATGATGATGCCGGTGATGGCGATGATGGCGCCAGTGCCCGTGATGGTGGTGCCGCCCATGGCCCCTGTACTCCGCCATGGCGGTGGTCGCCTGATCGGCGTCCTGGGTTACCGCAGGCGGGTTGATGGTTGTCTCGGCACGCGCAGGTGCCGCCCCGATGCAAGCCGCCAGCGCGGCGATTGTCAGTAGCGTCTTCAGCATGAAAATTTCTCCCGGAGTGCTTCCTTGCGAATTTGCGAGAAGCGGTTGGCGCCGGCAGCCTGCGTGGTGCGCCATGAACCTGCAGTGAATGCGACGCCAACCGAACGTTCATTTCGATTGAACGATTCTCCTCCGTACAAATCGCTGCCGCGAAGCGAGCTGAAAAAAACCGCCGGGGCTGCCGGCGGCGCTTGAGTTCGTTTCGCCTCCGTGGCGAGGCGGTCACTGGGTTTGCGAGGCCGGATTGTTTTACGACGCAGGGCACACTGCTTCGAGGTTCTGGCAACGCCCGTTCACCACTTCATATTGCATCCGATGTGACCGCAAGCCGGGATGTAGGGCAGGCCGGGCAGCGGACGCGGGTAGACGAAGCCGTAGTGGAAGTGGCCCGCGTAGGCACGGAAGTGAACACCGCCCCAGAATGCGGACGCGCTGGTGGGAGCGAGCGCCGTGGTGGCGAGCGCGGCGATGGCGGCGACGGCGAGTAACGATGTGCGAATCGACATGAGGTTCTCCTGTTGGGTTCGAGTGGTTCACACATGTGTTGGTCCGGGCGCCCCGGTCGCTCGTTCAAGCTTTCGAGCGCAACGGCTTCGCATTCGACCAAAGTGTGATGGCCATCAATTACAGATGTCGCTTTGCGTGCAGCGCTGCTCGCTCCTCCGGCACCGGAGGGCAATCGCCATTGACGCTCAAGCGGCCACCGAGCGGGCTTCGCTTCGCTTGCGCCGGCGCGCCCCGGTTCCCCAGATCAAACCGAGCAGCGACCCGATGACGATGCTGGCTGCCCCGAGCGCGCCGGTGAGACCCTGCAGGAAGATCGGGTCATAGCCGAAGAACGGCGCCGCCGTCGTCGGGGCGTACCAATAATGAATGGCCTGGAAGGCGAAGCCGAGGAAGCGCACCACCTGCAGGCTGAAGCGCTTGATCGTGTAGTGCCCCTGCACGAAGTGCCGGAACAGCGCCACCACGATCACCCATTGGCCGCGCACCACGAACGCCACCATGGCGATGACCGACAGCCAGGCGATCCAGTTCTGGTAATCGTGCACGAACACGCGCAGGCGGATGCTTTCGAGCCAGACCATGGGGCCGAGAATCGCGACCGAGAGCCAGAACGTCATCCACACCCGATAGCGCCAGGCCTCGAAGGTTCCGTCCCGGCTGGAGATCATGCCATAGACCACGATCACCACCGCCAGCGTGCCCAGCCGCGTCCCGATGATGTACTCGTCCTGCAGTACGAAGCCCGTGATGGTGAGGGGCACCAGCTGGATCGTGAGCATGGTGAAATAGCCGTGCGCGAATTGTCCGGGGCCGGGCTCCTTGCGGATCACGGCGGCATGGTATTGGGCGCCGAGCGAGAACAGCCCGACCGCGAAGATCACGTACATCAAAGCGGAAATCTTGCGGAAGGCGTTGTTGGCGAGGCCCCATTGCACCCACTGCTGGATGTCGGCCTGGTGGGCCAGATACCAATCGAGCATCGCACCGTCTCTCCCCGCGAAAGCTCATCGTATCATGCCGGCTGCCGTGGCGCGATTTTGCGGCCTCGCGCCGGCCGCTTTCCGGCATAGAATGCCGCCAGCACGGCCGCTCGAGGCCGTGGCAAACACGGGGAAGACGCCATGGAGATCACACGACGAGACATGCTGGGCGCGGGCGCCGCGGCCGCGGCCGCCGCCAGCTTCGCGCCCGCGGCCTTCGCGGCCTGGGAGCCGAGCGAAAGCTATCCGGATCCGGCCATCAAGATTCTCGATCCGAGCTTTGCCAAATACAAGATCAACAATGCCGGGGTGGAGCGGCTTGCCACCGGCATGCGCTGGAGCGAGGGACCGGTCTGGATGGGCGATTGGCGCTGCCTGTTGTGGAGCGACATTCCCAACAACCGCATCATGCGCTGGGACGAGGAGACCGGGCGGCTGAGCGTCTACCGCAAGCCTTCCAGCAACGCCAACGGCAATACCCGTGACCGCCAGGGCCGCCTGGTCACCTGCGAGCACAGCGGGCGGCGGATCACCCGCACCGAATATGACGGCGCCATCACGGTGCTGGTC
>DASYFD010000043.1:0-13817 GCA_036498625.1 Xanthobacteraceae bacterium | reverse complement strand
TTGGGCGGGCGCGCGCGCTACGCCGGACCGCTCGGCGGCCCGGCCGGCCAGGAGGCGATCGGCGACCGGATCCTGGCGGCCCTGGCGGACGAGCGTGTGGACACCGCCTGGTGCCCGCGGGTGACGGGCGTCGCGTCCTCGATGTCGGGGATTTGCGTCGATCCGCGCGGTGAGCGCGCCATCGTCAACTACCGCGACGACCGGCTCGCCGCCGCCCGGCCGGACGACCCGTCCGCGATCGTCGCAACCGCGCATGCGGTGCTGGCGGACAACCGGTTTCCGGAATTCGTGCTGCCGATCTGCGAGGCCGCGCGGGCGCGCGGCATCCCGGTCGTGCTCGATGCCGACAAGCCGACGCGGGCGACCGACATCCTGCTGCGCGTCGCATCGCATGTGGTTTTTTCCGCCGAGGGGCTGCGCGCCACCGCCCAGACGCGCGATCTCGCCGCCGGCCTCGAGCGGATCGCGGCCGTCACCGGCTCGTTCCTGGCGGTGACCGACGGCCCCAATGACATGCTCTGGCTGCTGCCCGGTGCCCCGGGAGAGCGCGGCCGGGTGTCCGGCTTCCCGATCCAGCCGGTCGATACCCTGGCGGCCGGCGACGTCTTTCACGGCGCGTTTGCCCTTGCGCTCACCGAGGGCCACGGCGAGATCGAGGCGATCCGCTTTGCGGCCGCGGCCGCGGCCATCAAGTGCACGCGCTTTGGCGGAATCACCGGGGCGCCCGTACGGGCCGAGGTCGAGGCCTTCCTGGCGGCCCGCCCGGCACGCCTTGGAAGAGGCTTGAAATAGAATTGTTTTCTATGTACTAGGGTGGCGGCTATCAAAAAAAGAATAAAGTTTCACAATCTTCCCCTAATCGTTGGGCAATCGCCCGCGGCGGAAGTCGACCGGATGGATGCCACCGACCGCAAGATTCTCGCGCTCCTGCAGGATGATGCGTCATTGTCGGTCGCCGAGATCGGCAACCGGGTGGGGCTCTCGTCCACGCCATGCTGGAAGCGCATCCAGCGCTTGGAGGCGGACGGCGTGCTGCTCAAGCGCGTCGCCTTGGTCGATCAGGACAAGCTCGGGCTGGGCGTCACGGTCTTCGTCTCGATCGAGACCGGCGACCATTCCCAGGATTGGCTCGACCGCTTCGCGCAGGTGGTCGGCTCGATGCCGGAGGTCATGGAGTTCTATCGGATGGCGGGCGACGTCGACTATATGCTGCGCGTCGTCGTGACCGACATCGCGGGCTACGACACTTTCTACAAGAAGATGATCGCCGCGGTGCCGCTCAAGAACGTCACCTCGCGCTTTGCGATGGAGAAGATCAAGTCCACAACGGCGCTGCCGATTCCCTGACGCGGCGCACGCATGCTCACTTGGGCGTGGGGCGTCCCGCGGCCGGGCCGCCGGCGCCGGCGTCCGGTGGAGGCGCGGAGCCGGCGCGATGATCGCAATTGGGCCTGCAGCTGAAGGATTCAAGGATCGAGCCCCGATACACGACGATCGAATCGTCGCGGACCGCCGCCTCCTTCTGCGTCGCGGAATCCTTCAGGCTGCGCAATGACAGCGATATTGTGCCGAGCTGGTGGGCAAGCGCCAGCCTCTCGGCCATCGACGGCGTCAGCTCGAGCGTCGCGATCGGACCATCCACATTGGTCTGGCCGCTCTTTTCCTCGACCGTCTTGCCGATCGCCAGCACGCGAACATTCGTCAGGATCGTCTCGCTGACCTGGACCTCGATGCCACCGTTGGTCGCCTCCGCGTCCTTGTCGCGACGCGTCAGAATGACGTCGACGTGATCGTTGGGAAGAATGAAGCCGCCGACGCCGCGTTCGGGCGCGATCTCGGTTGAGGCCGCACGCATGCCGGTTGGAAGTATCGCCGCCATGTAGCCCGCTCCGCCGGCGCGGATCAGCTTGGCCTCGCGGATCGGCTCGCCATCGGAGAACGCGATGCGCGCAATCGAGCCCGCCAGCTGATCGACGGCCTCCGGCCGCTCGCTCTTGCGGATGAAGCTCGCCCCGGCCGCCGCCGCCGGCCAGGTTTGCCAGCGCAGGTCCTGCGGCGTAACCGCGTGGCCCATGCCGATCTCGGCATTGGCGACCAGCACCTCGGCAGTCTCGAGCTGCGGCACCGCCGCCGGCGGCGGCGGGGCCTGCTCGGAACGGCCGGCCAGCAAGGCGGCGATGCCGCCGGCTGCGATGGCGATAAAGAGCACGATGAGGCGTGCGGGTTTCATGCGCTGAACCTTCCACGATCGCTCGAGATGGGGTCGGCCACCGCCGGGCTGCCGCTCGCGAAAATCGCGATCCGCCGGCCTTGCCGTGCCTGATCAGAGAATATGGGAATGGGGGCGGCCGGAACCGCGCCCGGCCCGACCGAAGCCGTCACGCCGGCCCTGCAGGCGGGCGCACGCACGGCGCCGACCTGCGGGCCGGCCCTGAACAACAACGCCATCACACACTCCCGCACCTTACGCGCCGGACAGCCCTACGGCGGGCTGCGACTGGGCAGGTTTCGATCCGACTTTGACGCCAAATTGGTGAACGAAGTGCAAATGCCGCCCGGCAGCGGGGCACATCCGGCGCGTGCCGGATGCTCAATGCCGGAACGGATAGATCATCTGCTCGCCGAAGCTCGGCGGAAAGCTTCGATCCGCGATCCCGTAGTCGGCCGGAAGTTCCTCCTCCGGCATGTAAAAGGTGCCGAACAGGACATCGAGGATCGGAAACGTCGACGCGTAGTTTCTCTCGCCGCCCCGCTCCACCGCGGTGTGGTGCCAGCGATGGAAGACCGGGCCCGCCAGCACATAGCGGAAGGGTCCGAGAGTCCAGTTGAGGTTGGCATGCACGAAGGCCGAGTGCGCGATGGTGAACGGTCCGAGGAAGACCATCACGTTCGGCGAAATCCCCGCCAGCAGCAGCACCACGTCGGTCGCGACGCTGCCGAGGAAGATATTGACCGGATGAAAGCGCGCGGCCGAGACCCAGTCGAGGTCTTCCGACGAGTGATGCACCGCGTGGTATCTCCACATGACCGGGCCATGGAAAGCGCGGTGAATCCAGTAGTTCATGAAATCCGAGCCGACGAGAAACAGCATCCCCTGCACGGCCAGCGGCAATTGCGCGAGCGGACCATGGCCATTGTCGTAGAACTCGACGAGGCCCTCTGCGCTGGTGATGCCGAACAGCAGCGCCGCCCCCATCACCAACAATCCGATCCGCAGAAAGCGCGCGAACAGCGGGATGATGATCCAATAGCAAATATCGGTGATCAGCTCGCGCTTGCGCCACCAGGGCCGCCCCGGATTGCAGGCCCAGAAGTACGACAACACCGCGAAGACGGTGCCGAGCGCGATCGTTACCGGCACGAGCTTGAAGATGGTCACCCCGATGCTGTGGATGAGCGCTACGAATTCCTCGGACATGACGATGACCTGAACGCTGACGCGACAAACGCACCGACCCGGATAGCGTGGCCCGCTTAAGATGGGATGAATGGTAGATGGGATGAATGGTGTTCCACGTTCGCAACCGGCACGGAGACGCAAGCACGGCCGGGTACGGCGGCGCCGGCGCGCCGGTAATGCCCGCCGCACGCCATGCCTAGAAGAGCGGCCGCGATCCGTGGTATCTATAATTGTTATTTACGTATAAATGTAATTGTTGATGCATACTTGTCTGCTCAAAGGGGAATACAGGGAATAGACTTTGATAAATACTTTATTAATTGTAATATTTCAAATATACAAGCTGTTAACTACATTGGTTAATCGCGCGAAACCTACTGATTTTGTCACGAAGATTAACCCCAGCGCAAGGGGTACAGCGATAGGGTCTGTGGCAGTCCCGGATCAGCCAGCCAACAACGGCTCCGGGATCACGCTCAGACAGCCACGTGTGGACCAATGGAGCCTAACATGACGAACCTCGTAAAGCGCTTTGCCAAGGATGAGTCGGGAGCGACCGCCATCGAATACGGTCTCATTGCTGCCGGCATCTCGGTCGCGATCATCGCGGTGGTGCAGGGTCTCGGCACCAACCTGAAGACCACCTTCGGCAGCGTCCAGACGGCTCTTAAGTAAGAGCATCTGCTCGGACCCAATCGAAGGGGCTCCGGCTAGCGCCGGAGCCTTCTTCGTTTGGAACAAGTGCATAAAGGCTCGACGTGCCTGCTCAGGGAGCGCTCCACCGTTCCGGAATATTCACAAAATCAGCTCGTTAAATCGCATCAAAATTGAGCCATTGGCAACAGCTTCTTTTCACGTCCGATACGTAAAACTCCTGACCGCAACCCATTACCAGCGAAGCCCAACAGGAGATCCTATGTCGACACTGATGCGTTTCCTCCGTAACGAGTCTGGCGCCACCGCGATCGAATACGGCCTCATCGCCGCCGGCATCGCGGTCGCGATCATCGCGGTCGTGCAGGGCCTCGGCGTGAACTTGAACACCACCTTCGGCAGCGTGCAGACCGCCCTGAAGTAATGGGGCGCCAGCCGGCAAGCAAACCGCGCCGGCAAATCACCTTGCTTGTTTTCCCGCCCGCCCGCCCGACCAGGCGGGCGCGGCATTTCTGCAATGCACCGCCCGCTAACCTATCCGCAATGACCGCCGCGCTAGATTGATCGCCGCGGCCCGCCGCTCCCGGCAGCGCGCTTCCTCGGTATGGGACTGGTCATGCTCCTCGATCTGGTCAGATTGACATGGTTCCCGGCCATCATGGCATTCGCCGCCTCGAGCGACCTGCTGACCATGACGATCTCGAACCGGGTGTCGATGCTGCTGGTGGGCGGCTTCCTTGCGCTCGCGCTGATGAGCGCAATGTCCCCCGCGGAAGTGCTCTCCCATGCCGGCGCCGGCGCCCTCGTCCTCGTCGTGTCCTTCGGCTTCTTTACGCGCGGCTGGATCGGCGGCGGCGACGCCAAGCTCGCCGCCGCGACCGCCATGTGGTTCGGCTTCGGCTACCTCATGAACTATCTGATCTATGCTTCCCTGCTCGGCGGCGCGCTTACTCTCCTGCTGATCGAGTTCCGCCTGGTGCCGCTGCCTGGATTGCTCGCCGGCCAGTTCTGGGCGCAGCGGCTGCACCGGCAGGACGGCGAAATCCCCTATGGTATCGCGCTCGCTGGCGCCGCTCTGCTGGTCTATCCCGATACGCCTTGGATGAAGGTCGTGGGGATGTGAGCAGCGGGCGTTTGCCCGGCTTCCGGCTTTCAAACCTGGCTACCAATCATTAACTCGATTTGGATACGCCTTATTAACCATGCTTTGACGTTTACCTGATGAAATTGTCCAGGCGCGACCACTAGCCGACGGGGCGTCGTTGCGAGATTGCCCCAGGTTTCCGAAATTCCCGGTCGCCGCATGATGTGGAAAGTGAGCGTATGAAACCCGCGCGTAGCATCGTGCCCGCCATCGATCGGACGATCGAGGAGGCGAACGGCCAGCGGGTCGTCGTGCTCGGCGACGCGCGAGCGTCCGCAGCGCCACTGACTGCGCCCCGACCCGGTACGCCGCCGCGGCGCGCGCTGCGCGACCCGCATGGCGCCGACCCCATATCCGCAAGCCGGGCGGCCGCTTCCGGGCGCGAACGCATCCGGTCCCGCAGCGGCGACGCGGGGTTGCTTTTGCAGCACCACGATGCGGGCGCCGGAATGAAAGCGCCGACGAGGGACAGCACCATGGCAAGAACGATATTGCTCCGCACCGCCTCACTCGCGGCATCGATCACGGCGCTCGGGATCGTGGCGATCGGCCCCATCTCCGCCAGCGATCAGCGGCCCGGCGGCGCCCCCGGGATCGAGGTGGTGGGCAGCGATGTGAACGCGCGCTTCATTCCGCTCGGGGTCTCAAAATCGGTCGTGATCGATTTGCCGCGCGACATCAAGGACGTGCTGATCAGCGATCCCAAGATCGCCAACGCGGTCGTCCGCTCGGCCCGGCGCGCCTATATCATCGGGGTGGCCGTGGGCCAGACCAACATCTACTTCTTCGACGCCGACGGCCGCCAGATCGGCGGTTTCGACATCGCGGTCAAGCGCGATCTCAACGGCATCCGCAGCGCCATCAAGCAGGCGCTGCCGGCGTCCGAAATCCAGGTCGAAGGCGCCGGCGATGGCGTCGTACTGTCCGGCAATGTCGCCTCCTCAGCCGAATCCCAAATGGCTTTCGAGATCGCGGCACGGCTGCTCAGCGTCGGCACCAACCCGATAACCCAGGACGGCAGCAAGGTCGTCAACGCCATCACGGTGCTGGGCAAGGACCAAGTGATGCTGAAAGTGACGGTCGCGGAGGTCAAGCGTACCATAATCAAGCAGCTGGGCATCAACCTGAGCGGCAGTCTCGGCTACGGAGCCTCGGTGCTCAATTTCAACACCATGAACCCGTTTCCGATCAATGGGACGCCGAACAACGGGTCCGTCAGCGCCCATTTCCCTTCGGTGACGGCTACATTGCAGGCCATGGAGCAAGCCGGGGTGATCCACACGCTGGCCGAGCCGACTCTGACCGCGATCTCCGGCGAAAGCGCCACCTTCATTGCCGGCGGGAAGTTCCCTTATCCCACACCGCCGACCACCCTGGGGGGCGGGGCCGGATATTCGTGGCAGACATTCGGCGTGAGCCTGGCGTTCACACCCGTGGTGCTGTCGGAAGGCCGCATCAGCCTGAAGGTTATGACGGAAGTCTCCGAGCTTGCCCCTGAAAACAGCGTGACGATTTCGGGCACCACCGTCCCGGGCATAACCACGCGCAACGTCGATACCACTCTGGAGATTCCGTCCGGCGGATCGCTCGCCATGGCGGGCATGATCGAAATGCAGACCAAACAGAATATCACCGGTCTTCCGGGACTGATGCAGCTGCCTGTCCTCGGGACACTGTTCAAGAGCCGCGATTACCTCAACAATCAGACCGAGCTCATGGTGATCGTGACGCCCTACATCGTGCGTCCGGTGGCGTTGAAGAATCTGTCGCGACCCGACGATGGATTTGCCGATTCGAGCGACCCGGCAGCCATTCTGCTGGGCAGCTTCAATCGCATCTACGGCGTTCCCGGCAACGCCGGCGGCAATGGCAGCTATCGTGGCAACTACGGCTTCATTCTGGATTGATGGGTCGGTACGGAGAATCATAGATGCGTTCAACGGATCGTTCAGCCGTCAAGTTGGGCCGGACCGGCGCCGTCCGGTTGCTGGTGATGATCGGATGCACCACGATGCTCGCGGGCTGCTACACCGATCAAGCCGCGCTGCAGGCGGTTCCCAACGATGCGCGCCAGCGCCACCCGATCGCCATTCGGGAGGGCGTTCACACCGTCGAGCTCTTTATCGGCACCAAGCGCGGGGAATTGACGGTCAACCAACGCGGCGACGTTATCGCGTTCGCGCATACCTGGCGCCGCGACGCGGCCGGCGGGGTCATCATCGATCTGCCGACCGGAGCCAGCAACGAGGTCGCCGCCGCCGGCGCGCTGCAGGAAGTTCGCTCGATCCTGACCCATGTGGGCGTACCGCCGCAGGACATCGAGGTGCGTCCTTATCGGCTGCCGGATCCGCGCACGATGGCTACCCTGCGGTTGAACTATCCGCGCATGGTCGCGAGCGCCGGGCCGTGCGGAATGTGGCCGCACGATACCGGTCCGACCCTCGATCGCGAGCACAGCGAAAACCTCGAATATTGGAACTTCGGCTGTGCCTCGCAGCGGAATTTCGCCGCTCAGATCGACAATCCGGCCGACCTGGTGCAGCCGCGCGGCGAGGGCCCGACCTATACGCCGCGCCGAACGATGGTTTTCGAGCAATACCGCCGCGGCGTGGAGTCCTCCACGGTCTACGTCAATCCCGAAAAAGGCAAACTCAGCGACATCGGCGCAAAATGATCACGCAAGCTTTCCAAGCCGAGCCGGATGAGGCCGCAGTCTCCGAGCCCGCCCTCGATGAGCATATCGCGCCGGCGCCGCGGGTGTCGGTGCAGGCGTTCTGCGAGACTGTCGAGATCGCGGCCGCCGTGCAGGGCGCCGGCGAGGACCGTCGCCTCGGCAAGGCGCATCTCAAGATTCAGATGGGCGGCATCGCCGCCGCCATCGAGGCCTATAGCGGATCGCCGACCCCGAACGTGATCATCATCGAGAACGAGAGCCGCGGCGACGCGATTCTGCGCGGCCTCGATTCGCTCGCCGAGGTGTGCGACGCCGGAACCCGGGTCGTGGTGATCGGCCACGTCAACGACGTGGTGCTCTATCGCGAGCTGGTGCGTCGCGGGGTCAACGACTATCTCATGGCGCCGATCGGCACCATCGACGTCGTCCGCTCCATCTGCGGGCTGTTCTCCGCGCCCGACGCCAAGGCGGTCGGACGCATCATCGCGGTCGTCGGCGCCAAAGGCGGGGTCGGCGCGTCCACCGTCGCCCACAACGTCGCCTGGGCGGTCGCGCGCGAATTGCGGCTCGACACGGTGGTGGTGGATCTCGATCTGGGCTTCGGGACCGCCGGCCTGGACTATAATCAGGATCCCCCGCAGGGCATCGCCGATGCGGTGTTCTCGCCGGATCGCGTCGACAACGCGTTTATCGACCGGCTGTTGTCGAAGTGCACCGACCATCTGAGCCTGCTGGCCGCGCCCGCCACGCTCGATCGGGTCTACGACTTCTCCGCCGAGGCATTCGAGCCCATCGTCGATTCGCTGCGGGCGACGGTGCCGTGCATCGTGCTCGACGTTCCCCACCAGTGGTCGGGCTGGACCAAGAAGACCCTGATCAGCGCCGACGACATATTGGTGGTCGCCGGCCCCGATCTGGCCAATCTGCGCAATACCAAGAACCTGCTCGATCTTCTCAAAGCGGCACGGCCCAACGACCGTCGGCCGCGCTACTGCCTCAACCAGATCGGAATGGCGAAGCGGCCCGAGATCAAGCCCGCTGATTTCGCCAAGGCGCTCGAGGACGAAGCGGTGGCGATCATCCCGTTCGACCCGCAGGTGTTCGGCACCGCGGCCAACAACGGCCAGATGATCGCCGAGCTGTCATCCTCGCACAAGGTGGCCGGGATCTTTCAGCAGCTGGCGCAAGACCTGACCGGTCGCATGGATTCGAAAAAGGCCAAGCCGGGGCTGCTGTCGCCGTTGCTCGGCATGTTTCTCAAGCGGTAGGGCGTCGAGCCGGAAAGCAATCGCGTGTTCGGAAAGCGTAGCACATCTTCCCCCGACGGCACCGTCAAGGCTCCGGACGCCGCCGCGCAACGCGTTGCGGCATCGCCGCCGTTGCAGCCGGCGCAGGAGCCGCCGCCCGCCGCCAAGCCGGCGCCCGTGGTCGAAGGGGGCCGCTCTCCGATACCTTCCGTCGGCCTGGGTGCGCCGCTGGTCACCGCCCCGACCGCGGCCCGCCAAGGCTCGGGCATGCCGCAACCGCAGCCGCTGGCGCCGACCGCCACCGACTCGCGCCATACCGACGCCTATTACGACACCAAAGGCGCGATCTTCGGCGCCCTGATCGAGGCCATCGACCTCGGCCAGCTCGCCAAGCTCGACGCCGACTCGGCGCGCGAGGAAATTCGCGACATCATCAACGAGATCATCGCGATCAAGAACATCGTGATGTCGATCTCCGAGCAGGAAGAGCTGCTCGACGACATCTGCAACGACGTGCTCGGCTACGGACCGCTCGAGCCGCTCTTGGCCCGCGACGACATCGCCGACATCATGGTGAACGGCTCGGGCACGACCTTCATTGAGGTGAAAGGCAAGATCCAGCGGACCGGCATCCGCTTTCGCGACAACCAGCAGCTCTTGAACATCTGCCAGCGCATCGTCAGCCAGATCGGCCGGCGCGTCGACGAATCCTCGCCGATCTGCGACGCGCGCCTGCCCGACGGCTCGCGCGTCAACGTCATCGTTCCCCCGCTCGCGATCGACGGCCCGGCGCTGACCATCCGCAAATTCAAGAAGGACAAGCTCACCCTCGAGCAGCTGGTCAAGTTCGGCACGATCACGCCCGAGGGCGGCGAAATCCTCAAAGTGATCGGCCGCTGCCGGGTCAACACCCTGATCTCGGGCGGTACCGGCTCCGGCAAGACCACGCTGCTCAACTGCCTGACCCGCTATATCGACGACGACGAGCGCATCATCACCTGCGAGGACGCCGCCGAGCTGCAGCTGCAACAAACGCATGTGGTGCGGCTAGAGACGCGGCCACCCAATCTCGAGGGCGAAGGGCAGATCAGCATGCGCGATCTCGTGCGCAACTGCCTGCGCATGCGTCCGGAGCGCATCATCGTCGGCGAGGTGCGCGGACCCGAGGCGTTCGACCTGCTGCAGGCCATGAATACCGGCCATGACGGCTCCATGGGCACGCTCCATGCCAACAACCCGCGCGAGGCGCTCTCCCGTCTGGAATCGATGATCACGATGGGCGGATTTTCCCTGCCCTCGCGCACCATCCGCGAGATGATCTGCGCCTCGGTGGATGTCGTGGTCCAGGGCGCGCGCCTGCGCGACGGCTCCCGCCGCATCACCCACATCACCGAGGTGTTGGGGATGGAGGGCGACGTCATCATCACCCAGGATTTGTTCCTCTACGAGATGGTCGGCGAGGACGCCGACGGCAACATCGTCGGCCGCCACCGCTCGACCGGAATTGGCCGTCCGCGGTTCTGGGAACGGGCGCGCTACTACGGCGAGGAGCAGCGGCTGGCGACCGCGCTGGATGCCGCCGAGGTCGCAAGCGATCAAGCCAGAAACTGACCGGGATACCAACATGCAGACGATCGCCCTGTTCTTCCTGGTGACGGCCTCGATCGGAGGCGTCGTCTGGGTGTTCATCTATCCGTTGCTGTCGGGCGAGCGAAAGGCGGAAAAGCGCCAGGCATCGGTGGTGCGAACCGGGGTTCCGATCCGACCCAGCGCACAGCGCGCCGGCAACCAGAAATCGCGGCGCGAGCAGGTTGAGGGCAGCCTGAAGGAAATCGAGCAGCGCCGGACCAAGGCCAAGTCCCCCCCGCTCTCGGTGCGGATCGCGCAGGCCGGGCTGCAATGGTCCAAGAACAAGTTCCTGGTCATCAGCGGGATCCTCGGCGCGGTCGGATTCCTGGTCGCGCTCGGTCTCGATGCCGGGCTGCTGGGCGCGGCCGGCATGGCCTTCGCCGGCGCCTTCGGCTTGCCCCGGTGGCTGCTCAAGTTCCTCAAGAAGCGTCGGGAGGCGAAGTTCCTCAAGCACTTTCCCGACGCCGTCGACGTCATCGTCCGCGGCATCAAGGCCGGGCTGCCGTTGCTCGACAGCATCAGGGTCATCACCAACGATTCGCCCGAACCGGTGTGCAGCGAGTTTCGCGCCATCGTCGAGACGCAGTCGTTCGGCCTGCCGCTGGGCGAAGCCTGCATCAAGCTGTACGAGCGCATTCCGGTGGCGGAGGCGAACTTCTTCGGGATCGTGATCTCGATTCAGCAGAAGGCCGGCGGCAACCTCTCGGAGGCGCTCGGCAACCTTTCCCGCGTTCTGCGCGATCGCAAGAAGATGAAGGCGAAAATTCAGGCCATGTCGATGGAGGCAAAGGCCTCGGCGATGATTATCGGCAGCCTGCCGCCCGCGGTCATGACGCTCGTCTACCTGACCAGTCCCCACTACATCGAGCTGCTGTGGACCCAATCGCTCGGACGCATGATGCTGGCGGCCTCCGCGACCTGGATGTTCATAGGCGTCATGGTCATGCGCAAGATGATCAACTTCGACTTCTGATGTGATGCCATGCTCGATATCCTGATTGACGCCGTCTCCAATCCCCGCCTGCTGGCCATGCTGTTCTCGGCGGTCGCGGCCATCGCGACCGTGCTCACGCTGGCCATGCCGCTGTTGGCGACCGACACGCTCTCCAAGCGGATGAAGTCGGTGGCGCTCGAGCGCGAGCAGATGCGCCTGCGCGAACGCGAACGGTTCGCCCGCGGCGAGAAGATCGCGCTGCGACGCTCGCCCAAGCAGTACATGCAGTCGATCGTGGATCAGTTCAACCTGACCAAGTGGGTGGGTCAGGAAACCGCGCGCGCGATTCTGGTGCAGGCCGGCTACCGCGGTCAGGCGCCCTATGTCACCTATCTGTTCTTCCGCATGCTGATGCCTGCGGTCATGCTGGTTTTCTCGGCATTCTATATCTTCGTCATCCTCGACCTCGACCAGCCACCGATGGTGAAGGTCGCGCTTTGTCTCGCCGCCACCTATGGGGGCATGCAGGTGCCGAGCCTGTTCCTGAAGAACCGCATTCAGCATCGCCAGCTTTCGATCAAGCGGGCCTTCCCGGACGCGCTCGATCTGCTGCTGATCTGCGTCGAATCCGGCATGTCGATCGAGGCCGGCTTCAAGCGCGTGGCGGCGGAGGTCGGCACCCAATCGATCCCGCTCGCCGAGGAGCTCACCCTCACCACGGCGGAGCTGTCCTATCTGCAGGACCGCCGGCAGGCCTATGAGAACCTCGCCAAACGCACCAATCTCGAGGGCGTAAAATCGGTGTGCATGGCCTTGCAGCAGGCGGAGCGCTACGGCACCCCGATGGGAGCGACGCTACGCGTCATGGCGCAGGAAAACCGCGACATGCGGATGTCGGAAGCGGAGAAAAAGGCCGCCGGGTTGCCGCCCAAGCTGACGGTTCCGATGATCTTGTTCTTCCTGCCCGTGCTGTTCATCGTCATTCTGGGCCCGGCCGCGATCCGGGTGATGGCCCTGCACTGAGGGCGCGCGCCTCTGGGCCTCATCCTGGGGAGGTCGCGCGCTTCGCGCGACCGTCTCGGAAGATGGAGGCACGCACGGACTCGTTCCATCCTTTGAGACGCATCGTCGGAGCGATGCATCTCAGGATGAGGTTTTCCTCAGACAATGAGATCTGATGATTGATCCGCGCCGCCAGCTAACCCTTGCGGTTGGCGTCCGCGGGCCGACGGCTCTGATCACGAATCTGGGCGTCGCTCTGTTTGGTGAGCATCTGCCGCAGATAGGCGACGTTGGCGGAGGCCTCCTCGGCCGGCAAGTCGGCACGCGCGATGGTTTCCGCCTCCGCAAAGCGACCCTGCAGGCCGACCACCAGGGCGAGATTCTGCCGCACCCGCGGGTCGACGCGCTGGCCCGCGGAGGCGCGCTTGAGCGTCGCCTCCGCGCGCGGCAGCTGCTTGGACAACGCATAGGAGAGGCCCAGATTGGACAGCACCGATGGCTCGTCCGGGACGATCTTGAGCGCGGTCTCATAGTAGTGCTGGGCGTCCTCGTGACGGCCCATCTGGTCGAGCACCGCGCCCTGCGCGGACAGGATGCGCCAGTCGGGACGATCGGGCGCATGGGCACGGCTCAGCACGTCGAGCGCCTGCTGGAAGTTGCCGACGTCGGCGAGCGCGCGCCCATAGGCGCCGAGCACCTCCATGTTCCTCTCATTGCGCAGCGACGCCTGCTCGAGCACTGCGACCGCCTGGGCGCGCTGGCCGGTCGCGCGCAATGCTCGCGCATAGTGAATCGCGACCTGCGGATCGCCTGAATTGGCCTGATAGCGTTCGCCCCATGCCTCAACGGCCCGTCGGCCCTCGTCCTCGCTCGCGGGCGCAGGCGAAGCGGCCGCGAGCGATCCGGTGGTCTCGGGCAAACGGGCGCTGGCGCATCCGCCAAGCGCGCCCGCGAGGACGGTAACCGCGAGCGCCGCCAACGGTCGTGCGCTATCGAAAAGCTTTGAACGCGAAATCATCACGGGTCTGCGTGCGCGGACCTCGCCGCCCCTTCCAGAGCAGCAATAAAACGAGGTCTGCGTGCGCGGACCTCGCCGCCCCTTCCAGAGCAGCAATAAAACGTTAACCCTAACA
>DASYFD010000042.1:0-55792 GCA_036498625.1 Xanthobacteraceae bacterium | reverse complement strand
CGTCGACGGCAAAGGGGAGATCAAACATGTCTATGCGTAAGCTCGGGCTCTCGCTCGCGGTCCTACTCGCTTGCGGCAGCGGCGCCGCCTTCGCCCAATCCCCCGGTCTCGGCAAAGATATTTCCGAGGCCGACATCAAGCCGTGGAATCTCGATGTGCTTCCCGACGGCACCAATCTGCCGCCCGGCAGCGGCACCTCAGCCCAAGGCGCCACAATCTTCGCGCAGAAATGCGCCGGCTGCCATGGCGAGGGCGCCAAGGGCGGCTCGTCGCGCACCCTGGTGGGCGCCCCCTCGCTGACCGAAGCCGGCATCGAGGCCGACAAGACCATCGGCAACTTCTGGGCCGATCCGACCACGCTGTTCGACTACATCCGTCGCGCCATGCCCTGGCCGCAGCCGCGCACGCTCTCCGATCAGGAAGTCTACGCCCTGTGCGCCTATGTGTTCGCGCTCAACAAGTTCATCGGCGAGAACGACACCATGGACGCGCAGACGCTGCCCAAGGTGAAGCTGCCCAACCGGGGCAATTTCATCATCAAGTTCCCGGACAAGATTTGATTTGTCGGAATGAACACGTTCCACCCGCTCATCCCCGCGGACGCGGGGATCCAGGCTTGGCGGCAAATCGAAGCGCAGAAGCTGGTTGTACCTTCGGCATATGCGAAGCGGACTGGATTCCCGCCTTCGCGGGAATGAGCGGGTGTGGCAGCGCCTCCGGTAAAACACGAAGCGGCTCGCAAATAGAGTTAGACCGCACGGCGTAAGCCGTTGTAGGGTCGCAATGTTTTCGCAACATCAATTGAACGGATCGCGGCAAAAACCATGAGCCAGACGGACGCAGCCAAGACCCGGATGGACGCGATCCGCCAAGGCTGGCGCGACGCCAACGTGACGCCGCTGTGGGAGACCACCGCCCACCGGCCGGCCGACAATACGCCGCGGGCCTATCACTGGAAGTGGCAAGTGCTGCGGCCGCTGATCGACCAGGCGATCGAGGTCACCGGCATGGAGAACGCGGAGCGCCGGGTGCTGGCGCTCACCAATCCGGACGCCATCGGCGGCCGCAACACCACCACCAATCTCAACGGCTGCCTGCAGGTGCTGATGCCGGGCGAGTCGGCGCGTCCGCACCGCCATACCCCGAATGCGCTGCGCTTCGTGCTCGAGGGCGGCGGCGCCACCACGGTGGTGGACGGCAAGAGCTGTCCGATGGCCGAAGGCGACCTGATCATCACGCCCGGCATGTCCTGGCACGAGCACCGCCATGACGGCAACGCGCCGATCGTGTGGTTCGATGCGCTCGATGTGCCGCTGCATCAATATCTGGGCACCGCGGTGTTCGAGCCGGGACCGCCCAAGGACCTGCCCCAGCCGACCGACGACGCGGCTTTCGCGGTCGCCAACATCGTTCCGGAATTGCCGGGAGCTTCGGGCTATTCGCCGGTGTTCCGCTATCCGTGGGCCGCCTCCACGGCAGCGCTCGCCGCCGCCCCGCTCGCCCGCGACGGCTCGCGCAAGATCCGCTACGTCAATCCCATGACCGGCGGTCCGGTGATGTCGCTGGTCGATTGCTACATGACCCGGGTCGAGGCCGGGGCGCCGACCATCCCGTATCGCACCACCAGCAATGCGGTCGGCGTGGTGGTGGGAGGAAGCGGAACGAGCCGGATCGGCAACGAGACCTTTGCCTGGCAGCCGAAGGACATCTTCAGCATGCCGCATGGCAACTGGGTCAGCCATCGCTGCGAGAGTGGCAGCGCCACATTGTTCGTGGTGACGGACCGCGAGGTGCTGCGGCGGCTCGATCTGCTGAGCGAGGAATACGGCAACGAGCGGCGGTAACTGTTCGGGCGTCTCCCCACCCGCTCATTCCCGCGCAAGCGGGAATCCAGTCTCTTCGCGAAATGCCTGACTGCGCAGGTTCGCACGCGGGTGAGGACCAAGTCCCGCTTCGGTTTGCATCAAAGGCTGGATCCCCGCGTCCGCGGAGATGAGCGGAGGAATTACGGCGCGCCCAAGCCGAGCCGCTCCCATGCCCACCTGGCACAAGCAAGCAGCCGCTGGTCATCGTAACGGCGCCCAACCAGCTGGATGCCGACCGGCAGGCCGCGCGGCCCGGTATGGGTGGGCAGGCTCATGGTCGGAGCATGCAGGATGGTCCAGATCGCCTGGAAGCCCGGGTCGCCGGTCGACTCGAGGCCGGCGGGCGCCTCGCCGTTGACGCAGGGCGCCAGCAGAATATCGAAATCCTCGAATACGGCGGGCAGCCGCGCCCGGCAGCCTTCGCCGAGCCTGATGGCGGCCAGGTAGTCCGCATGCGGCATCTCCATGCCGAGCGCGATGCAGCGCTGGAGCTTGGGGCTGATCAGGTCGCGATGGCTTGCCCATTCGGCCGCCATGCTTTTCGAGCGTTCGTAATTGTTGATGGTCTCGCGCGCCGCGACCTTGAGGCCGGCGAAATCATCGGGGAGCGTGACGTCGCGCAGCGGCGCGCCCGCTTGCGCCAGCCGCGCCGCCGCGTCCTCGACCGCGAGCCTGGTCTCGGGCTCGGCCTGGTCCCACAGCGGCGTGCGGCACAATCCGATCCTGGGCGGCCCGCCGAGCTCTGCCGGCGCGCCCGGCTGGCCGCCGAGCAGAACCGAGGTGACGAGCGCGATGTCGTCGAGCGAGCGCGCCATCAAGCCGATGGTGTCGAGGCTTTCAGCCGCGAACTTGAGGCCGGCGCGATTGAAGGCCCCGAAGGTCGGCTTGTAGCCGATCACCCCGCAATAGGCGGCGGGCCGCAGCACCGAGCCTCCCGTCTGGGTGCCGAGCGCGGCCGGCAGCATGAGATCGGCGACCGCGGCCGCCGATCCGCTCGAGGAGCCGCCCGGCGTATGCGCCGGGTTGTGCGGATTGACGGTCAGGCCGGCCGTCATGCCGGCGAATTCGGCCGTGACGGTCTTGCCCAGGATGACGGCGCCGGCCGCGCGCAGCAGCGCGACGCAAGCCGCATCCCAGGCGGGGCGGTGGCCGGCATAGATCGGAGAGCCCATCTGGGTCGGCTGGTCGGCGGTATCGATTACGTCCTTGATGCCGATCGGAACCCCGTGCAGCGGTCCGCGGACGGGTCCGCGATCGAGCGTGCGCGCCGCCTCCAGCACCAGTTCGGCATCCACATGCGCAAAGGCGTGAACCGCCGGCTCGCGCGCTCCGATGCGGGCGAGGCAATCGCTCACCACGGCTTCCGCCGTGACGTCGCGCGCTGCGACCCGACTTGCGACCTCAGCTGCCGTTAGCTCGTTGAGACGCGCCATGGCGCTCAGTTCTTCAAGGCGCGTCCCGCCGAGGTGCCGGCAATCTTGCCGAAGACCGCGCCGGAGATGAGGCCCGACCCGCCCGGATAGTTGAAATAGAATATCCCGCCGACCAGCTCGCCCGCTGCATAAAGCCCGCGGATCGGCTGATAGTCGGTGTTGAGCACCTCGGCGTCGGTATTGATGCGCAGGCCGCCGAACGTGAAGGTGATGCCGCAGGTCACCCCGTAGGCCTCATAGGGCGGCTGGTCGAAGGTGTTCGCCCAGTTGCTCTTGTTGATGGCGAGCCCGCGCGTCCCGCGGCCGTCCTTGATGTTGGGATTGAACGGGACGTCCTGGCGCACCGCCGCATTGTACTCCGCGATGGTCTTGACGAATTGCGCCGCATCGACGCCGTCAAGCTTCTTGGCCAGCTCCTCGATGGTGTCGGCCGTCACCTTGGTGATCTGGCGGATGCGGTATTCGTCGCGCTGCAGGTGCTTCACCTTCTGGTCGAAAATCTGCCAGGCGAACTGGCCCGGCTGCTCCAGGATGACGCGGCCGTATTTGGCGTAGGTGTAGTTGCGGAAGTCGGCGCCCTCGTCCACGAAGCGCTTGCCGGTGGCGTTGACCATGATGGCGAACGGATAGGAATGCTTCTGGAACTGATCGCCGACCGCGAGGTCGCCGAACTCGGGCGCGTTCATCTCCCAGCCGACGGCATGGCAGCCCGACCAGTTGCCGCGCGGGCTGGCGCCGATCGACAGCGCCATGCGGATGCCGTCGCCGGCGTTGAAGCGGCTGCCGCGCACCTTGGCGAGGTCCCAGCCCGGCCCCAGGTAGCGCGTGCGCCATTCCGGATTGGCCTCGAAGCCGCCGCAGGCGAGCACCACGGCTTTGCCGCGCACCTCGCTCACCTGCTCATTGCTGCGGATGCGCACGCCCTCGACCCGGGAGCCGTCGTAGAGCAGATCGAGCGCGCGGGTCTGGTAGCGCAGCTCGATGCCGCGCTTGGTGGCGGCCTCGGTCAGCATGTTGACGAGGCCCGGCCCGCCGCCGACCGATTCCACCGTGAGGCCGCCCCAGAACTTGAACTTGCCGTCGATCTTGAACGCCTGGCGGCCGTAGATCGGGATGAAGCGCACGCCCTTGTCGCGCATCCAGCACAAGGTGTCGAAGCTCCTGGTCACCATCAGCTCGACCAGGTCGGGATCGGCGCGGTGCTGGGTCACCCGCGCCATGTCGTCGAAGAACTGCTCCTGCGTATAGGTGCCGAAGTCGGTGGTGGCGACCTCCGCCTCGGTCAGGTCGGGCACCAGGGTCTTGATGTCCTCGACGCCGTTGTAGACCACGCGGATCGAGCCCGCCGTGAACCGGCTGTTGCCGCCGGACTCGTCCTGCGGCGCCGCTTCCAGCATCAGCACCGAAGCGCCCTGCTCCTGCGCCGCCAGCGCCGCGCAAAATGCGGCGTTGCCGGCACCGACCACGATGACATCGTACTCTGACATTGTTGTTCTCGCTTTCATTCCGGCCTCATCCTGAGGAAACGCGCGCAGCGCGGCGTCTCGAAGGATGGATGCACGGCACCAATCCGCGGCCATCCTTCGAACGCGCGCAAGCAGCGCGCTCCTCAGGATGAGGTCTGAGGTTCATTTCACGGAAATCAATTCTCCACAACCCGCCACTCGATCGTCTCGCCGCCGCGATAGACCAGGGCGCGCTCGTCGGGGCCCTCGACCTGGATCTCCGCGGGCGCGGTCCAGGACGAGCGCTCGAGCGTGATGGTGCCCTCGTTGAGCGGCAGACGGTAGTGGCGGGGCCCGTTGAGGGACGCGAAGGCCTCGAGCTTGTCGAGCGCGCCTTCCTCCTCGAACACCCGCGCAGAGGTCTCGAGCGCGACCGGCGCGTTGAACACGCCTGGCACGCCGTTGACCGCCACCTTGCGGGACATCGGGTGGGGCGCGGAATCGGTGCCGAGGAAATAGCAGGCCTCGCCCGATGTCGCGGCCTTGCGCAGCGCCAGCCGGTCCGGCTCGGTCTTGATGACCGGCATGCAGTACATGTAGGGCTTGAGGCCCCAACCCAGCCAGTCGGTGCGGGTGAGCATCATGTGATAGGGCGTGATGGTGCCGCCGACCTGGGGGGCGGCGCTGCGCACGAAATCGACCCCGTTCTTGGAGGAGAGATGCTCCAGGATCATGCGCAGGCCCGGGAACTGCTTGACCCATTTCGTCAGATAGCGATCGATGAAGCTGCGCTCGCGGTCGAAGATGTCGACGGTCGGGTCCACGTCCTCGCCATGCATCAGGAACGGCATGTCGAGCTTCTCCATGCGCTCCAGCACCGGCATGATGTTGCGCAGGTCGGTCACCCCGGCGGCCGAATTGGTGGTGGCATGGGCCGGATAGTACTTGACGCCGGTGAACACCCCCTCGCGGAAGCCGCGCTCCACGTCGTTCGGATCGGTGCCGTCGGTGAGATAGCAGGTCATCAGCGGCTTGAAGGTCGAGCCCGCCGGCAGCGCCGCCATCACCCGCGCCCGGTAGGCGATCGCCTCGTCGGTGGTGGTCACCGGCGGCACCAGGTTGGGCATCAGGATGGCGCGGCCGAAATGCCTCGCCGTATAGGGCAGCACCGCCTTGAGCATGGCGCCGTCGCGCACATGCAGGTGCCAATCGTCGGGTTTCCGGATGGTTATGCGTTGCGTCATGATGCGAGGAGGTTGCCGCTGATTGTCATGCCCCGCGAAGGCGGGGCACCCAGTAATCACAAGAATTGTTCAAGATGCGACGCGGTGCAACACCCGTTGGCCGGTGATTACTGGGTCGTCCGCTTTCGCGGACGATGACAGAAAGGAGTTGGATCACACTTACCCGATCGGGGCCGCGGCTGCCACCAGGGTCGGGAGGGGTTTCTCGAACTTCATGGCGCCGGTGAGGTCGGCGACGCGGGCGAAGTCGCGCTTCTGGCACCAGGCCTCGAGCCCCTCGATGATCGCGATCATGCCGGAGGGATTGCGGAACGTGAGGTAGCCGATCATCACCGCGCTCGCGCCCGCCAGCATGTATTCCACCACATCCTCGACCTTGACGATGCCGCCGCAGCCGATGATGGGAATTTTCACCACCTTCGAGCACTGGTGCACCATGCGCAGGATGATGGGCTTGATGGCCGGCCCCGAAATCCCGCCATAGCCGTTGCCGATCATCGGCTTGAACGTGTGCGTGTCGATCTTGAGCCCGAGCAGCGTGTTGGAGATGGTCAGCGCATCGGCGCCGGCGCGCTCGGCGGCGCGCGCCACCAGATCGATCTCGCCCGCATTGGGCGAAAGCTTCGCCCACAGCGGCTTGTCGGTCGCGGCCCGCACCCGGCGGACGATCTCGTAGGTATGGTCCTCATGCAGCGCGAAGTTGCCGCCGCCCGGCTCGCGCGTGGGACACGAGATGTTCATCTCGATGGCGTCGACCTCGGGCCTCGTCACCGCGCGCGCCATGGCGGCGAAATCGTCGGCGGTGGTGGCCGTGATGTTGGCCACGGTCGGGGGCGTGTAGCGCTTGTAGTCCGGGAGCTGGTGGTCGAGGAAATAGTCGAGGCCCTTGCCGGGCAGGCCGATCGAATTGATCATGCCGCCTTCGAGCTCGGCCACGCGCGGGGTCGGATTGCCGATGCGCACCTCGCGCGACACCGTCTTGGTCACCAGCGCACCGAGCCGGTTGATGTCCATCACCTGGGCGAGCTCGGTCGAGAACGCGCCCGAGGCCGGCATGATCGGGTTCTTGAGCGTGATGCTCCCGATCTTGACGCTCATGTCTACCATCCGACCGCCTCCTGCAGATCGAACACCGGGCCCTCGATGCAGACGCGCCGCAGCACCTTCTCGCCCGCGACCTCGAAAGTCTTGACGCAGACGTAGCAGGGGCCAAGCCCGCAGGCCATGATCTGCTCCATGGCGACCTGGCCCGGGATGCCATGCTGCCCGCCGAGCCGCTTCATCAATTGCATGAGACGGTTGGAGCCGCAGGTGTAGAAGGCATCCGCCCTCCCTTGCGCGATCAGCCGCGCGAGGATCGCCTCGACATTCTCGACCGCGCTGCTGCCGTCCGCATCGAGCACGGACACGACATCGCCGGCCTCGCCGAACAGATCGTCCGCCATCACGAACTCGGCGCTGCGCGCGCTTAGGATCGCGGTCACCGCGACGCCGTTGTCGCGGGCGAGCTGCGAGATCGGCGCCAAGGTGGCGAGCCCGACGCCGCGGCCGAGCACCACCATGCTCTTCCAGGCCGGGTCGAGCGAGAAGCCGACGCCCAAAGGGCCGACCATATTGAGCGCGCCGCCGGCCGGCAGGGTGGCAAGCCCGCGGGTACCGCGACCGACGCATTTGTAGAGAAACTCGATGCGGCCGGCCGCACGGTCGATCCGGTACACGCTTTGCGGACGGCGCAGCCACAGCTCGCCGGTGTCGGGCGAGGGGCACAGCAGGTTGAAGAATTGTCCCGGCTTGACGGCCAGCGCCTTGGGGGAGGCCTGCACCACCAGGTGCTTGTACTCGGAGTTCACCCAGTGATGGGAAACGATCGGGCAGAGCGCCTCCTCGGCCGGCATTTGCGGATCGGCGGCGGCGGGAGCGCTTTTGCCGACCTGAAAGGGAGCGGAGGCGAAAACGTCTTGCATGAGGGCTTTCCGGGGTCCGGTGGCTACCCCTTTGTAAGACAGCCCTGTCCCAAAATCAAGATTTGTTCCAATTTTTGTACAGTTTCCTTTGTGAGGGAATGATGGCGAAACGGCCCGATGAACGGTGTTGGCGCGGGGTGCGAGTCCGCCGATCTGGGAGGACCGGAGAAAACGATTTTTAAGGCTCTTTCCGGCAATCTTCGCGACCGCGTCGATTATGGGGGCATCCATGTCGCATCTCGTCGTTACCGCAAATCCCGCCATCGTAGAGCTCGTTCCCTCCCCGTTTCCGTCGGAATGGGTTCTGGAGGGCCGTCCGCAGGCGCGGGCGACCGCCATCGCCCGCAGCAGCGACGGCGCCATGACGGTGATCGCCTGGTCCTGCACCAAGGGCCGTTTTCAATGGAAATACAGCGTCGACGAGATGGTGCACATCCTCTCCGGCGAGGTGTTCATTACCGATCAATCCGGTACCGAGCGCCGCCTCGGTCCGGGCGACACGGCGTTCTTCCCGGCCGGCAGCACCAGCATCTGGCGGGTCACCCAGGACGTCCGCAAGGTAGCGGTCTGCCATGTCGCGGTGCCCAAGCTGGTCAGCTTCGGCCTGCGGGCCTGGAACAAGCTCTGGCGCATCGCCTCCGAACTTCTCGGGTTTGACGCCGAGGCCGGCGCAGCCAACGGCGGATTGGTGGCCGAGGAGCGCCGGAGCGCCCCGCAAGGCCAACCGGCCTCCGCCGCCCCGCCCGGCTGATCGTTCGCCACCCGGAGCTGGCGGGCGGCGGTTCGCGCTCGCCGGCGCGCATTCGCCGGCATTGCCCAGCCTGGGCGGTGCCGGCGGTCTAGCTGTGGCGCCGCTCCCGCAGGGCGCAGCCGAGGGCGTCCGCCAGGCTCTCCATGGTCATCGGCTTCGCAACGGAGCAATGGCCCCGCCAGTCCGCCGGTAGACCGCCCGCGCCCATGCCGGTGGCAAACAGGAACGGAATCCCCCGCCGGTTGAGGATATCGGCGACCGGGAACACCAGCTGCCCGCCGAGATTGACGTCGAGAATCGCGACATCGACGCTTTCGTCGCCCTGCGCGAGCTCGGTCGCTCGCCGAAAGTCACAAGCCGTCCCGACCACCTTGCAACCGAGATCCAGGAGCATGTCCTCGAACAACATGCAGATCAACGAATCGTCCTCGATCACGATGACGCGTAGCCCCTGAAAATCCTCGATCGCCGGCATAGTGCTCCCCGTCTCACTCCACAGAAAATCGCGCAACGCAACTAGCGTCGCAGGCGGATCACCTTTTTCGAATCGCTCTGCGCCAGCGCCAGCTGCACCTTGTGGGCGAGCTCATCGTCGATAAATGGCTTGCTGACGATCTGGGCCTCGCTCACGCCTGCCAGCGCCGTGCGATCGGCGAATCCGGTCACGAACAGCACCGGCAACGCCGGCCGCTTCGCCTGCGCCAGCCTGGCGAGCTCCGCTCCGTTCATGCCCGGCATCGCGAAATCCGCGATCATCAGATCGATCTTGCGTTCGCGCTCGATGAGATCAAGTGCCGCACCGCCGCTGCCGGCCTCGAGAACCCGGTAGCCGAGATCATGCAGCATGGCGCGGGTGACCTCCCGGACAGCATTGTCGTCGTCGATCAGAAGGATCGTCAGCCCGCGCAGAGCTTGTGCCACGGCGGCACGGGCGGGCGCCGCATCCGGATTGGCGAGCTCGGCCTCGGCGCGCGGAAGATAGATGTGGACGCAGGTGCCGGCCCCCGGGCGCGACTCGATGCATACGCCGCCGCCGGATTGCTTGGCGAACCCGAGCACCTGGCTCAAGCCGAGGCCGGAGCCCTTGCCGACCTCCTTGGTGGTGAAAAACGGCTCGAACACCTTGGCGCGGATCTCGTCCGTCATTCCGGTGCCGGTGTCGGATACGCTGACCGCCACGAAATCGCCGGCCGCGGGCTCTTCCGGCGCCCGCGGCGTCCCAAGCGTCGCGTTCTTGGTCGCCACCTTCAGGGTGCCGCCGACCTCCATCGCATCGCGTGCATTGATCGCGAGGTTCAGAACCGCCAGTTCGAGCTGGGTCGGGTCGACCAGCGCGGGCCAGAGACCGCAATGGTGCTTGGTCTCGATGTGGATGCTGCCACCCATGGTGCTCTGCAGCAGGTCGCGCATCCCCAAGACGGTCTCGTTCAGATCGAGCGATCGCGGCTCCAGGCGCTGGCGGCGCGAGAACGACAGCAGCTGATCGGTGAGCTTGGCGCCGCGCTCGGCGGCGGCGCGCATATAGCCGAGCCGCTGGCTGGACGTGCCGTTGATGCCCTTGGCGGCGAATTCCTTCTCCAGAAAGCCGATATTCCCCAGCACCACGGTCAAGAGGTTGTTGAAGTCGTGGGCGACTCCGGATGTCAGCTGCCCGACCGCCTCGAGCCGCTGCATCTGGCGCAGGGTGGACTCGACCCGCTCGCGCTCCGCAATCTGGCCGAGCAGCTGGCGATTGGCCGCCCCCAGCTCCTGCGTCCGCTCCTCCACCCGCGATTCGAGCTCCTCGTTGAGCCGCCGGCATTCGTATTGCCGGCGCCGGCCGCGCAAGCCTGTCTGCGCCACGCTCACCAGCGTGGTCGGATGAAACGGACGCTCGAGAAAGGTGACGTTGCCGAGCTTTGCGGTCAGTTGCGCGGCTGCCGGATTGCGCTCCAGGCCGCCGCCGTGCGTAGTCAACAGAACGAAAGGAAAATCCGACCAGGGCGGTTGCGAGGAGACCCAGTCGACCAGGGCTTTCGCATCGGGGCCACGCAGGACCTCCTCGGTGAGGATCGCGACGTCGGCGCCGCGTGCTATCTCCTGCACCAGCTCGTCGAGATCGAGGCAGATCTCGGAGTGGATCGCGGCGTCCCGCAATATGCCCTTCGCCACCACCGCGTCGCGGCCGCGCGGCGCCAGCAGCAGCGTTCGTTCGGACCGCGGGGAAGCGTCTTTCACGCGCGTTGGTCCATGAGCGGCTCGCCTTTTCCCACGTATCTCGGCACCCCGCGCAGCACGCCCTGGAAGTCGTGCAACGGCGGCCCGATCGTGATTCCGCGATTGCTGATCTGGAATTCGCGGATGGTATCCTCGTGCGCGCCGGTCCGCTTCTTGATGGCCGAGATCGCCCGCCGCACGCGCCCCAGCGCCTCGAAGTAACGCAGCATGATCACCGTATCGGCCAGATAGGTGACGTCGATGGTCTGCTTCATGTCGCCGATCATGCCGTGCTGCGCGACCGCGAGAAAAGTCGCCGCTCCCTGCCGGTTCAAATACTGCAGCAGCTCATGCAGGTGCAGGATCACGAACTGCTCCTCCGGCATGGCGGCCTGGTAGCCGTTCAGGCTGTCGATCGCCACGATGCCGATGCCCTCGCGGTCGACGCAGCTGCGCACCCGATGCGAGAACTCGCCGGGCGACACCTCGGCCGCGTCCACCTGCGTGATGAACAGCTGATTGGCGTCGCGCATCGCCGCGAGGTCGATGCCCAGACTCTTCGCCCGCGCCAGCAGCAGCCCCATCTCCTCGTCGAACACGAACAGCGCGGCGCGCTCGCCGCGGGCGACGGCCGCGGCGATGTAGTGCAGTATGAGCAGCGACTTGCCGGTTCCGGCCGGTCCAATCACGAGCGTGCTCGATCCAGCCGCGATCCCGGTGCCCAGCAGGAGATCGAGCTCGGAAATTCCGCTCGCCAGGATCTTCTCGGGATGGTCCTTGCGGTGGTCGGCCGCCACCAGCCGCGGAAACACCTGCACCCCGCCTTCGGTGATCATGAAGTCGTGATAGCCGGCGCTGAAGCTCTGGCCGCGGCACTTGATGATGCGCAGGCGGCGCCGCTCGCCGCCATAGATCGGGGCCAGCTGATCGAGATGCATGACGCTGTGCGCGATGCTGTGAACCGCCCGGTCGGTGGTCTCGGTGGTGAGGTCATCGAGCATGATCACAGTCGAGTTGTTCTGGGCAAAGTAGTGCTTGAGCGCCAGGATTTGCCGCCGGTAGCGCAGCGAGCTCTGGGCCAGCAGGCGAATCTCGGACAGGCTGTCGATCACCACGCGCTTTGGCTTGAGCCGTTGGATCGCCTCGAAGATGCGCTGGATCGTCTCGCCGAGCTCGAGGTCGGAGGAATAGAGCAGGCTCTGGTGCTGGTCCGGATCGAGCACGCTTTCGGGCGGCACCAGCTCGAATATCTCGATGCCGTCCCCGATCATCCAGCCATGCGAGCGGGCCCCGTCCCTAAGCTCCTGCTCGGTCTCCGCCAGGCTGACGTAAATTCCGACCTCGCCGGCCTCGGCACCTGCCAGCAGGAATTGCAGCGCGATCGTGGTCTTGCCGGTGCCGGGGCTGCCTTCCAGCAAATGCAGGCGGTTGCGGGTCAGTCCCCCGCCCAGAATGTCATCAAGGCCGGCGACGCCGGTCGAGGCCCTGGGCAGAAATTGCGTCACGGCATCCATTGGCGAGCCACAGTGTGATCGTTCAGGGAACAGCCCAGCAGACGGAACCACGCCCAGCGCCAGTCCACGCCGGGGGATGGCAGCCAAACGCCCAGCCCGGCCAAAAGGTTCCGACGCCCCCAACGGCCGCAATCAAGCGACGCCTGAGGCCCCGGCAAGGGCCACGGAACTCGCGTCAACGCTTCGGCGTTTGATTTCTCCGAGGGGACTAGCGAGGACGACGACATGATTGTGCTCATCTGGATCGCGCTGCCTGCAATTATCCTGGGCTCCGGCTTTCTCTTCCTTTGGTCTATTCATAGACACGAGTTGCCCACCCTCTAGAGCAGGGGCTGGATCGCTTCCACCTGCTCCCGGCAGGAGCAGCTTGTTGATCGGGCTTCGTGCGCCCGAGCGCCCGGCCAATCCCTCAAGGGATCCAACGGCTTTTAATTGCGCCGTTCCGGAACTGGGAGGTGCCGGCGGACTTGCTACGCATATCCATTCTCACAACGAGCCGACACCGTGAAAATTCAGCTGGGCTTTGACCTGACCTACACCTGCGCCGATGCGACCCCGATGATATTGATGCTCAATGTTCACCCCTCGCGTAGGGGCGATCTGCTCACGCCGGACCGCCTGCGGCTCACGCCCGCGCGTTCCATTACGCCCTATGTCGACGGCTTTGGAAACAAGTGCGTGCGCTTGCTGGCGCCGGCCGGCGACCTGCGCATAACGGGCGACACCATGGTGGCGGACAGCGGCCGACCCGACGCGGTCGATCTCGCGGCCCAAGAGCATGCCGTGGCCAGCCTGCCGCACGACACCCTGGTGTACCTCTTGGCCAGCCGGTATTGCGAGACCGACCTGATGATGGATAAGGCCTGGGCACTGTTCGGCGGCGCCGCCCCGGGCTGGCGCCGGGTGCAGGCCATCTGCGACTTCGTTCACCAGCACATCGCCTTCAACTATCAGCATGCCGATTCCACGCGCGGCGCCGCGCGCGCCTTCGCGGAGCAGCGCGGCGTCTGCCGCGACTTCACCCATCTCGCGGTCACGTTCTGCCGTTGCCTCAATATTCCGGCCCGCTACTGCACCGGCTATCTGGGCGATATCGGGGTACCGCCGGATCCGGCGCCGATGGACTTCAGCGCATGGTTCGAGGCGTTTGTCGGGGGCCGCTGGTTCACCTTCGACGCCCGCCACAACATGCCGCGCATCGGCCGCGTGCTGATCGCGCGCGGACGTGACGCGGCCGACGTGGCCATCAGCACGACATTCGGCAGCAACGTGCTCAAGTCGTTCAGCGTGACGACCTACCAGGCGGACGAGCCCGTTGCGGCCGCCGATCGGCAGGTGGCTTAGCTTCGGCGGTCCCGCACGGTATTGCCGAGCGCGACGGCGAGCTGCGCCATGCTCATAGGTTTCTGCAGGGTCTGGCGATCCTGCCACTCCGCCGGCAGCCCGTCCGCGCCCAGGCCGGTCGCGAACAGGAACGGCACATCCCGCTTGGCGAGGATATCCGCGACCGGGAAAACCACCTGGCCGGCGAGATGCACGTCCAGGATCGCGACATCGATGCCCTCATGGCGCTGAGCCAGATCGGTGGCACGCCGGATATCGCAAGCCGGACCGACGACCTTGCAGCCCAGCTCGGCGAGCATGTCCTCGAGCAGGAGGCATATCATCATGTCGTCCTCGACCAGGAGGACGCGAAGGCCTTGGAATTCCTCGATCGCGGGCATGTCGGCGCCTATGGGATTGCTCCGGCGACCCTACACGAGCCGTGGCGGCAGTCGATACGGCCGGCCTGGGTGGTCCCGGCGGAACCAAATGGCGACTTCGGGGTTTGAGGGTGCCGGATGGGAATGGAGGCTTGGGGAATGGATTCCCGTTTTCGGGACACATTAGGTTCCGCGGAAATCGGTGATTCAGCCCCTTTCCTGGCCGGCGGGGGAGAAATGGGCGCGCTCATGCGCGCCAAGGACTGGGCCCGCCACCCGCTCGGCGAGCCGCGAGCCTGGCCGCAAAGCCTCAAGACCGTCGTGCGGATCATGCTCACGTCGCGCTATGCGATGTGGATGGGCTGGGGCCCGGATCTGGCCTTTTTCTACAACGATGCCTACCGCCCCACTCTGGGCGTGAAGCACCCGCAGGCGCTCGGGATGCCCGCGCAAAAGGTCTGGGCGGAGATCTGGAAGGACATCGGGCCCCGGATCGAGGCGGTCATCGAAAAGGGAGAGGCGACCTGGGAGCAGGCGCTGCTGTTGTTCCTCGAGCGCAGCGGATATCCGGAAGAGACTTACCATACCTTCTCCTACAGCCCGCTGGCGGACGACGCCGGACGCGTGGCCGGGATGCTGTGCGTGGTCACCGAGGAGACCGAGCGCGTCATCGGCGAGCGGCGGTTGACGACCCTGCGGGAGTTGTCCTCGGAGCTGGCGGGCACCCACCGCCGCGAGGAGGTTTTTGCGGCGGCAATCCGCTCGCTCGGAGCGAACCGGCGGGATCTGCCGTTCACCCTCACCTATCTATTCGAACGGGACGGCACCCAGGCCCGCCTGGCGGTTTCGACCGGCCTCGAAGCCCACCCTGCCGCAACCATTCCGATGCTCGAGATGGGGCAGCCGGATTGTCCTTGGCCGGTGGCCAGATTGGCGGCGAGCCCCTCGCCGATCATCATCACCGACCTGCCTGCCGGATTCACAGCCGCAGGCGTCTGGGACAAGCCACCGGCGCAGGCCGCGATCGTTCCGATCGCCCGCCAGGGGCAGGACAAATCGGCGGGATTTCTCGTGGTCGGGCTCAATCCCTATCGCCGATTCGATGACAGCTATGGCGGCTTTCTGAACCTGATGGCGGGGCAGATCGCCTCCGGTATTGCCAATGCCGACGCCTATGAGGACGAACGCAAGCGCGCGGAAGCGCTGGCGGAGCTGGATCGGGCGAAGACGACCTTCTTCTCCAATATCAGCCACGAGTTCCGCACCCCGTTGACCTTGATGCTGAGCCCGCTGGAGGAACTGCTGGCGCAGCCCGATGGCGCCGACGCGTCGCAGAGCCACGCCCTCGTGGAGCTGGCCCATCGCAACGCATTGCGGCTCTTGAAGCTCGTCAACATGCTGCTGGACTTCTCGCGCCTGGAAGCCGGACGCACCCAGGCGAGCTATCAGCCGACGGATCTCGCGACCTTCACCGCCGACCTCGCCTCCAACTTCCGCTCGGCCATGGATGGAGCCGGATTGCGGTTCGTCATCGCGTGCCAACCCCTCGATCAGCCGGTCCATGTCGACCGGGACATGTGGGAAAAGCTGGTCCTCAATCTGCTCTCCAATGCATTCAAGTTCACCTTCAAGGGAGAGATCAGGATTGAGCTCGCAGCGACCGGCGACGGGGCCGTCGAGCTGACGGTCCGGGATACGGGCGTCGGGATTCCGGCGCACGAGCTCGATCGGGTGTTCGAACGGTTTCATCGCGTCGAAGGCCAGCCGAGCCGCTCCTTCGAGGGCTCCGGCATCGGGCTGGCGCTGGTGCAGGAGCTCGTGAAGCTGCACGGCGGCACGATCCGCGTGGAAAGCGAGCTGGCGCGCGGCACGACATTCATCGTGCGGCTCCCGTTCGGAATCGGGCATCTGCCGTCCGAAAGGATCGGCGCGAGCCCCGATCCGGCGGGCACCACGCGCCCGCAAGGCTATGTCGAGGAGGCGATGCGCTGGCTGCCGGACGGCGCGGTGACGGGTGCGCCAGCGCCCTCGCCCGCGGCCCAGCCCGAGAGAACGATCGGACGCGTGCTGCTGGTCGATGACAATGCCGACTTGCGCAGCTATGTCAGCCGGCTGCTGCAGGAGCGCGGCTACGAGGTTATGGTGGCCACCGACGGCGAGGCGGCGCTGCGGAGCGCGCGCGAGCGGGTGCCGGACCTGATCCTGTCGGACGTCATGATGCCGCGGCTCGACGGCTTCGGCCTGTTGCGTGCCGTCCGGGCGGATCCGCAGCTCAACGCCATTCCACTGGTCCTGCTCTCTGCCCGCGCCGGGGAGGAAGCGCGGGTCGAGGGGCTCGATGCCGGCGCGGATGACTACCTGATCAAGCCGTTCTCTGCCCGCGAGCTGCTGGCGCGCGTGTCCACCAACATCGCCATCGCGCATATACGCAACGCCGAGCAGCGGGCGATGGCGAGGCTGAACGCGGAGCTCGAGAAGCGCGTCGAGGAGCGCACCGGAGAGCTCGCCGCCGCCAACCGGCAGTTGCTCAAACAGATCGAGGAGCGCGAGCGGGTCGAGGCGACCCTGCGCCAGATGCAGAGGCTCGAGGCGGTCGGGCAGCTCACATCGGGCGTGGCGCACGATTTCAACAACCTACTGACGGTCGTGCTCGGCAATATCGGGTTCCTGGAAAAGGGATTGGAGAGCAATGCGAAGGCGGTGCAGCGGCTGTCCTTCATGCGGAACGCCGCCGAACGCGGGGCCAAGCTGACATCGCAGCTGCTCGCGTTCTCCCGCCGCCAGCGTCTGGAGCCCAAGCCGATCAATCTGAACATGGCGGTCCAGAGCATGCGCGACTTGCTGGAAAGCACCATGGGGGGAAGCGTTCAGATCGAGACCGTGTTGCGCCAGGATCTTTGGGCGGCGCTGGTCGACCCGACCCAGATCGAGCTGGTCGTGCTCAACCTCGCGATCAATGCCCGTGATGCCATGCAGGTGGGCGGACGGCTGACGGTCGAGACCTCCAACGTGACGCTTGGCCCAGCGCACCGCCCGGAAGAACCGCCCGAGGGCGACTATGTCATGATCTCGGTCGGCGACACCGGCTCCGGCATGCCGCCAGACGTGGTGGCGAAATGCTTCGAGCCGTTCTTCACCACCAAGGACATCGGCAAGGGATCGGGACTTGGGTTGAGCCAGGTGCTGGGCTTTGCCCAGCAGTCGGGCGGCGGGGTCCGCATCGACACCCGCTTGGGCCAAGGCACCACGGTGAAGGTTTATTTGCCGCGCGCGACCGCTCAATACCGTGCGCAGCCGGTGGACGAGCCTGCTACGCCGCCTACTCCCCTCAACGGAGCCTGTGGAATTCTCCTGGTCGACGACGACCCCGGGGTGCGGGAGATCACCGCGTCGATGCTGCAGGAAATGGGACATGCGGTCGTCGAAGCCGGCAGCGGTGGGCACGCGCTCGATCTGTTGGACCAGAACCCGGATATCGAGCTGGTGCTGATCGATTTCGCCATGCCGGGGATGAACGGAGCGGAGCTGGCGCGCCTTATGCGGGCGAAACGCCCCGATCTTCCGATGATCTTCCTGACCGGCTACGCCGATACCACGGCGCTTGGCGACACCGACGAGGACCACATCATCCGCAAACCCTTCCGCGACAGCGACCTCATGACCAAGATCCGGCGCGTGCTGGAGGCGGAATAGCCGGCCGCAACCAGAAAGCTTGCATTGTGCTCGTCTGCTGGTCGAGGACGACGATGACGTTGCGTGCCTACGGGGTGGAGCTCCCCAGCGATCTCGGCTTCGGCGTGCTGGTGGCCGCCGATGCGGCAGGCGCGCCCGAGATCATCAATCGCCGCCGCCTGCGCTCCACCGGCTCGCTCTGCTCGACCGGCAGGCCGCTCCCCTTCCGCGCACCGGCGCTCGTGGTGTAACGTGGCCGCGAGCTGCCGTGGGACGTGCCGAAATCCCAGGGCGAACCGGCAGACAGGACGCCGTCGGCAGGCATCGCATCCTCATGGCCCGATCTTTTTGCGGCACTGACGACATTTGATGGTCACCGGCAGTGCGCAGCGTGGGCGCGCGCGACGCAATCTTGAGGACGAGATCATGATCTACCGAAGCTTGATCGGTGCCATCGCCCTCACGGCCGCGACGGTTTTCACGCTTGCGGGCGCCGCGGCATTCGACGAGGCGAAATATCCCGACTGGAAAGGCCAGTGGTCCCGGCAGCGGACCCTGCGCGACCGCGTCTCCCCAAATCCCTCCTTCGACCCCAACAAATTCCAGGGCCTCGCCCAGGAGGCACCGCTGACGCCCGAATATCAGGCCATCCTGGAGGCGAGCCTCGCCGACCAGACCGCCGGCGGGGCGGGGCTCGACCGGGACTATGTGTGCTTTCCGGCCGGCATGCCGCGCATGATGAACGTGTACTCCACCATGGAGGTCATCGTCATGCCGGAGGTCACCCATATCCTGATGGGCTTCCTGCGCGAGACCCGCCGCATCTTCACCGACGGCCGTGGCTGGCCGGCCGATCTCGATCCCTCCCCGGCGGGCTACTCCATCGGGCAATGGATCGACAGCGAGGGCAGCGGCCGCTTCGATGTACTGCAGGTGGAGACGCGCGGATTCAAGGGCCTGCGCACCCTGGACAGCACCGGCCTGCCGCTGCACGAGGACAATCAGACCATCGTCAAGGAGCGGTTCTACACCGACAAGTCCGACCGCAATGTCATGCATGACGAGATCACCGTCATCGACCACGCCTTCACGCGCCCCTGGACGGTGCTCAAGGACTACAGCCGTTCGCGCGAGCCCCAGCCGGCCTGGCGCGATTCGGTCTGCCTGGAGGAGAACCAGCATGTCCGCATCGGCAACGACAGCTACATGCTCAGCGCCGAGGGGCTGCTGATGCCCGCCAAGAAGGATCAGCCGCCACCGGACCTGCGGTATTTCAAGCAGCCGAAGAAATGAGCATGCTCGTAGGATGGGTTGAGCTCACAAGGGCGCTTACGCCCGTCTTCGCGGGCTATGCGAAACCCATCGGCGGGGTTGATGGGTTTCGCAAGAGCTCAACCCATCCTACGAGATGAACCATTGCCTCGGGGTTTCGGCTCGGGCAACATCTGCGCGCAAAGGCCGGCCGCGGGCCGGTCCGTCTCACGGGGGTATCGCCATGTCGGGAGAAAGTCTTCTCGTCATTCTGCTGGTCGGCCTCATTGCCGGCTGGCTCGCCGGGCAGATCGTGCGCGGCACCGGCTTCGGCATCATCGCCGATATCTGCATCGGAATTATCGGCGCCCTGATCGGCAGCTGGCTGCTTCCCCGGTTGGGCATCCATATCGGAGCCGGCATCGTGGCCGCCATCATATCGGCGACCATCGGGGCCCTGCTGCTCCTGGTGATCCTCCGGCTCGTTCGCGGGCGCGGGCGCTGGTGAGCGGCACCACCGGTGCGCGCGGCATCAATGGCGAGTAGCTTGACGCAGTAATCGGCTTGTTGGGCGCCAACTCCTCATCCTGAAAGCCTGTAAAGGAAACTGGAGAGGGCACGAGCTTCTCCGCCCGCTCGTCCCCGCGGACGCGGGGACCCAGCCTTTGCCCATGGAAAGTCCGAGCCTATTTGGCAAAGTCTGGATTCCCGCGGGAGTTTACCCTCGCGAAAGCGGGGGCGGGAATGAGCGGACGTGGCAATTCTCGGGCGCCGAAGATTCCATGGTTAACCAATCGTCAATGTTCCCCCGCTTCAATGCATGCGGGCGACTTGGTGATTGGGCATATGCATGCTCGATACGATTGTCTTGCTCGCGGGCCTGGTGGAGCAACCCATTCTGGGGTCCATCCTGCAGGGCCATAATGCGGCATTGACGGTTCGACCGGTTGCGACGCTCGCAGAGGTCATGGCGCTCGTGCCGGTCTTGCTGGGGTGCGCCCGCCTCATCGCATTTTGCACGGACGTGGTGGTTCCGCTCGAGGTGCTCGATCAGATCGGCTTCGGCGCCTACAACTTTCATCCCGGCTCCCCGCAGTTTCCGGGATGGGGCTGCGCGCATTTTGCGATCCACCAGGGGGCGACGGAATTCGGTGCCACCGCTCATGTGATGATCGAGAAGGTCGATGCCGGTCCGATCGTGGGCGTTGATTTGTTCAACATCCCGCCGGGCACTGACGCCACGGGTCTGGAGGCGCTGGCCTATGCGCACCTGGCGCGGCTGTTCCGGCGCCTGGCCCCGGTGCTGGCGGTGCAGACCAAGCCGCTGGCGCCGCTTCCGATACGATGGAGCGGGGAAAAAGCCACGCGCCGCCGATGCGCCGCCCTGGGAGCGGCGTCCCTGCCGCCGGCGCTCCCGGCTCGTTCCTGAAAACCTCCAACACGCGCCCGCATGGCGCCGTTTGCCGGCGGCCTTGGCCTTTGACCGGCAACGCGCGGCCGGGCGGGGACCCCGGCTCTTGAAATGGTGCCGCCCGTTCCCAAATCTGGCCGTGAACGGGGGCGCCGGATCGGCGCGCAGGACCGTCGAAACCGCAAGTTGATTTACGGCCGCAATTGGCCGATAGGGGACCACCCGTTCTCAGCAGCAAATTCAGCAACCATTTTCCACGACGACAGCCGAGCCTGCCATGGATAGCGAATCCGAAACCGTCGCCGAGACCCGCCCGTTTCAAGCCGAGGTCGCCCAGCTTCTGCATCTGATGGTGCATGCGGTCTATTCGGAGACCGAGGTCTTCCTGCGCGAGCTGATCTCCAACGCATCCGATGCCTGCGACAAGCTGCGCTACGAGGCCATCGCCAAGCCGGAATTGCTGGCCGACGGCGCCCCGCTCACGATCCGCATCAAGCCCGACGCCGCGGCCGGCACGCTTGCGATCATCGACACCGGCATCGGCATGGATCGCCAGGAGATGATCGACAATCTCGGCACCGTCGCCCGCTCGGGCACCCGCGCCTTCATCAGCCAGCTGGCCGAGGCAAAGGACGGAACCGGCCTGATCGGCAAGTTCGGGGTCGGCTTCTATTCGGCCTTCATGGTGGCGGACCGGATCGAGGTGACGAGCCGGCGCGCCGGCGCGAGCGAGGCGTTCGTCTGGCGCGCCTCCGGCGGCGAAGGCTTCGAGATCGCGCCGGCGGATCCGCAGCAGGCCGAGCGCGTGCCGCGCGGCACCGAGATCGTTCTCCACCTCAAAGACGACGCCAAGCGCTTTCTCGAGCCCGGCGAGATCGAGCGCGTGGTCAAGTCCTATTCGGACCACATCCAGTTTCCGATCGAGCTCCTGGACGACAAGGCGGAGCCGCGCCAGATCAACACCGCGAGCGCGCTCTGGCAGCGCCCGAAATCCGAGCTCAAGGCCGAGGACTACGCACAGGCCTATCGCTCCATCACGGGCGCCTTCGACGAGCCGGCGATGACGCTGCATTACCGGGCCGAGGGCCGGCTTTCCTACGCGGTGCTGCTGTTTGCGCCCTCGACCCGGCCGTTCGACCTGTTCGATGCGGCGCGCAAAGGTCGCGTGAAGCTCTATGTACGCCGGGTCTACATCACCGACGACGCCGACCTCTTGCCGCCCTATCTGCGCTTCGTGCGCGGCGTGGTCGACAGCGAGGATCTGCCGCTCAACATCTCGCGCGAGATGCTGCAGAACGATCCGCAGGTGGCGCAAATCCGCAAGGCGCTGACCAGCCGCGTGCTGGGCGAGCTCGAGACCCTGGCCGAGAAGGACGCGCCGAGCTTCGAGAAAATCTGGGAGGCGTTCGGCAGCCTGCTCAAGGAGGGCATCTACGAGGATTTCGAGCGCCGCGACCAGCTGCTGCGGCTCACCCGCTTCACCACCACCGCCGGCGACAAGCGCTCGCTCAAGCAATATGTCGCGGACTTGCGGCCCAATCAGACCGAGATCTATTACCTGGTCGGCGAAAGCCCGGAGCGGGTCAAGTCCAACCCGAAGCTCGAGGCCGCCCGCGCCCGCGGCATCGAGGTGCTGCTGCTGACCGATCCGGTGGATGCCTTCTGGACCGCGGGGGCGCCCGGCTTCGAGGGCAAGCCGCTCAAGTCGCTGAGCCAGGGCGAGGTCAATTTCGATCTGGTGCCGCGGCTCGAAGAGAGTAAGGAAGCCGAAACGGCATCCGACATCGATGCCACCGTCATCGCGGCGGTGAAGAGCGCGCTCGGAGAGCGGGTCACCGACGTGCGTGCCTCGCAGCGCTTGACCGACAGCGCCGCCTGCCTGGTGGCGGGCGGGTTCGGGCCCGATCGCGAGCTCGAGCGCCTGCTTGTGCGCTCGGGCCGCGGCGGCGGCGGCAAGCCCATTCTCGAGCTCAACATGCGCCACCCTCTGGTCAAGGCTTTAGGCGCCGCCAAGACGCAGACGCGCGATGATGACGTGGCCGACCTCTCGGCCCTGCTGCTCGATCAGGCCCAGATCCTCGACGGCGAGGTGCCGGAGGATCCGGCGGCATTCGCGGCAAGGCTCAACCGGCTGGTGGTGCGCGGGCTGCCGTTGGCGGGGTGAGCACGGACCAAAGCGCGGCCGGATGGCGCAACATCCATCCGCTCGTCGCGAAAGCGCTCACACGCAGGCACAGAACTCTGTCGTCCCGGCCGTAGATCCGGGCCTCATATGCCGTGGCACGAGCTGAGAGCTCGTCAATCCGGCGGCGAAACCTTCACTCCCCTTTGATCCCCGCCGCCTTGATGATCGGCCACCATTTGGCGATCTCGGATTTCTGCAACGCGGCGAGCGCTTCCGGAGTTTGCTGATCGCGCGGAAGAATCTCCTGCGCGAGATCACGCAGCCGCGCCCGCACAGTGGGATCGGCCAGGGCCTCGACCGTTGCGGCATTGAGCCTTGCGATGACTTCCTGCGGAGTCTTGGCGGGCGCCCAGAAGCCGAACCAGACCGAGGAGTAGAGCCCCGGAAACCCCGCCTCGTCCACGGTCGGAATGTCGGGCGCGGCCGCCAGGCGACTCTTGGCGGTGACCGCATAGGCCTTGATGGCGCCCGCGCGCACCTGCGGCAGGACCGGCCCGACGTTGAGCATGGCCATGTCGATCCGCCCCGAAGCGATATCCTGGATGGCCGGGCCGGCGCCGCGATATGGCACCAGCCGGAAGCGTGTCCCGGTCTCCTTCTGGAAGAACACGCTGGCCACATGGGAGCCCGACCCCGGCACCGCCCATGACGACTTGTCGGGATTCTGCTTGAGCCAGCCGACCAGCTCCTTGAGATTGCTCGCGGGCGTCGCCTTGTTGGCGACGATCAACAGCGGGCTCTCGACCAGCAACGAGATCGGCGCAAAGTCGTTCACCACATCGTAGTCCAGCCCATACAGCACGCCATTGGCCACATGGGTGCCCCAATAGCCGATGCCGAGCGTGTAGCCGTCAGGTGCCGCGCGCGCCAAGCGGCCGGTGCCGATGCTGCCGGCCGCGCCATCGATGTTCTCGATGGTGATCGGCTGGCCGAGCGAGACCGCCATGCGCCCGGCGAGCGCCCGGGCGATCCCGTCATTGGGCCCGTCGGCCGCAAACGGCACCACCATGGTGAGGGGATGCGATGGATACACTTGCGCGCCGGCGCCGCCGGGGCCGGCCAGGAGCGCAAGCGACGCGACGACGACCAGCAGCTTTCTCATGCTTCTCTCCCCGTGCCACGATCTTCTTGGTAACATGGTCGGCGCGAGAGTTATGCTATTCCTCGCGGCCTGCAAGCCGCCTTGCTCGCCGGCACCGTGCCCCCGCGGGAGGAGAAACCGGATGTCGAAAATCGCCTTGGCGGGCGCCTTGATCGCTCTCCTGTGCGCGGGCGCGGTGCTGGCGGCCGAGGGCGCCCGTGTGCCCAATCTCACGGGCGGGTGGGACGGCGACGGCGAGAACGAGTTCACGCCGCCGAAGAGCGGGCCGGGCCCGGTCACCTCCGATCCGGCCCATCCCTATGTCAGCAATTTCGAAGCGCGCCGCACCGGCGCGCAGCCGAACTGGCGGGTGGCCGATCTCGACAATCCCAACCTGAAACCCTGGGTGATCGAGGCGCTGAAGAGGGCCAACGAAGATTCGCTCGCCGGCAAGGCCATGTTCACGCGCGAAGCACGCTGCTGGCCGACCGGCGTTCCCGCCATGCTGCTCAATCCGGGCCGCATCTATTTCGTGCAGACCCCCAAGCAGGTGTGGATCATTCAGGAGGCCGACCATCGCCTGCGGCACGTCTTGATGGACCAGCAACATTCGGCCGATCCGAAGCCGACTTGGTACGGCGAATCGGTCGGCCATTACGAGGGCGGCGACACGCTGGTCATCGACACCATCGGGTTGATCGACAAGACGTTCGTCGATTCATACCGCACGCCGCACACCGGGGCGCTGCACGTGGTGGAGCGCTTCAAGCTGATTGAGGGCGGCAAGGTCCTGGAGGTCAACTTCACGGCCGAAGACTCCGGCGCCTTCAACGCTCCGTGGTCGGCGAGCAAGCGCTGGAAGCATGTGCAGGCGCCGCTCGCCGAGGAGGCCTGCGCCGAGAACAACGCAAATTATTTCAGCTACGATGTCGAGCCGCTGCCGCAGGCCGAGCGGCCGGATTTCTAGTGCCTCGTCACAGTGGCTTTGACTGGTTGAGCACTGACTCCCTCGTCCTGAGGAGGCCGGCCTTTGCCGGCCGTCTCGAAGGACGCAGCCCCGGCGGCGCCGCGCGCGGCCATGGTTCGAGACGCGGGGGCTTCGCCCGCGCTCCTCACCGTGAGGCTCAAAGAGGCTACGCGCCGTTGAGATACGGCATCGGATTGACCGGCGCCGAGGCTTTGCGAATCTCGAAATGGATCTGCGGGCGGTCGACATCGCCGGTCTTGCCGGACTTGGCGATGACCTGGCCGCTCTTGATCTCGTCACCGACCTTGACCAGCAGCTCCTTGGAGTGCGCATACACCGTCACATAGCCGTTGGCGTGGCGCACGAGCAGAAGATTGCCGTAGGTCTTGAGCCCGTTGCCGGCGTAGAGCACGACGCCGTCATCCGCCGCCTTGACCGGCGTGTCCTCGGGCACCGCGACATTGATGCCGTTGTTCTGCTGGCCGTTGATCTTGGCGCCATATCCGGCGATGAGCTGCCCGTGGACGGGCCAGTGGAAGGTCGACCCGGCCTCCGAGGCCTTCAATGAGCCGATCGGCGCCGTGGTGTCGACCGCCGGCGGGGCCGTGGGCGCGCCTTCCGCCGGTCGCGGCGGCGGCGGCCGCACGGCTGCGATCTCGGTTGGGGCCTGAGCCTTCGGCTTCGCCTCAGGAACCACGATGGCGGCGGGTCCGTGGATACTCACCGGCTGCGCAACGTTCTTGGATGGCGCGGCCTCGGCGAGCGCGGGAGCGGGCCGGCTCGACACTATCCTGATCGGCTTTCGTCCCGATGCAACCCCCTGCCCGCTCACATGGCCCTTCGTCGCCGCCACATGCGCCACGCCGTTGCGCTTGGGGGCAGCGGCATCGGGGGGCGGGCCGCCGGCAGGGCGCGTGCCGGATTCCTCCGGCACCGGCATCGGCGGACGAAGGATCTGGACCATTGCCAGCTGGTCGGACCGGACCTGCTCCGACCGGCTCGGCCGGAACTGGTCCGACCGGATCGAGCCGGTGGTCTCGGGCTGCCTTCCGTAGGGATCATTGCTGACGCTGTTGGGATTGGCGCTGCAGCCGGCAGCCGCCAGGCCGAGCAGCATCAGGACAATCGCCTGCGGATAGATCCGCGCCCGGAACAGCTCGGCCGCTGCAGACATGGCTTACTCACTGTTACGCACAAACCTGCCGGCGAGTTAACCGGGCGCATGTAAACAAGGCTTTAACCAGCGACCCGGCTGGCGCGGAATCAACTGCGGGAGCGAAACTTCCTTAAATCGCCGGGCGGATTTCACACGGTGCCGGCAGACGCGAAGGTACCGAAGTCCGGCGACAACTGTTCCGTACGGTCGAGCCATCGCGGTAGATCAGCGCCGCCAACGGCTCATTAACCATTCGGAACATGGTCGGGGTTTCGCCGAAGACCCCTCGGACCGGCAGCTGAGACTTAAGTCCCGGGGCGGATGCATCCACGTCCAGGAACGGCCGACACCACGATACCCCTGTCGAATGCGGCTTAATCGAATGCCCGCCGCCCAATTTCATCGTCGCGGGCCCATGACCTAAGGCTGATTTACGAATCCCGTCGTCACCGCCAAAGTGCACGCGATAGAGCCGCCCACGCGAGGCGGGCCGGAGCGGGCGAGCAGCAGCGTCATCCCGCCGGGGCCCGAAAGCGTCGAGCGAAAAATCGTCAGATGGGATCTCGTCTCACGGCTGTGAGACCAAACACGGAGGCCTCGCCATGCCTACGGTCGTCAAAATGCGCGCCGATTCGAATTCTGCCTCGACCGCCAAAGCGGCGAGCGGACTTGGCGTGATCGCACTGGTGCTCGGCATCGTGGTCGCGGTCGTGCTTCTTACCGGGATTTCCTCCCCGTCCCCAAGCGTGGACACGGGATCGGACATCAACTTTTTTGCACCTTAACGGCGCAGGAGAATTGCGATGTGGATCGTTCTGTTGGCAGCCGCGCTGCCCATCCTTGCCGGCCTGATAACCCTCAAGCTGCGGTTCGGCTCGCCGGACGCCGAGAACGAGCCGCCGACGGTCGGACTTTGAGGCGCGGCTTGGGTCGCGCGACGGCGCCCAGCGCCACCTACGACCTGATGCCGAGCAGCTGAGCCGCCGTATCGCCGAGCACCGCGGCACGCTCGGCGTCGCTCAGCCCGGGCGTGGCGAGGATGTGATCGACCGCCGTCTTCATCCACGGAAACGGATAGTCGGTGCCCATGACGATCCGGCTCGAGCCCACCTCGTGGATCAGGTGCGCCAGCGCCTCCGGGGTGAAGACGATCGAATCGAACCACATCTGCTTGAGATATTCGGTCGGGTGCTTCTTGAGCGGCTTGACGCAGCGGTCCGGGAAGGTGGTGCACCCGGCATCCGAGCGCGCCGCATAGGACGGCAGATAGCCGCCGCCATGGGCGGCGCAGATCTTGAGCCCGGGAAAGCGATCGAGCGTGCCTTCGAAGATCAGGTGCGAGAGCGCGATCGTGGTCTCGAGCGGATTGCCGATGACATTGTCGAGCCCGCCGTTGCCGGCCAGCCGGCCGCGCAGCTCGGCGGTGCCCTGCGGATGGATGAAGACCAGGAGGCCGAGTTCCTCGGCCTTGGCCCAGACCGGATGGAATTTCTCCGCCGCCAGCTCCTCGCCATTGACGCTGCCGCCGACCGACAAGCCGCGCAGGCCGTATTTTTTGACCCCTTCCACCAGCTGCTCGAGCGCGAGATCGGGATATTGCAAGGCCACGGTCGCGAAGGCCACGAACCGCTCCGGCTCGGCGGCGCAGATTTTCGCGAGCCCTTCGTTCTGCAGCCTGATGATCTCCTTCGCCTTGTCGCGGTCGGCCTTGTACCAGAACGGGTTGATGCTGAGCGCCTCGACGTCGATGCCCTGCTGGTCCATCACCTGGATGCGCTCCGGCAGGGACGACAGATAGAGCTCGGGCGGATTCGGCTTCACCCCCATCAGCGCCATCGCGTCCGGAAATGCGCAATGGCAATGCACGTCCAGGTCTTCACCCGCCGTCCGTTCACCACGACCTCGCGGCGCCTTGTCTGCGCTTGCGCCGGCGCCGCACCCATGAGGCTGCAGCCAACGAACGCAAAGCCGCCGATCGCACCGGCACCACCGAGAACATCCCTGCGGGTCACCATTATTCTCTCCTCCCACCATTAGCGTTATTGTTTTGGACGTCGCGCGAGGTTACCCCGAGTCCAAGCCGGAATCCCATCCCGCGGCGCCATCGCGCCGGCGCCCCGAAAGGGGATTCGCCGGCTTTCGCTTTCCCGGACAAATGCGTTATCCTCAACGGCAGCTGCCCTTCGGGCGGGATGTGCCGAATTCTCGCCAGGCAAACGGGCCGCAACAGTGCCGTCGGCAGGCATCGCAACCTCGTGACCGGTCCTTTTTCCGGCGCTCACGCCACCAGTGCGAAACGCACCCGGCGTGTCCATAGGGTTCGATCAGGGGTCCGGTCACAGGGCCCGGTCAAGGGAGGCTGGTCATGCACTACCGAAGCTCAATCGGTGTCCTCGCGCTCACGGCGGCGCTGTCGGCGACCATCGCCGGCGCTTATGCGTTCGATGAGACGAAGTATCCCGATTGGAAGGGTCAGTGGAGCCGGATGCGGTTTCCCGGCGTCGCCGGTCAGCCCTCGTTCGATCAGACCAAATCGGCCGGCGCCGGCCAAGGGGCGCCGCTGACGCCGGAGTATCAGCTGATTTTCGAGGAGAACCTCAAGGATCAGGCCGCCGGCGGTCAGGGCATCGATCCGACCTCGACCTGCCTGTCGCCCGGGATGCCTCGGATCATGACCGCCTACGAGCCGATGGAATTCGTCATCACGCCCCAGACCACGCATATCCTGATGGAGCACATCCACGATTCGCGCCGGATCTATACCGACGGGCGCAGCTGGCCCGAATATACCGAGCCCACCTTTGCGGGCTACTCCATCGGGCAATGGCGCGACGAGGACGGCAGCGGCCGCTACAGCGTGCTGGAGGTCGAGACCCGCGGCTTCAAGGGGCCGCGCACCTACGACGCCGCCGGCATTCCGCTGCACAAGGACAACGAGACCGTCATCAAGGAACGCTTCCATCTCGCCAAGGACAACAAGGATGAGCTGCAGGACGAGATCACCATCAACGACCACGCCCTGACGCGGCCCTGGACGGTGACCAAGCACTACAAGCGCGAGGCGGCCCAGCGGCCAGTGTGGCGTGAATCGGTATGCGCGGAGAACAACAGCCACGTGGAGATCGGCGGCGAGCACTATTACCTGAGTGCCAGCGGCGAGCTGATGCCGGCCAAAAAGGACCAGGCGCCGCCGGATTTGAAGTTCTTCGGTCCAACGAAGAAGTGAGGCGCCCGCGGCGGCGACATCAGGTGAGGGACGCAGGACCTTTCACTCCTTCTCCCCGCATGCCACCATGGTGTTTACGCCCGTCTACCACGGGCTATGGAGAAGGTGGGATGAGGGAGCCCTTCCGCGAGTCTGAGCTTGTGGAAACGCCCCCTCACCGAGCCGAATTTTAGTCTTGCTCCGTGCCGTGTCGCCCTCTCCCCGCAAGCGGGGCGAGGGGCGCCGTGTGCCCGCCGCCGCACTTTTGAGCACACAAGATGCGTCCCCTCAGATGCGTCGCTCACGTCATCTTCATCGGGATCGCGCCCAGGAAGTCCTGCTTGCCGATCTCCACCCCGCAATGACGCAGGATCGCGTAGGCGGCGGTCTGATGGAAATAGACGTTCGGCAGCACGAAGTGATTGAGATAATCGTCGCCCTTCATCTGGCCCTTGTTGTTGGGCCCGAGCGGAAAGGTGATCTCGCGATCGGCGGCGGCATCGATCTTGCTGGTGTCGAGCGACTTGATGAAGGCCACAGTTTTCGCGAGCCGCGCCTTGAGCTGATCGATCGTGGTCTCGGTGTCCTCGTAGCGGGGCGGCTCGACGCCGGCGAGCCGCGCCATCCCGTTCTTGGCGAGATCAGTCGCGACCTGCACCTGACGGGTGAGCGCGAACATGTCGGGGGCCAGCCGTGAGCCGAGCAACACGGAGGGGTCGATCTTCTTGGCGGTGGCAAACGCCTGCGCCTTGTCGAGAACGCCCGACAGTGCATTGAGGCCCATCTCGAGTGCCGGAATAGAGGCCTTGGACATGGAAAACGACATGTGACGGATCCTTGATTTTGGATTTGGGGAGTTCGGGTCTTGAGCGCGCGGAAGATGCACGCAATCCCGCTGCGTTTCAACCCGCGCGCCGGACCGGCGCGTGACGCGCCGGCCGCCTGCTCGCAAGGCCGCCTACTCGTAGATCGCCTTCGCCTTGGCCACGACCGCGGGCGGAGCGCTCATCATCTTGGCCACGATCGTCTCGGCCTCCTCGCCGGTCAGCGGATTGACCGGATTCTGCTGCTTGGCCATGTCGGCGAGGAACTCCTTGTCCTGCATGGTCTCGTTGAACGCCTTGCGCATGATCGCGATGCGCTCCGCCGGCACCTGCTTCGACATGATGAAGGGCCGGCCGACCTCGTCGGAGGCGTCCAGCACGTCGAGAATCTGCTTCTGCTCCTCGGTCTTGGCGAAGGTGCCGACATAGACGGCGGTCTCGGGGATTTCCGGCGGCCGTTGCTCGGTGAAGCGTACGAACGGATGCGCCGAGCCGTCGCGCACCCACTCGACCGGAATGCTGCTGTAGGACCCGCAGTCACCGTCGAGCTCGCCGCGCTCGATCGCGAGCCGCTGCTCCGCGCTGCCCGGGAACCCCAGGATCTGCTTGATCGGCGCGTGGAAGACCTCCCGCAAGGTCGCCCCGTTGATGTAGTTGCCGGATCCGCGTGCGGTCGAGCCCAGCACGAACTCCTTGCGCGACATCATGTCGTCCCAGCTCTTGACCCCCTTGGGGCCGAAGCCGTAGCAGACCCGGAAGTCGGGCGTGACGACGCCGATCCAGCCGTATTTGCGGAAATCGAGCTGCACCTTGTCGGGCTGCATGATGGACTGGGTAACCAGGCCGGGATTGAAGATGGTCATGGCGGTGCCGTCCTTGGGCGCCGTCACGTCGAGATAGCGCACCGAGGTGAGGCTGCCGGCGCCCGGCATGTTCTGCACGATGATGCTGGGATTGCCGGGGATGTGGGCGGACAGATGGCGCGCCAGGCTGCGGGCGTTGACGTCATAGCCGCCGCCGGGCGAGAAGCCGACCACGATGGTGAAGGTCTTGCCCTTGTAGAAATCATCGGCGCGCGCGAACGAGGGGGCGACCATGAGGCCCGCCAGCGCGAGCGGAAGCAGTGAGACGCAGCGGGTTTTCGCCATCGGAGTATTCCTCGCCATGCCAAGCGTGCCGGATTTCTGCCGGTCTTCCATGAGCCGATAGGTTACGTCCACTGGTGCATAGCCACAAGGCACGACCCGACAAACGGCTGCGACCGATTGAACCGGCCTCAAACCAGATATCAACCTCATGCTGAGGAGCATCGCTCAAGCGACGCGTCCCGAAGGATGGATGCACGGCATGGACTCGCGGCCATTCTTCGAGACGCCGTGCTTGCGCACGGCTCCTCGGGATGAGGTCTGCTGGCAATCGGATTGCGTCGCCAAGCTAGCGGCGGATCGCATAGACGATGAGGGCGACCCCGCCGGCGCCGACCATGAAACAAAAAAGCAACAGCGCCAGAATTCCCGGATCGATCCCGGGTCCGCCCGCGTCGATCATGATGCCTCCAAATATCAGTGAGCACACGCCAGGCAGCAGCAAAATGAGGCCGATCAGGATCAGAAGCGCGGTTGCCCAAGGGTTGCGACCGGGGTTGGGACCTTGAGATTGCGGCGGCGGCCGATCGCTCATGGGTGCGCTCCTTCCCGCATCGCCGCCCGGATGCGCTCGATGCTGCCGTTGCGGTAGAACAAGTTGTAGGTGTCGAACGGGATGATCTGGCCGGCCGGGGTGACGAAGTGGATGCAGGAGCGCTTGACGCCGCCGACGCAGAAATTGAAGCGGTCCATGAACGCCACGATCACCACCCGGAAGACGTTCTCATAGCCGAGGCCGGAGGGAAGCGGCACCTGCGGCAAACAGCACAGCAGCTCCCCCATGCGCTCGCCGGCGTTCTGCGGGCCGGACGAGAGCGAGAACAGCTCCATGAACTTGCGCAGCAGCGCCGGCTGCTTCTCGAAGGTGATGGCGTTGGGCAGGCTGGCGATCAATTCCTCGCGCGGCAAAAGCGACATGATCGGCACCACCTTGGCGCCGTTGCGCAGCCCGTAGGCGATCGAGATCGATTCAGGGTTGCACGGCAGCGGGATCATGTCGTCGGGGCCGAACACGCCGGAGTCCTCGACGATGCGTTTGCGGATCTCGGACAGCACGATGCGGTCGCGGTTCTTGTCGAAGCCCTCGTTGCGGCCGGCGTCCTGCACCGGCTGGAAGGTGACGCCGCGCACGCAGCGCCACTCGAGCGCGTGGCGCACGATCTCGCCGATCTCCTCGTCGTTGATGCCGCGCTTGACGGTCACCACCAGGGTGGTGGAGATGCCGTGCCGCTCGAGGTTCTCGAGCGCGGCGCGGCGCACGCTGCGCAGATCGGCCCCGCGCAGGTTCATCAGCGCATCGCGCTTGAGCGAATCGAACTGCAGATAGATCTCGAGGCCGCGCTTCTGCTCCGCCAGCCGCGCCACGAAGTCCGGCTCGCGGGCGATGCGCAACCCGTTGGTGTTGATCATGACATGGCGGATCGGGCGCGCCCGCACCGCGTCGAGGATGGCGAACAGGTCGGGATGCAAGGTCGGCTCGCCGCCCGACAGCTGCACCAGGTCGGGCTCGCCTTCGCTCGCCACCAGGGCATCGAGCATCCGCTCGATACTGGCGAGCGGCAGCTGCTTCTCCCGCGCCGGCGATGATTCCGCAAAGCAGACCGGGCAGGTGAGGTTGCAGTGCTCGTTGATCTCGATCAGCGCCAGGCAGGAATGCTGCTCATGGTCGGGGCAGAGCCCGCAGTCGTAAGGGCAGCCGTATTCGGTGTGGCTCTGCAGCGACAGCGGGCGATCGCCGGGCTTGAGGTAGTCCTTGCAGAGCTTCCAATAGGCGGCGTCGGTGGAGACCAGCGTGGTATGGGCGCCGTGCTGCGGACAGCGTTTCTGGTACCAGACCTGGTTGTCGCGAATCTCGATCTTGGCCGGCACCAGCTTGAGACAGCTCTCGCACAGCGAGGTGGTCTGGCCCCAGAACAGATAGGGACGCGATCTACGCAAAGGCGCGGTCATCGGCGGCGCTCGGCTTAGGGGCGGTCGCGATCATGACGACCGCATAGAGAAAGATCAGGATGGAGAAGACGTGGAACAGCGTGAACGGCCCGATCAGCGCGCCATAGGGCTTGATGAACTCCCAGCAGAAGCGCTGCAGCCCGTAATAGCCGACCGCCAGGTAGAACCCATTCTCGATCACGAAGCGATCGTTGCGGCGTACCCGCGCGACATAAACGACCGCGAAACCCGCCATGGCGGCGCTCTCGTAGAGCTGCACCGGATGGCGCGCAATGCCGTCGCCGAAATCATGGCCCCAAGGCAGCGCGGTCGGCGTGCCATAGGTGAAGTCCTCGAGCCCGGCGAGGTAGCAGCCGATGCGCCCGACCGCGATGCCGACCGCGAGCGGCAGCGCGAAGCGGGCACCGGTCCGGGCCGTGATATGGGCGCTGCGCTTGTAGAGCTCGACCGCCAGGATGCCGCCCGCGATGGCGCCTTCGATCGAACGGGCGACGCCGGATTCCTGGCTCAGCCACAGATTGGCGGTGCCCAGCACCACGGCGCCGACCCCGGCGCCGAACACCAGCACCGCGATGTAACGCCAGTCGCCTGCCGGCACCGGCGGGAATTGCCGCCCCGATCGCCGCGTCACCCAATAGATCGACAATCCGGCCGCTGCCCAGGCGATGACGTCGAAAATGGTATGCAGCATGGCGCCGTTCATCGCGCAGCCGCTCAGATTTGCAGGATGGTGTTGAAATCGAATTTGGCGCCGGAAGGATTTTCCCCGATGCGAATGATCTTGTCGCTGACAAAACGATGCGGCGGCACCGGCAGATTGTAGGGCGCCGGAAAATCCTTGAACACGCGGCCCGCCAGATCGTATTTCGAGCCGTGACAGGGACAGAGATAGCCGCCGAGCCAATCGGGCTGCGGCTCGCTGGCATGGGGCTGCGGATAAAATTGCGGGGTGCAGCCCATATGGGTGCAGATGCCCACCAGCACGGCGAACTCGGGCCTCACCGATCGCTGCCGGTTCCTGGCATAGGGCGGTTGCTGGAGCTGCTCGGAATCCGGATCGGCCAATTGGCCGAGCAGATCCGGATCGCGCAGCATGGTCACCGCCTGCGCGGTGCGATGGACCACGAAGACCGGCCACGAGCGCCAGAACACCATGATCTGCTGGCCGGCCTGCAGAGGCAACAGATCGACATCGACGCTGCCGGCCGGGGGCGGCGCCGAAACGTCGGGCTCATCGAGCAGCGGCACCATGTAGGCGGCGGTCGCGACGGCGCCGACCACGGCAGCGCCCCCGGCAACGCCGGTCGCAACCCGCAAGACATCGCGGCGCGTGGGTTCGGGGTTGGGCACTGCGGCACCGGCTTGTGGATCCGATCGTCCCTGCATAGCCAAAGCCACGGTTTTCGCAAGTCCGTGGCCGTGAACGCCCTTTTGAGCCGGGCCCGGCTCGGCCTTGCTTCGGCCCGCGGCAATCCTGCTATAACGGCGTGCCCGCGCATCGCCCTGTTGGCGCGCTTGCGGCAAACGTCGTTCCGGCCCGCCCGTTTGAAACCAACAACATCAGCCCCTGAGCTGCCGCCGAGGAGAAACCGCCAATGAGCGCGCCGCGCACCCTTGATATTCACACCCATGTCCTGACCGAGGAGATGATCGCTCGCATCCGCAAGGAGGCCCCGAAGGTGGCGCCGCGGATGACCGCGATCGATGCGGATTCCTTCATGCTGGAGATCGCCGGCACGCCCTATCGGCCGTTCCCGCGCGGCGGCTTCGACATCGAGCGCCGCTTTGCCGACATGGATGCGGCCGAGGTCGACCTGCAGGTGCTCTCCGCTACGCCGCAGAGCTACCTTTATGATCAGGAGCCGGCATTGACGGCGGCCTGCGCAAGCATCCAGAACGATCAGATCGCCAGGCTGGTGGCGACTTATCCGGATCGCTTCCTCGGGATTGCGACGCTGCCCATGCAGGCTCCCGAGCTCGCCGCCGCCGAATTGCGCCGGGCGGTGCGCTCGCTCGGCCTGCGCGGCGCCATGATCGGCTCCAATATCATGGGCCGCAATCTCGACCATCCCGAGCTCGAGCCGCTCTGGAGCGCGGCCAGCGAGCTCGAGACTCTTCTGCTCATTCATCCAGTGAATGTCGGCGCCGCCGAGCGCCTGCGCTCCTACTATCTCAACAATCTCATCGGCAATCCGCTCGACACCACCATCGCGGCGGCCTGCCTGGTATTCGGCGGCGTGCTCGACCGCCATCCCAGGCTGAAGGTCTGCTTGGTGCACGGCGGCGGCTTCGTTCCCTACCAGGCCGGCCGCTGGGCGCACGGCTGGCAGGTGCGGCCGGAGCCCAAGGTCAACATCAAGCAATCGCCGGAGCCGTGGATCGAGCGGTTCTACTACGACACCATCCTGCATTCGAAGGATAGCCTCGCGTTCCTGATCGGATCCGCCGGCCCCAAGCGCGTGCTGCTCGGCAGCGATTATCCGTACGACATGGGGACCGGCGAATGCGTCCGGCAGGTGCGGGCGCTGTCGATTTCCGAAGCCGACAAGGCGACCGTGCTGTGCACGCAGGCGTGGGCGTTGCTCGGGGGCAAGCCGGCGTAGCCGCCGTAGCCCGCATGGAGAGTTGTAGGATGGGTTGAGCTCTTGCGATACCCATCGGCGGCGGTTGATGGGTTTCGCAAGAGCTCAACCCATCCTACAAGGGGGCGCAAAGCGGGAGCGGCGTTCCCGGAAACGCACTACTTATGCTCGAGCGCCACACGTACGCGCGCGACCGTATCGGCCGGGGTCTGGGCGACCTGCGCCACCAGAGCGGCGAGCTCGGCTCCGGTCAGCGGGTCGACGTCGATCTTGAGCTTGTCGGCCTCGGCCAGATATTCCGGATCCTTCATGGTGGCGTCGAAGGCGTTGCGCAGCGCCGCCACCCGATCGGCGGGGACGTTCGGCGGCAGGAAAAATGGCCGGCCGATGTCGAGCCGCGCCATCACCAGCCGCAGCGCATCGCGCTCGGCCGCGGTCCTGGCCTCATCCAGAACGTTGGGAATATCGGGAAGCTCGGCGTTCTGCCGCAGCGCCCATTGCGCGATGATCTTGATCTTCCGCTCCGCGAGCCAGGCGGAGCTCAGCGTCTTGAGGGTGGTCCAGGCCGCGATGGTGCCCTGCACCTCGCCGCTCTCCAACGCCAGATTGATCTTCGAGGTGCTCTGATAGCCGGCCACGATCTTGAACTTGAATCCCAGGAGCGCATCGGCGACCAGCGGAAAATCGACCTGCGAGGAGCCCGGCGCCTGCGCCCCCATGATCAGCTCCTTCGTCCGCGTTTCGCCGAGGCTCTGCACCGGCGCGCTGTGCCACACATAGGTGACATGGGTCTCCCGGTTGGTGTTGCCGAGCCAGATCAGCTTGGTCGGATCGAAGCGGCTGCCGCCCGGGGCCAGCAGCGGAATGGTCGGCATGCCGGCGAACGCGGCCCCGATCGCCGTGCCGTCGAAGGGGCCGGAAGCATAGAGCTGGCTGGTCATGGTCACGCTGCCGGCGCCCGGCTGGTTCTGCACGATGAAACCGGGATTGCCCGGAATATGCGCCCCCATGTGACGCGCCAGCAGCCGCGCATTAATGTCATAGCCCGAGCCCACATCGACCCCGACCACCATGCGGATGGTCTTGCCGGCATAGAAGGCGGCGACGTCCTGAGCCGTCGCCGCTGAGCCCAGGGCGAGCAGGAACCCGAAAGTGAGAAGCGCTCGCTTCATTTGCTTTCTCCGAAAGCGCCAACGAGCAATCAAGCGGGCGCCAGGCCGGTGTCTGGTTCGAGCGGCAGCGCAACGGGCTCTTTGCGCCGCGCCGAGAGATCGAGCGCCTTGGTGAGCATCAGGCGATTGTGCGCCTCGGCCGCGGTGGCGGCTTGCGTGGGCAGGCCGAGCGCCAGGCGGTTGAGCCAGGAAACCGTCTCGTCGGCCATCGGGCCGCGCAGCTCGCCCAGCACCATGTCGCCGGGCGGATAGCTGCCCATGAAATCGACCAGCCGTCTTCCGTCCGGGGCATAGCCCTCGTTCTGCGGGGCCGAGACCGCCAGCACCATGTCGCGATGGGTGTCGTCGATGGTGAGCACGCCTTCGGTGCCGGTGATGCCGACCTCGAGGCTGTAGACCGAGCCCGGCCAGGTCACCGGCAGCGCCCAGGAAATGTTGAGGTGATAGATGCTGCCGTCGCTGAACATGATCATGCCGGCGGTGGCGTCGATGCCCTGGTAGAGCGGGCCCAGCACCTTGTCGATCGAGCGCGCATAGCATTCCACCGGGGTCTTCTTCTCCATGTACCACATCACGATGTCGAGCGCGTGGGTGCCTGAGATCACCATCGGGGAGATCGTGGCCGGATCGTCGGTGCGCTTGTAGTTGTCGATCGCCACCAGCCTGTTCATGAAGGCGCGCGAGGTCACCAGGGTGACGTCGCCGAGCGCGCCGGTGCGCACCTTCTCCTTGGCGCCGAGCCATTTACGGCGGAAGCGTTGGGTATAGCCCACGATGGCGTCGAGCTTGGCGTCTTGAATGGCCTTGAGCACGCGGGCGGACTGGGCGAGATCGGTCGCCAGCGGCTTCTCGATCAGCATCGGCACGCCGCGCTCCACCGCCGCCATGATGGGATCGACATGCAGGTGCTCGTCGGTCGCGATCAGGGCGGCAGTGACCTCGGGCCGGCGCAGGAGCTCGCGGTGGTCGGTGGTGACGAAATCGGCCCCGATCCGGCCCGCCACGTCGGCGCCGCGGTTGGGGTTGCGTTCCGCAATGCCGATCCATTCGACGGCGGGATGGCGCGCCGCCACCTCGCCCCGGAACAGCCCGACCCGGCCGGCCCCCACGATGGCCAGCCCGATTCCCTTGGCCTTCTGCTTCATTCCGTAGCTCCTATCGAATTGGCCGAGCCTTCGGGAGCGGCCAATAGCGGGTTGCCGCATCTCCTGACCGGGAAGGAGAAATACGCCTGGTTTCGCCCGCAGGCGTCGAATCGGTGCCCTATTCGGGCACCTCGATCTTCACCTCTTGGGTGATCCTGCTCCAGGTGGTCATCTCCTGAGCGAGCCAGGGCTTGGCCTCATCCACCGACCTGGTGGGCACGATGTTGAAGTTCTGCTCGGCAAAGACCCTCTTCGCCGCCGGCACCTGCATGGCCTGGATGGCGGCTTTTTGCAGAACCTCGAGGATCTCCTTCGGCGTGCCGGCCGGAGCGAACATGGCCTGCCAGGCAATCGTTCCGACATCCGGAAAGCCGACCTCCTGCATGGTTGGAACATCGGGAAACTCCGGCAGCCGTTCATGATTGACGATGGCCAGCGCCTTGAGCTTGCCGGACTTGACCATGGCGGCGGTGCTGGCCACGTTGAGGAACGCGGTCTGGGTGTCGCCCATGATCATGTCGAGGACCACGCCCGCGGCACCCGCACGGTTGGGGATGCCGGTGAGCTCGAGATTGCCCGCCCGTTTGGCGAACAGGGCCATGTCGTAGTCCGGATAGCTGCCGACACCGACCGTGCCGTAACGCACCCGGCCCGGGTTTTTCTTGATGTTGTCGATCAGCTCTCCGACGGTGCGCGGCGCGAAGTTCGTGGTCGTGACCAGGAGGAAGGCCGGCACATCGACCAGCCGCATGACCGGAATGACATCCCGCTCGTAGCTGATCTTCAATTTCGACTTGAAGAGTATCGGCGTGATGGCGTTGGTCGATACGTTGCCGACCATCAATGTGTAGCCGTCGGGCTTGGAGCGGGCCATGTCCTCGATGGCGATCATGCCATAGCCGCCCGGCTTGTTCTCCACATAGAAGGCCTGGCCGAGAACATCGCGCAAATGCTCGCCGACGATGCGGGCCACGATATCGGTGGCGCCGCCGGGCCCATAAGGCACCAGAATCTTGACCGGCTTGCTCGGATACTTGTCCTGCGCCTGGGCATGAACCGGGGCCTGCATTGCGGCCAAGGCAATGCCGCAGACGACCGACAGCAACAAATGAAGGCGTTTCATGCCGGGCTCCCCGACCGATGATGCGTCAGGATACGGCCAACCTCGACGCTCCGCAATCGAACCGCCTGCAATCGACCTGCCCTTGCGGTCCGTTTCGAGCCGACGCACGGATATGCGGAATTCAGTCCAATCGAGCGCCTCAGCACACCCAATAAAGGTAGTTGTAGCGCCAGACCCGGCAGCTGCCGGTCGGACCCCAATAGTCCAGCTGGTAGTAGACCGGACCCGGCGAATTGTAGCGGTAGCGGCCGCCGTAAGGATAAAAATAGGGCGTGATGGGACCGCGCATCGGCGTGGCCACGTGGATCGGCGGGTGCGCCAGGCGGTGATCCCGGGCGCTCGCCGCCGTGGCGGCGGCCGCCATGATCAGGGCCGCAACTACGACCAAAGCGATCCGCCTATCATATCCCATGACGTACCTCCAGCTGAGCTCGGCTGCACCTTATTCGCCTTCGCCGGGAGGTTCATTAATTCCTTGCCGAAATGGTAACCAAAATCGCACGGGGGATTTCTTGTAGGATGGGTTGAGCTCTTGCGAAACCCATCATCTCCGCCGATGGGTTTCGCAAGAGCTCAACCCATCCTACGGCCCTCAACCCATCCTTCGCCCCTAATGCCGGACGTCGAAGCCCGATACGCCGGTTTCGGCATTCTCGCGATATTCGGCGTCGTATTTCGAGATTTCCCGCGAGAGCTCCTCGACGATGCGCCGGCCCTCCGCGGCGTCCGACCCGGAGGTGATCTCGGCGACGATCTTGGCCAGCGAGGTCATGATCTCGCTCACATCGATGACATCCGCTTCGCCGCTGGGCGAGCCATACTCGCCGTAATACTCGTCGATCAAATCGCCCATCAGGCAGTGCAAGCATGGCCGCTCATCTTCCGCTTCCGGATCGTCAGGCATGACTTCTCTTTCACTTTGAACCAGGATCGCAACACTAAAGTCGCTTGTTAATGGCGTCTGCCATGGCGTCAATTATGGCGTCTGTGTTGGCGCGGCCGCAAATTTTGTGGCGCGAGAGATTTGCCTGCTGGCTGCGCCTCGCGCGTCGCCGAGACTTCCGTTGCGCCCCGCACCTGGAGACCCGCAAAGGCCTCCCATTGGCATGGAGTCGTGCCAAGCCGAGATCATAATGTCAAATCACAGGCCGGTCGGCCGCGGGGTGCGATGGCGGCCAGGATTGCGCCCCGGCGCCGGCTTCCAGGCCCTTTCGGGCCCGCGTTGCCGGGAGATCACGCGCCTCCGGGCGCGGCCCGCGCATCAAGTACCGGCTGGTGGGCGGCGGCCGCAATGCCGGGCTTGGAGGTGGCTTCCATCTGCCGGCGCGCATTATACTCGACGCTGCGCTTGACGATGGTGTTGACGGCGCGCGCGATCTCCTGGTCGGTCTTGCCGAGCACGCAGCCGGCGGCGACCAGCTCCGCATAGACCACGACCCCATGATGCTCCTCGTCGGTTGCCTCGACCAGGAACTGGGGGATCGCCCGGCCAGCCTGGCGCATCTTGTCGACGAAGGCGGTCTGTTGCGCGATCGGAACCCGCTTGTCGGCCGGATCGCTCACCAGGAGGAGCCGGAGCGAGCGGTTCTGCGCCAGCTGCGGAATGTTCTGGGTCACGTCGAAGAAGGCGCGGCCCGGATCGGTGATCTTGGGACTGCCAGGCGTCGCCAGCGGTCCGGAGCCCGACACCGCGCAGGCGATATCGCGGCGCAGCCCGATGAGGCCGCCCACCAGCTTGGAGCCGCCCGACTGTCCGACCAGATGGAAGCCTTCGAATTTGTAGCGCTGCTTGATGGCGTCGAGCGCCGCGTTCATCAATTGCAGCTCGAGCACGGTCTTGCGTGCGGTGTGATTGCCTGATGTCCCCTCGACCCCGATCCGCGCCAGATAGATCGCCGTGGTCTTGGCCATCTTGGAGAACCCGTCCGCCATCCTCATGAGGTCGTCGGTATTGATGTCCTTGGCATCGGAGGGGTCGGCCCAGGTCCAGGTTTTCGGATCGAGCTTGCCGAAGTAATCGCCCTGCAGGAAGACGAGCGGACGCGCGCCCTCGCCGCCGGCGGTGGAGAGATAGTAGCGGACGCAGAAATCGCGGCCCGCCACGTTGACCCATACCGCCTGCTCGATCGCGGCGCATTGCGGCCGCGTGATCGTGACGCCGCGCAGCATGTCCTCTTTCTTGATGATGTCGGCAGCAGCGCCGGTGGCGGCCGTCAGGGCGCCGAGCAGCGCCATCGCCGGCCAGATGCGGCGCATGCGGGTGGGTCGGCGGGCTTTCTGCGAAAGGGACATGGGGAGCTCTCGGGGCGGAAGGAATTACCCCCCTTGGTCATTCCGGGCGGCCGGCAGGTTCAAGCGTTGCTGCGGCCGCCGGTGTCATTCATGAATTCAACAATGAATTCCGACAGTTAATCCGAAAAAGAAACACATGAACGCAGTGGCGGGATCGGGTGACTAAGACACGGCAGGCCCGCGTACCCTTCGCGGCGCCGTTGCCCCGCGAAAGGAGGCCCGAATGCGTGTTCCGGTGGGGGTGACATTGGGGATGACCCTGATGGCAGCCACGATGGCGCTGAACGCGGCGGCCGGCGCCGAGCCGTCGGACGACCAGCGCCAATGCGCGGCCACCACCGGGGTGTCGCCCGACCAGAAGCTCGCGAGCTGCAGCGCCGTGATCGCGGCCAAGCAGGAGACGCCGCAGAACCTCGCCATCGCCTACACCAATCGCGGCAACGCCTATATGAACAAGCGTGATCTCGACCACGCCATCGCGGATTTCGACGAGGCGATCCGGCTCGATCCCAAAAGCCCCCTTCCGCTCAACGCCAGAGGCTTTGCCTACCAGAACAAGAGCCAGTACGACCGCGCCATCCAGGATTTCGACCAGGCGATCAGCCTCAATCCGAAAAACGCGGTCGCGCTCAACTTTCGCGGCAATGCCTACCGCAGCAAGGGGCGCTTCGACCGCGCCATCCAGGACTTCGACCAGGCCATCGCGATCGCCCCCAGCTACGCCGGCGTCTATTTCAGCCGCGCGCTGGCCTACCAGGAGAAGGCGCAATGGGACTTCGACGCCTATCTGAACGAAGGGCAATACGAGGAGCGCGCCCTGAAGGATTATGACGAGGCCATCCGGCTCGCTCCCGGCAACCGCGGCGCCTACAACAACCGGGGCAATGTCTATATGAGCAAGCGGCAATACGACCGCGCCATCAAGGATTATGACGAGGCCGTCAGGCTCGACCCCAATGAACCGCTGTATGTCAAGAACCGGGCCACCGCGTTCCGGGTGACCGGGCAGTACGACCGCGCCATCGCGGATTATCGCAAGGCGCTGACCCTGAAGATCGACGAGCCGGTCAAGAGGCAGATCGAGACGGCGCTCAAGGAGCTGGGCGTAAGCGGCTGAGCCGCCGCTACCTCTTGCCGGCCGTTGCGACCGAGGCATCCTGCACCGGTGCGCGCGCGGCGGCCACGATGCTCGCCTTGGCGCCGGCTTCCTTATGCCGACGTTCGTTGTACTCGACATTGCGCTTGACGAGCGTGCCGACCGCGCGGGCAATCTCATCGTCGGTGCGGCCCTGTACACAACCCGCGGCGACGATCTCCGTATAGCCTGCGACGCCATGATGCTTGGCATCGGTCGTCTCCGGCGCCTCGACGAACAGCTGAGGGACCTGGCGACCCGCTTTGCGCAATCGATCGACATACCCGGACTGCTGAGCGATCGGAACCGTCTTGTCCGCCTTGTCGGTCACCAGCATCGGACGCAAGGAATGGTTCTGCGCCACCTGCGCGACGTTCTGGGTCGCGTCGAAAGCGGCGCGCCCGGGGTCGCTGGATTTGCGCTCGTCTGGCGCCGTCAGCGGCCCGGAACCCATCACCGCACAGGCGACATCGTGGCGCAACCCGATGAGGCCCGCCACGAGCTTCGAGCCCCCCGATTGCCCCGCGAGATGAAAGCCTTCGTATCCATACCGTTGCTTGAGGGTGTCGAGCGCCAGGTTCATGAGCTCGAGCTCGAGCAGGCTCTTGCGGGCCATGTGATTGCCGGAGGTCCCGTCGACTCCGATCCGCGCCAGGTAGATCGCGGTCGTCTTCGCCGACTTCGAAAATCCGTCCGCCATCTTCATGATATCGTCGGTGTCCATGTCCTTCGCATCGGACGTATCGATCCAGGTCCAGGTCTTCACGTTGAATTTTCCGAGCTGGTCGCCCTGCAGGAAGACGACCGGGCGCTGGCCTTCGCCGCCGGCGACGGAGAGATAATAGCGCACGCAATAGTCGTGCCCGTGCAAGCTCAGCCACATCGTTTGCGCCGTTGCGTCGCACTGCTGATGCGTGATCGTGATGCCGCGCAGCAGGTCTTCCTTCTTGAAAATCTCCGCGCCGGCACCGGTCGCCGCCAGGAGAGCGCCGGCGAGCACAGTCACGGTCAACGTGGAACTCGAGGGTTTGCGGTTCATGTGTGTCGGCTCTTTGCTGCGCGTCGGACGTCACGGAGGTCGGCACAAGGAACTGTCCCGTGATAGTTGAGGTGACCGGCGGATTCAAGCCACAACCGGTTGGAATCCTCTTGCGGCAGGGGCAATCCATCCCTTACCCTCGGATTGCTTGCCGCCCGAAGGGTAGCCGGGGCGGCGAGGGAAGCCGTGGACATCACCGGGCGATGCCACACGACGGAGGACATCGATGCGCGTCCTCGTGACGGGTGCGGCGGCCTTGGCGGCCGCGCTGGCGCTGCTGGCGCCGGCATCCGCGCAGCAATCCGACGAGCAGCGGCCCTGTACGGCCCAAGCCGGCGGGGCACCCGAGCAGAAGCTCGCGAGCTGCACGGCCGTCATCGAGGCCGGATCTGAAACACCACAAAATCTCGCGATCGCCTTCTATGTCCGCGGCGACGTCTTTCTGAACAAGCGGGACTACGACCGCGCCGTCGCGGATTTCGACGAAGCGATCCGGCTCGACCCCAAATCGGCCCCCTCTTTCAATGATCGTGGTCTCGCTTACGCGAACAAGAACCAGTACGACCGCGCCATCCAGGACTACGACCAGGCCATCCAGCTCGATCCGAAATACGCCGTCGCGTTCAGCAATCGCGGCAGCGCTTATCGCAGCAAGGGCCAGAACGACCGCGCCATCCAGGACTACGACCAGGCGATCGCGCTGCGCCCCAATCTCGCCAGCGCATTCGTCAACCGCGGCCTCGCCTACCAGAATAAGGGCCAGAACGACCGCGCTCTGGCCGACTACGACCAGGCCATCGAGCTCAATCCCAGGAATCCGGTCAGCTTCAACAACCGCGGCAACATCTACATCGGCAAGCGAGACTACCAACGCGCCATCGCGGATTTCGACGAAGCCATAAAACTCGATCCCAAATACGCCTTCGCATTCAATGGCCGCGGTCTCGCCAATTACAACCTGAGCCAATTCGATCGCGCCATCGCGGACTTGGACCTTGCTATCGAGCTCAATCCGAAAAATGCCCTCGCGTTCAACAATCGCGGCAATGCCTATCGGGGCAAGGGCCAGCACGATCGCGCCATCCAGGACTACGACCAGGCCATCGCGTTGCGGGCCGATTACGCGGCCGCTTTCGCCAACCGCGGCCTCGCCTACCAGAATAGGGCCCAGCACGACCGCGCCATCCAGGATTTCAGCCAGGCGATCAAGCTCAATCCCAAGGACGCCTTTGCCTTCAACGCCCGCGGCGACGCCTATCGGATCAAGGGAGAGTTCGACCGCGCCATTGCGGATTACGACCAGGCCATCGGGATCAATCCCGGATATGCCATCGCATTCAACAACAGGGGTGATGCCTATCAATCCAAGGGCGACCGCGACCACGCCATTGCGGATTACGACCGGGCGATCGCGCTGCGGCCGGGCTACGCCGAGGCGATCGCAAGCCGCAAGCTCGCCACCCAGGGCAAGGGCGAGACGGACGTTCGCCCGCAGCCCGGAACAACGACGCAACCCGCTCCCGTTCAACCCGGCGGCCCGCCGGCCGGGCGCGCTCCGACCGACGCGGTCGGGTTCTTCAACCAGGGCAACGCCCATCTGAACCAGAAGGACTACGACCGTGCCATCGCGGATTATGACGAGGCGATAAAGCTCAATCCGAAATATGCCTTTGCGTTCAATCTTCGCGGCCTCGTCTACGGGTACAAGGGCCAAGCCGATCGCGCCCTCCAGGATTTCGACCAGGCGGTCGCCCTCAACGGCAAGAACGCCAACATCTTCACCAATCGGGGCAATGCCCTGCGCAACAAGGGGCGTTACGACAGCGCCATCGCGGACTTTGATCGGGCTCTCCAGATCACCTCCAACTATGCTCCTGCATTTTTCGGCCGCGGCCTCGCCTACCAGGACAAGGCGCAATGGGACTTTGACGCCTATCTCAACGAGGGACGCTATGAGGAGCTGGCCATTCACGATTATGACGAGGCCATCCGGCTCAATCCCAAGAATGCCTCCGCGTTCAACAACCGCGCGCTCATTTTCGTGAACTTGCGGCAGTACGATCGCGCCATCAAGGATTACGACGAAGCGCTGCGGCTCGATCCCGACAATGGCGTGCATTTCAAGAACCGGGCCAATGCTTTCAGGATCGCCGGAAAGTACGCTCAGGCCATCGCGGATTATCGCAAGGCGCTGAGCCTGAAGATCGACGATCCGACCCGGAAGCAGATCGAGACGGCGCTCAAGGAGCTCGGCGTATCGGGCTGATCCGGTCCCGCAAGGTCGATCGGATCAAACCTCCCCTATTGAATTAAACCAAATCTAAACTGAAACGCCGCAATCTGAAGCCGGACCGGGTGGGTGAGAAATTGCTCATGATGGAGCGGCGTGCGTTCATCGCGCTTTTTGGAGCCGCGGCGGTCTGGCCGCGGGTTGCGCGCGCGCAGCCGGCGGGATCGCCGGTGGTCGGGTTGCTCGGCGACACGTCGGCGGACTCGATGGCGCCGCGGTTGGCGGCGTTCCGCCAAGGTCTCGACGAGATCGGCTATGTCGAGGGTCGTAACGTCACGATCGACTGGCGCTCGGCCGAGCGTCAGCCCAATCGGTTGCGGGCGCTGGCAGCCGATCTGGTCGGCCGCCGCGTCGCCGTGATCGTCACCACCAGCGACCCCGCGACCATGGCGGCGAAAACGGCGACCTCCACCATCCCGATCGTCTTCCTGAGCGCCGCCGATCCGGCCACGCTGGCCGCCGGTCGCGACCGACCGGGAGCGAACGTCACCGGCTTGAGCTGGTTCGGGCCCGATCTGGCGCCGACGCGATTCATGATGCTGCACCAGCTGGTCCCCAAGGCCACGGTCATCGGGCTGCTGCTGGATGCCGACCCCGCCGCTGCCGCGCAGCTGCCGCAGGTGCAGGCCGCCGCGGATGCGAACGGCCTCAAGCTCGTCGTGTTGCACGCGGGAAGCGAGCGCGAGATCGAGGGAGCCTTCGGGACCCTGGTCACGCAGCGGGTCGCTGCCCTCGCGGTCGGAGCCGGCGCCTTCTTCGCCGGCCGGCGCGAGCAGCTGATCGAGCTGGCGGCGCGCCACGGCATCCCCGCCATCTATGCGGCCCAGGAGATGGCGGCGGACGGCGGCCTGGCGAGCTACGGTTACAGCACGTCCGACGCCTTTCGCCGGGCCGGCGTCTATGCGGGTTGGATTCTCAAGGGCGCCACGCCGGCCGACCTGCCGATCCTGCGGTTATCCCAGCTCGAGCTGGTCATCAACCTCGCGACCGCCAAGGCGCTGGGCCTCGAGGTGCCGCCCAATCTGGCCGCCGGAGCCGACCAGCTGATCCAATAGGTCGCGGCCGCGCGGTCGCGGTCGATCCCGGGCTCGGCGCTGGGCGCGACGGCCTTGATGTGAAGGAAATAATACAGTTTTATGACACGCGCGCCGAATGGGCGCATGGTGGCTGGCGTGCTGACCGTTGCCGGGGCACGAGTGAGCGTTGTCATGTTCTCCCCCCGGTCCTGGCCGCCGATGCCAGCCCCCGCATTTGTGTCCGCGTTGCGCGGGCGGCTCGACATCGCGGGCCTTGCTGCACTGCACCTGACGGCGCTGGCCGTCATGGCGGTCAGCGAATTCGAGCTGGTGCCTCGCCTCGCCTTCATCCTCACTTGGAGCCTGCTCAACTTCTTCTGGCTCTCACTGTTGCGCCGGCCGGTGCTGTCGGCCGCCCTGTCGCTGACGCTCATTGTGGTCCTGATCGAGATCTCGCGGTTCAAGTTCCGGACCCTCTTCATGACGGCGAGCTTCATCGACGTGATGATCATCGATTCCGACACGTTCGCATTCCTGTGGACGATCTTTCCCAAGATCCGCTGGGCGGCGACCGCCGCTGTCGCGATCGCCATCCCGCTCGCCGCGACGCTTTGGTATTTCGATCGGATCCGCGTGCGCAGGCTGACCGCGATCGCGGGCGGCGCGGCCTGCCTCACGCTGTTGACCGGCCTTTCGCTGGCAATGCCGGTCAGCCCGGGCGAGGCCTTCGGGGACGACAGCTACGTATCGGGCTTTGCGCGCTCGGGCGTGTCCGCCATGTCCGAGTTCATGACCCACGGGTTCCTGGAATCCGACGCGGTGGTGATCGACCGGCTAAGGACGGTGCCGGACGGCACCTGCGAGGCGCCGGGCAAGCGCCCGCATATCGTCCTGGTGCACGACGAGGGCAGCTTCGATATCCGCGCCGTCGACGGCATCAAGGTGCCGGAGGAATACGGCGGCCATTTCACCTCGTTCGACGGCAAGCAGCGGCATTTCCTGGTCGAAGGCGCCGGCGGTCCGAGCTGGTACACCGAATATAACGTGATCAGCGGCTTGTCGGCGCGCTCCTACGGGCGCTTCGCCTTCTTTGTCACCCGGATCGCCGCCGGACGGGTGGAGCGCGGCTTGCCGCGCGCGCTCCAGCGTTGCGGCTACCGCACCTTCTCGATCTATCCGGTCTTCGGCGGCTTCCTCGGGGCGCGCTCCTATTTCACCGGCACCGGCGTGCAGCACTTCGTCGACGGCAAGGACATCAACGGCAACGTGTTCGAGCCGGACCGCTTCTACTTCGACAATGCCGTGCGCATGATCGAGCGCGAGCGCGGCAAAGGCCCGATGTTTCTCTACGTTTACCTGACCGCCAATCACTTTCCTTGGAACTACCCGTTCCACGAAGACCTGCTGCCGGACTGGCGCAGCCCGGGCAACCAGCCGCCCGAGGTGGACGAGTACTTGCGGCGACAGGCCATGACCGCGGCCGACTATCCGAGCTTTCTGGCCCGCCTCAAGCGGGATTTCCCGGACGACTCGTTCCTGGTGGTGCGTTACGGCGATCACCAGCCCGATTTCGCCAAGCTGATCGTCGACCGCTCGATCGACGTGACCGAGCTCGGCCGCCGGCTGATGGCCTTCGACCCGCGCTACTTCACGACCTATTACGCCATCGACGCCATCAACTTCCAGCCGGTCGAGCTGTCCTCGGCGCTCGATCCCCTGGATGCGCCCTATCTGCCGCTGGTGGTGCAGGAGGCCGCCGGCCTGCCGCTCGATCCCTCGTTCGCCGAGCAGAAGAAGATCCTGCAGCGCTGCCACGGCATGTTCTATGCCTGCGCCGGCGGCGCCGAGGCGAGGCGATTCAATCGCCTGTTGATCGATGCGGGCCTGATCAAGGGTCTATGACGTGCCAGGCACGTGCTTGAGATTGCTGCAACCAGATGCGAGACGCTGATGCTGGGATGGTTCCGGGCCCTGATGCCGAAGGAGGAGCGTTTCTTCGAGCTGTTTGCGCGCCATGCGCAGGTGACCTTGGCGGGCGCCGAGGCGCTTCGCGGCCTGCTCGCCGGCGGCGACGACGTTATGCGCCATTGCAAGGAGATAGGCGCGCGCGAGAACGAGGCCGACGAGATCACCCGCGAGGTGCTCACCGCGCTGCGGCGCACGTTCATCACCCCGCTCGACCGCGGCGACATCAAGGATCTGATCACCTCGATGGACGACGCCATCGACCAGATGAACAAGACCGCAAAGGTCATCAGGCTGTTCGAGCTTCGCGACTTCGAGCCGCCGATGCAGGAAATGGGCGAGATCATCGTGCGCGCCGCCAAGATCAGCATGGAGGCGGTGCCTCTGCTGCGCCAGATCGGCAAGCAGGCGGGCCGCCTGAACGGCCTCACCGAGCAGATCATCCGGCTCGAGGAGCAGGCGGACGAGCTGCACGACCAGGGCCGCAAGGAGCTGTTCCACAAACAGACCAACCCCATCGCCTTCATGATCGGCACCGAGGTCTACGACCACCTCGAGCGGGTGGTCGACCGATTCGAGGACGTCGCCAACGAGATCAGCGCGATCGTCATCGAGAATGTCTAGAGCTTGGAGCGGGGCAGACCAATGGATGCGGCGCTCGGCTTGCCGATACTGATCGCGCTGATCGCGGTCGCGCTCGTTTTCGATTTCCTCAACGGGCTGCATGATGCCGCCAACTCGATCGCGACCGTGGTGTCGACCCGGGTGTTGCCGCCGCAATATGCGGTGGCGTGGGCGGCATTCTTCAATTTCATCGCGTTCTTGTTCTTCGGGCTGCACGTCGCGCAGACCATCGGAACCGGAATCGTCGCCGCCGAGGTCGTCGACGTGGCGGTCATCTTCGGGGCCCTCATGGGCGCCATCTGCTGGAATCTGCTGACCTGGTGGCTGGGAATTCCCTCCAGCAGCTCGCATGCGCTGATCGGCGGGCTTGCCGGCGCCGGGATGATGAAGGCGGGCTCGGCCGCGATCGTATGGTCCGGGCTCGGCATCACCGGGGCCGCCATCGTGCTTTCCCCCCTGCTCGGCTTTTGCCTGGCTTTGCTGCTGGTGCTGGCGGTGGCGTGGATATTCGTCCGCTCGACCCCGTTGGCCGTGGACAACACCTTCCGGGTCTTGCAGTTCGTCTCGGCGTCGCTCTACTCGCTCGGGCACGGTGGCAACGATGCGCAGAAAACGATGGGAATCATCGCGGTCCTGCTGTACTCGCAGGGCGCCTTGGGCGGCGAGTTTCACATCCCGCTGTGGGTAATCTTGAGCTGTCAGGCCGCCATGGCGCTGGGCACCCTGTGCGGAGGATGGCGCATCGTTCACACGATGGGATCGAGGATCACGCGCCTGCATCCCGTGCAGGGCTTCTGCGCCGAGGCCGGAGGTGCCGCGACCTTGTTCCTGGCGACCTACTTCGGAGTGCCGGTCTCCACCACCCATACGATCACCGGCGCGATCGTCGGCGTCGGAGCGGCCCGCAAGGTGTCGGCGGTGCGCTGGAACGTTGCCAGCAACGTGGTGGTCGCCTGGATTCTGACTATGCCGGCAGCCGGACTCATGGGCGCGGCGTTCTACCAGCTCTGCAAGGTGTGGCCGTGAAGGCGCGGGGCGGCGGCCCGAGGGTGCCGATCCGCCGCGGCCGCGGCCATACGCAATCTCGCCTCAAAAGCGTGCAACTCAGTTAAGATTGGCCGCGATGGTGTGCTGATTCGCCCACCGCCATGGCAGGTCCAAGCCGGGATATAAGGAAGAGATGACCAGTCCGAGGAAAAGAGCCGCCCCCAAGCGCGTGCAATACGCGGCTTTGCCTTACCGGCGCAGCGGCGACGCCCGCACCCAGGTCATGCTGGTCACCTCGCGCGATAGCGGACGCTGGGTCATCCCGAAGGGTTGGCCGAAGAAGCGCAAGACGCCCCATGGCACGGCGGCGAGCGAGGCGCTTGAGGAGGCGGGAGTGGTCGGCGTGGTCGGCCACGACTCGATCGGCTCCTATTCTTACAAGAAGCGCCTCAAGAGCGGGGCCGTCGTCGCCTGCGAGGTGCGGGTCTTCCCGCTGAAGGTGAAGCGCCAGCAGAAGAGCTGGCGGGAGCGCGGGGAGCGGGAGATCCAGTGGTTCTCCCGTGCCAAGGCCGCCAAGGTGGTGCGCGAATCGGCCTTGAGCGACATCATCCGCAACCTGCCGAAGTGCAAATAAGCCTTCCCGAGTGGGACTGGACCGGCAGCCCGCCCCTCGCCTCTATGTCGAGCTGGGCGCGGAACGACAGCAGTCGTCTTCGGCTCCGGGGTGCTCGTCATACTGGTCGTGGAGCTTGACCCAGCTCATGGTGCCGTCCTCGTTACGACCCTTCGGCGTCAGATCGAGCCAATTGAAGGCGCCCAGCAGAAGCTCGCTGCCGCGGCTGTAGGTGGAATAGGTGTGGAACACCCTGCCCGCCCCATCCTTGGCGAATATGCTGGTGCCGGGCAGATCGGGGTTGGCATAGGGCGTCGTCCCGTAGTTGTAGCCGGTGGCGCCTTTCGCGATCTGCTGCGCGGTAAACGATACGCCGTAGTCGAAGTTGAAGGCGCCGGCCGAGGAGGACACCCACTTGAAGCGCCAGCCCATGCGCTTCTTGACCGGCTCGATCTGTGAAAGCGGCGCCCGCGAGACCGCCACCAACGAAAGATCGGCATGCTCGAAGTGCATGCGGGCGGCGTCGATATGGTCGGCCAGGAACGCGCAGCCCGGACAGACGTGATCCGAACCGGGCGTGAGCATGAAATGATAAATGGCGAGCTGGCTGCGGCCGCCGAATAGGTCGGCCAGGCTTTCTCTGCCGTCGGGCCCGTCGAAGTGATAGGACTCCTCGACCGCCACCCAGGGCAGAGCGCGGCGCGCGGCGCTCAGCTCGTCGCGCAGGTGGGTAAGCTCCCTTTCCCTTGCCAGAAGCGCCTTGCGCTCGATCAGCCACTGGTCGCGCGAAGCAATTTTCTGCGGCGGCATCTCGGTTCTCCTCATGGCGACCAGACTATTTATCGCTCGGCCAGGGTCTTGAGATTGGCGAGGCCGATCTCGAAGTCCTTGCCGATCATCTTGTCCATGTCGCAGAAGAGGCCCATGACCTTGGCGATGTAGGCGTAGGTACCGCGCATGGCCCAGGTCAGCTGGGTTGCGCCGCCGCGCGGCTCCAGGGAGAAATTCACGACATTGTGGCCTTCCATCGGCTTGATCATGTCGAGCTTGATGGTGACCCGGGACGGGGCCGAGGTATCGATGATCTCGATGCGGCCTTTGCCGACCTGGGCGTTGCCGTCCCATTCATAGACGGCGCCCTTGCCGCTCGCCTCGCCGCTGAAAGTCCGCTTCATCGCCGGATCCTTTTTCTCGTAGGGCGACCAGGCGCCCCAATTCTTGAAGTCATTGATGAGCGGGAAGATCTTCTCGGGCGCGGCCCCGATCAAAGCGCTGCGCTCGACGCCGAACGAGTCGGGCTTGGTGGCGGCGAAAATGAGCACGGCGGCGATCAGGACCACCACCACCACGACGACGATTTCCCACATCAATTCCTCCTTGGATGAAACGCCTGCAGCGAGGGGCCTGTCAGGCGGGCTGGCCGGGCAGCTGGTGGGCGAAGCTCCAGGCATGGCCGAACGGATCGCGCACCTGCGCATAGCGGGCGCCCCAGAACGCGTCCCACGGCTCCATCGCGGCAGTCGCGCCGGCCGCCACCGCACGCTTGAAGGCATCGTCGCAGTTGGGGACACCCAGATGCATCATGACCGCCGTGCCGCCCAGCGTCACCGGGGGCGCCACCTTGGCCTGACCGCTGTCTGCGGGACAATGATCGGGAAAAAAGTCGCACATGAAAATCTTGGCGCCGTTGACCTCCATCTCCGCGTGCATGAGGCGCTTGCCATCCGGCGCCGGCATGCGCATGACCTCTGTCGCACCGAGCGCCTGCTTATAGAACTCGAGCGCAGCGGCTGCGTCGTTGACGATGAGATGCGGAATAACGCCGGGTTGATCAACCATGTCGGTCTCCTTCACGATTTCCCCGCAGGCGGGTTCGCCCGATAAGGGTAGGCCTGCTCCCTAAAGACGCACGATGGCGCCGGCGCCCGACAGCGGGGCGGAAACTTTTTGCTGGCCACAGCCTGGCGCGGACCTCCACCGCCCGGTGCGCGGTCGCTCGGCAGCTTCGAGCCAGGACCGGAAATCCCGCCCTTTCATCGCGCGGTTGTGACAAATCCGCAACGCAGCCTGTGAAAAAGCCCGATCTTCCCGCGACGCACGTTATCGTTGTGGCCGCCGGCGGAGGCAATCTGGTATTATCGTCCGAGCGGTCGCCATTTCGGCACCACGCGGGGCAAGCTTGGGGAGGGCGAAATGTCAAAAGAGATTCGGTTGGGATTGGCGATTGTCGCCCTTTCGTGGGTGGTGGCAGGCCAAGGGACAAGGGCGGCGGACATGCCGGCCGCACCGATGCTCAAGGCACCCATGCGGGCGCCGATCTATGACTGGACCGGCTTCTATCTTGGCGTGAACGGTGGCGGAAGCGCCGGCCGTTCCAGCACGGACGTCGACCTCGGCACGATCGACCGCTTGTTCGCAATCACGGGCCAACTCCCGCTCGGCTCTCCATCCGGATTCCTGGTCGGCGGACTTGGGGGCGTTCAGGTCGGATACAATTGGCAGACGAGTGCAGCCGTTGTCGGCTTCGAAACCGACATCCAAGGCACCAGTGAAAAAGGCGACGGCGTGTTGGGTGCCGTGCGCGTTAACCCGGCAGCTTGTATTGCACCCTGTCCGGTCCCGGCGCCGCCGCCGACCTTCACGACCGGAATATTGGACTACGCTCAGAAGCTGCCATGGTTTGGCACGGCGCGCGCTCGGATCGGATTTACCCCATTGGATCGCTGGCTCGTCTACGCGACTGGCGGCCTCGCCTACGGCGAGATAACGACCGATGCCAGCGTCACCGTGGCGGGCGCGGGTACGTCGGCCGGGAGCTTCAGCCAAACCAGGCTCGGATGGGCGGCGGGCGCCGGCATCGAAGCGGCGCTCGGCGGCGCTTGGACCGCCAAGGTCGAATATCTGCACCTGGACTTCGGCAGCTTCACCAACACCTACCTGGCCCTCAACTCGGGTGGCCTCTTCGGTGGGTTCATTGCGGGAACGAGTCACGTCACCGACGACATTATGCGCGTCGGCGTGAACTATCGCCTCGGCGGTCCGTTCATCGCGAAGTAATTGCGTCGGATCAGGATGGGCAGGTTCGAGATCGCCCGCACTGTCAAGACCTTGCAGTGCCGGTTCGCGCGCACCGCTCAATAAGCCAGCCGCCTGTCGGCGTCCGCCGGCGGTAATCGGGCAAGACTTTCGCCTTATGCTGGCACTGCTTAGGGCGTGGCGCGGGCCTCCCCGCCCGGTGCACTGTCGCGCATCAGGCGGTCGAGATGCATGCGGATGTGAGCGGCCTCGGCCGCCGTATTGGCGAGCGCGATCGCCCGGTCGAAGGCGAGACGCGCCTCCTCGGCGCGGCCGAGCTGCATCAGGAACGCGCCCTTCACCCCGAAGAAGTGGAAATAGCCCGCGAGCCGCGGCGCCAGCGGCTCGATCATCTCCAGGGCCGCGCCCGGGCCGCGCACCTTGGCGACCGCGACTGCCCGGTTGAGGGTGACGACCGGAGACGGCTGCATGCGCTCGAGCGCGGCATAGAGGCGATCGATCTGCGCCCAATCGGTATCTTGCGGCCGCGCCGCGCGGGCATGCAGTGCCGCGATAGCGGCCTGGACCTGGTAAGGGGCGGGCCGGTCGTGGCGCATCGCCTTGTCGATGAGCGCCAGCGCCTGGGCGATCAGGTCGCGGTTCCAGAGGCTGCGGTCCTGATCCTCCAAGAGCACGATCTGTCCGTCGGCATCGAAGCGCGCGCCGGCGCGCGCGTGCTGCAGAAGAAGGAGCGCCGTGAGCCCCATGATCTCAGGCTCGGCGGGAAACAGCCGCAGCAGGAGCCGGGCGAGCCGGATCGCCTCCTCGCAGAGCGGCGCGCGCTGCGGAGCCTCGCCGCTGCTCGCCGAATAACCTTCGTTGAAGATGAGGTAGATCATGGCCGCCACCGCCGCGACCCGGTCGGCCCGCTCGACCGCGCCCGGCGTCTCGAACGGCACGCCGGCCTCTGCGATGCTGCGCTTGGCCCTCGTGATGCGCTGCTCCATGGCGCTCTCGGTCACCAGGAAGGCACGCGCGATCTGTGCGACCGACAGGCCCGACACGATACGCAACGCCACCGCCACCTGCTGGGTGGCGGGCAGGTCGGGGTGGCAGCAGATGAACAACAGGCGCAAGATGTCGTCGCGATAATGCGAGTCCTCGAGCCGCTCGGCGAGCGCGGCCTCGGCGTCGTCCAGATTCGAGATAACCTCGTCGGGCGGCAGCGCCTCCTCGCGGCCGCGGCGCCGCACCGCATCGATGGCGACATTGCGTCCGACGAAGATGAGCCAGGCGGCCGGATCCCGCGGTGGACCGTTCTGCCGCCAGTGCCTGAGCGCCCGCAGGCAGGCTTCCTGGTAAGCCTCCTCGGCGGTATCCAGGTTGCGGAAATACCGCAGCAGCGCGCCGATCGCCTGGGGACGGGCCGTGATCAGGGCCGTATCGATCCAGTCCAGCTGCGGATCGGTCACTTCATCTCGCTCCCCGGCAGGTACATGCGGACCGGCCGGATCTCATAGGCACCGCCCGGATTGGCGCGAGCAAGATCGCGGCCGAACTCGACCGCTTCATCGAGGCTCGCGCAGTCCACCACGTAGAAACCCAGCAGTTGCTCCTTGGTCTCCGCAAACGGCCCGTCGATGACCAGGGGCGGATCCTGGTCCTTGCGGATGGTGGTGGCGGAGGTCGTCGGCATCAGGCGAACCGCCGGGCCGAGCTTGCCGTTCCGGGCGAGCTTCTGATGGGCCGCATGGAGCTTGGCCATGACCGCGTCGTCCTGCTCCTTGCTCCAGGAGAAGACCGCGTCTTCGTCATTGTAGCAGAAGATGGCG
>DASYFD010000041.1:0-3118 GCA_036498625.1 Xanthobacteraceae bacterium | reverse complement strand
CGTCCCCCGGACCTGTCGATTACTGCTGCTGCGAGGCTTCGGTGATCCAATAAACGAAGGCCGTCACCGCGGCGCAGATGAAAACCAGGACCAGCTGAAACCAGTAGAAGAAGGGCAGGCCGATCCATACGGGCTCGGCGGAGTTGTAGAACGGCACCCACAGGGCCGGCACGAACTGCGCCAGCAACAAGAGGTACCACCAGCTCCAGCCATGATCCGGCTTTGTGCCCATCGCGCTCGCCCCCTGCGTATTGTTGTCGTTTTTCAGCCAGCCGATCATTCAGTCGGCCGCCCGATGTGTCAAGCATCCGATTGGGGCGCCGGCTTTCGCCGACCCCGTGCGGGGCGTGGAATTCCGTGCCCGATCGAATCACGGCGTAACTGCCTCGCGCAGGCGCTCCAGCATGGCGGCCGGCGCCGCGTAGGTTTCCCGGATCAGGCGCTGCACCTCGCGGCCGCTGACGGGCCGCAGCGGAATGCTGCTCTTCTTCATGTCTGCCGCGAAGGCCGGATCCCCCATGGTGGCATCGAAGCCCGCTTGCAGGGCCGCCACCCGCTCCGCCGGCACCTCCTGCGGCAGCACGAACGGATAGGTGGTCTTGAACTTCACGCCGAAGAACCGCAGCATCTGGCGGGTTTCGTCGTCGCGCGCCACCTCGAGCGCGGTGGGGACGTCCGGCAACTCGGGCAGCCGCTCGGTCCCGTACTGGAGCAGCAGCCGGATCCTGCCCTCCGCGAGCCACTGCGGCCGGCCGCTGACGATTGCCGAATAGGCGGTGGCGCTGCCTTGCGCCTCGCCGCGCTCGACCGCAAGAAAGATGTCATTGGTGCCCTGATAGCCGCGCACCAGCTCCATCCTGTCCCCGAGCAGCCGGTTGGTGAGGACCGTGACGGTGAAATTGTCCGCGCCCGGGGCGCTCGCCCCGACGATGCTTTTCACGGCCTTGAGATCGTCGATGGTGGCGATGCCGGAATCGCTGCGGAACCAGAGCACCTGGGCATCCTGGGTGGTCGATCCGACCCAGTTCATCTTGTCGATATCGAAATTGGCCGAGCCGCCGTTGCGCGACAGGAGCTTCAGAGTCGGCTCCAGCACCACGCCATTGAGCGGCACGCCCACCACGCTGCCGTCGCGCGGCGCGCGGTTATAGAGATAGTTCATCATGGCGAGGCTGCCGGCCCCGGCCATGTTCTCGACCACGATCGCGGGATTGCCGGGGATGTGGCCGCCCAGATGGGCTGCCAAGAGCCGCGCCACCAGATCGTAGCCGGCGCCCGGCGTCGTGCCGACCAAGAGCCGAATCGATCTTCCGCGAAAGAAATTCTCGACCGCGGATTGGGCGCGCAGCGTGCGCGGCACGCTCGCCGCCACAGCTGCGCAAACCACGCTTCGCCGCGAAATCGTCATCTTGCGCTCCGGCGCCGCAACCGACGTTCCGCCAGAGTAGCGGAAATTCTTCATCCTTCCCACACGTCGCGGCATGACACACGACCCCAGGTAGCTGCTTGTGCTACAGTTGAGGATCGCAACAGGCCTCGGAGCCGGAGGAAGCCATGGCGCAAACGCTGTTCGACAAGATCTGGGACGCGCATCTGGTGGCCCGGCGCACCGATGGCCGCGATCTCATCTATATCGATCGGCATGTGCTGCATGAGCTGCATGCCCCGCATGCCTTCAAGAAGCTGGAGCAGGCGCACCGTGCGGTGCGCCGGCCCGATCTCACCTTCTCGGTGCAGGACCATACGGTCTCGACGCAGCCGGGCCGTGACGACAACACCAATGCGCAGAGCACCCCGTTCCTGCAGGCGATGCGGGCCGGCAGCGCCCGAAACGGCATCAAGCTGTTCGACATCGATGATCCGGAGCAGGGCATTTCCCATGTGGTGGCGCCCGAGCTCGGCATGGTGCTGCCGGGCGCGACCCATGCGGTGCCCGACAGCCATGCCTGCACGGTCGGTGGGCTGGGCGCGCTCGCCTTCGGCTGCGGCACCACCGAGCTCGAGCACATCCTGGCCACCCAGGTGATCGCCCTGAAGCGGCCCAAGCGCATGCGCATCCGGGTCGAGGGCAGGCTCGGACCCCATGTCACCGCCAAGGATCTCGCCTTGTGCATCATTGCGGAGCTTGGCATCGCGGGCGCTCGCGGGCATGCGGTGGAATATGCGGGCGCAGCGGTGCGGGCGATGTCGATCGAAAGCCGGCTCACGCTTTGCAATCTCGCCATCGAGATGGGGGCGCGCAGCGGCTTCGTGGCGCCCGATGACACCACCTTCGGCTGGCTCGCGGGCCGCCCCTGGGCGCCGCAGGGATCGCAATGGGAGGCGGCGCTCGCGCACTGGCGCACGCTCTCGAGCGATGACGATGCGCAATTCGATTCCGAGGTTCTGCTTGATTGCGCCGACCTCGAGCCGCAGATCACCTGGGGCACGGATCCGAGCCAGGTAGTCGGGGTCGGCGGCCGCGTGCCCGACCTTTCCGGCATCGAGCCCGGGCATGAGGCGGCATACCGCCGGGCGCTCGATTATATGGGGCTGACGCCCGGCATGGCGGTGGCCGGTCTGCCGGTGAACCGGGTTTTTATCGGGTCTTGCACCAACAGCCGCTTGCCCGATCTCGAGGCCGCCGCCGCCGTGGTGCGCGGTCGCCATGTGGCGGCCGGCGTGGTTGCCATGGTGGTGCCCGGCTCATCGACCGTGAAACGCGAGGCCGAAGCCGCCGGCCTCGACCAGGTGTTTCGCGCCGCCGGCTTCTTCTGGGGCGAATCCGGTTGTTCCATGTGCGCGGGCGGCAACGGCGACCGCGGCGAGGCGGGCGAGCGCTGCGTCTCCACCACCAACCGCAATTTCGAAGGCCGCCAGGGCAAAGGCGTGCGCACCCATCTGGTGAGCCCGGCAACTGCCGCCGCGACCGCTATAGCGGGCCGGATCGTCGATGTGCGGCAGATGCTTGCGGGAGCCGTTTGATGCAGCCCTTTACGACCCTTACCGGTGTCGCCGTTCCGCTCCTGCAGGACGACATCAACACCGATCAGATCACACCCATCAATCGCAATATGAATCCGGATTGGGCCGCGCTCCTGTTTGCGAACGCCCGCAAGCTGGCCGACGGCAGCGTCGA
>DASYFD010000040.1:0-13775 GCA_036498625.1 Xanthobacteraceae bacterium | reverse complement strand
CCGCCATGCTCGTCGAACAGGATGATCAGCAGGGTCTTTTTCCAGACCTCGGGCTGCACGCGCAATGCCCCATAGACGTCGGCAATCAGCTTTTCGGCCGGTCGCACGTCGGCCGGCGCATGCATGCTGTTGGCCGGATGCTGAAAGGCGGGAGTAATGAACGAGTAGGTCGCCAGCTTGTCGCCCGTGACATCGCTGACGAAATTGTTCTCGAACCGGACGTGGTTCGTCTCGTTCTTGTTCAGGTAGGGATAGAGCTCGATGATGTCGTCCTGGTCGTGATAATAGCTGCGCCATGATCGCGAGCGGTCCGCATTGAGGCGATCGTAAAGCGTCTTGCAGTTGAACTGCGGCTTCCATTTGGCATTGTCGGTATAACCTTGCGAGGTTGCGGCGTGCACAAAGGCACGGTTGGGCATGGTCGGGCCCGGTACGTCGGCGAACCAGCGATCGCAAAGAACGAAGCTCTTCGCCAGCGTCGACAATGCGGGAAGCTGAATGGGATCGAAGCAATTCATCACCTGCTGCAATTCGCTTGTAGTGGGCGCGCGTCTGAGGTCATACTTCAGTACAGTCTCGAACGATGCGACGAAGCCGTTCAGAGGCGGTGTGCCGGCGGCGACGAGGGGTGTCGGTTTCGTCACCCCGAAGAGCTGCATGTTCGTCTCTTTGAGGCTGTGCGACGGACCTTGCCCGATGGCGGTATAATCTCCGCCCTTGCGCGAGGAGAACGTTCCGCTCCCCTTGTCGAGGGGCTTCAAATAGTTGGTCGCGCCTTCGGGCGGCAGCCCATCGCCGACGCCGAGATAGCCGAACAGATGATCGAAGGAGCGGTTCTCGAGCATCAGTACGACAAAATGTTCAAAGAGCAATCGCGCCATGGAATCTCCTCCTCCTGTGTAGATGCTCAAGCGGGGTAAAGCGTCCACCCGGGAACGGACGAGCCCGCTGAACGGCTCGGAGGCGGCGCCATCGAGGGTTGATCAGTTGTAATTATACCCGCAACCGTGCCGGCTTGCAATGGCCATCGCGGATCGGCGCGAGACCGGTTACAGAATGCGCGCGATGCCTTATATTGATCGGGCCAATCCCATCTTGTCGGACTTTCCGCCTGCGATCATGACCACGCTCTATGGAATCAGGAACTGCGATACGATGAAGAAGGCCCGCGTCTGGCTTGACGCGCACAAGGTCGCCTACGCGTTCCATGACTACAAGGCTTCCGGTATCGACAAAGCCACGCTGGAGCGCTGGGCGAGCAAGGTCGGATGGGAGGCGCTGATCAACCGCGCCGGCACCACCTTCCGCAAGTTGCCGGATGCCGACCGGGAAGGCCTGACCGAAAAGAAGGCGGTCGCGCTGATGCTGGCGCAACCTTCGATGATCAAGCGGCCGGTGCTCGACAACGGCGGCAAGGTGACGGTGGGCTTCCGGCCGGAAGTCTACCAAGGCGTCTTCGCCAAACGCTGAGCGCGGGGCGCACGAATCAGCCAGCGGCCGCGTCTGAGGCAACCCGACAGGGGGGAGAGCCTTGTATGCAGCGCCCGGAGGCACAAGCCGTAAGCGCGCGCTTGTTGGAGTCGCTCTTCGTCGACCGTACGGAGGTTTGGCGATTCAGGTGGCATCGGCGGTAGGGAAGCGGTGTGCCGCCCTGGCGCGCGCTTTGGCGGCCTCGACCTCGCGATCGCGTGGGGGCGCGTTGCTCACCAGGGAAGCCAGCAGGTCGTGGGCGGCGCGCGTCACCTCGGCCACCGCTCGATCGAAAGCCGGCTGATTGGCCTGCGAGGGCCGCGCGAAACCGCTCAGCTTGCGCACGAATTGCAGCGCGGACGCCCGGATCTCCTCGTCCGTCGCTGGTGGCTGGAAGTTGTGCAAAGTCTTGATGCTGCGGCACATGCAAAGTTCCTCCTGCCATCAACCGACCGCGATCGCCGGCCCAATGTCCGATGTGGGCGCAGGCATTTCCAACCGTCGCACGTGATCGCTATAACGATCAAGCGGCTCGCTCGCGGCCAAGTCGGAGGAGAACAGGCACCATGATGAAGATCGGGATACCCGACGACTACGCCGACGTCGTGCGCACGCTGCCTGCGTTTGCGAAAATGGCCGCCCATGCGGTCTCGGTGTGGACCGATGCGGCCCCCGATGTCGATGCGCTGGCCAAGCGCTGCAAGGATGTGGAGGCGCTGGTGCTGCTGCGCGAGCGCACGCCGATCTCGGCGGCGCTGGTGGCGCGGCTCCCGAAGCTGCGCTTGATCACCATTAGCGGACCCTATCCGAACATCGATGTCGCCGCCTGCACGGCGCACGGCATCGCGGTTTGCGCCTCGGTGAACCGGGCCTCCATGGCGACCCCGGAGCTGACCTGGGGGCTGATCATGGCGGCCATGCGCCACATTCCGGGCGAGGTCGCCCGCCTCAAGGGCGGCGCCTGGCAGCATGACATCGGCCGGGTGCTGCACGGGCGCCGGCTCGGCATCTACGGCTTCGGCCGTATCGGCAAGGTGGTGGCCGGCTATGGCCGGGCCTTCGGCATGCGCGTGCTGATCTGGTCGCGCGCGCGCGGCCAGGCGCAAGCCCTGGCGGATGGCTTCGACGTGGCGGCCGGCCCCGAGCAACTTTTCGCGCACGCCGATGTGCTTTCCATTCATCTACGGCTGACGCCCGAGACCCGCGGCTGCATCACCGGGGCGGACCTCGCCCGCATGCAGCCGGGTTCGCTCTTGGTCAACACCAGCCGGGCCGAGCTGATCGAGGCCGGCGCGCTGGTCGAGGCGCTCAAGGCCGGGCGTCCCGGCTCCGCTGCGGTCGATGTCTTCGAGCACGAGCCGGTGCTCGGCGCGCGCGATCCGCTGCTGGCGCTGCCGAACGCGCTGTGCACGCCGCATCTGGGGTTCGTGGCCCTCGACCAGCTCGATGATTATTTTTCCGACCAGTTCGACCGCGTGCTGGCCTTCGAGAGCGGGCAGCCGATCGACGTGATCAATCCGGAAGCGCTGCGCAAATCCGGGGTTTGAGACCGGCCGTTACTCGACCTTCAGGTTGAGCTTCTTGATCAGCACCGACCACTTCGCCTCCTCGCGGTCGATGTCGGCGGCATATTGCTCCGGGCTCGACGGCAATGGGTCGCCGCCTTCGGCCGCAATGCGCTCGCGCACATCCGGCGACGCCACCAGAGTCAGCAGCTCCTTGTTGAGCCGGGCGATGATGTCCTTCGGCGTGCCGGCCGGCGCCAGCAGCCCGTAGTGCAAGACGGCTTCGAAGCCGGGCAGGCCGGATTCGTCCACCGTCGGCACGGCGGGGAAGAGGCCGGAGCGGGTGGGGCCCGCCGTTGCGATGGCGCGCAGGCCTCCGCTCTGCAGGCTGCCCATGGCGGGCGCGATCACATTGAAGCCGATCGGAACATGCCCGCCCAGGAGATCGGTAGTGAGCGCGGCGGTCCCCTTGTAGGGAATGATGGTCATGTCGGCGCCCGACATCGACTTGAACAGCTCGGCCGCCAGGTAGCCGCCGGTGCCGGGCGGCGGCGTGCCGAAATTGATCTTGCCGGGCTCCTTCTTGGCCATGGCGATCAGATCGGCGATCGACTTTGCGGGAAACGAAGGATGCGCCATCAGCACCACCGGGGTCGAGGCGATGAGCCCGATCGGGGCGAAATCGGCGCGCGGATCGTAGCCCGGATTGGCGTAGAGGCTCGGATTGATGGAGGTCGAGCCGGTATGCGCCAGCACCAGCGTGTAGCCGTCGGGCGCGCCTTTGGCCGCCATGCGCATGCCGATGACGCCGGCTGCGCCGCCGCGATTGTCGATCACGAACGGCTGCCCAAGGCCGGCCGCGAGCTTGTCGGCTACGATTCGCGCCACCGCATCGACGCCGCCGCCGGCCGGGAACGGCACGATCAAGGTGATCGGGTGCAGCGGGTATTTGTCCGCCGCCGCGGCCAGCCGCGGAACGACCAGTGCGGCCAGGACCAGAAGCGCGGCGATGCTTGCTGGGCGATATCTGCGATGCATGATTTCTTTCCGTCTCTCGCGATCGGCTGCGTCGTCACCGACAGCCGCATTATGATCGGCGGATCGGTCCGGCGCCAAGGGCTATTCGGCCCCGGTCGAGCGACCTGCTTCGCGTCCACTAGGCAAGGATGGCGCGGGCGCCCTCCCAGACGCGCCGCACAACCTCGGCTGCGGGTTCCGCCTGCGCCAGGGCAGCAGACTGCCCGGCCCAGGCCTGGATGCGGCGCAGGTCGCCGTCCTTCTGGCCTGCCGTCCGCATCGCGGCGGTGAGGCCACGCTGCACCGGATAGGGTGCCGGCCGGGGCGCTTGCTCCGCAGTCGCGGCGCGGACATAGTCGGTGGCAATGCTGCGGCCGGCGCGGCCGCTGAAGACGCGACTCACCATCGTGTCCTCCGGTGCCGTGCGGGCGAGCGCGTCCGCCCATGCGGGATGAATCTTCGCTTCCGGGCAGCGCAGAAAGCCGGTGCCGATCTGGGCAGCGCTTGCGCCCAGCGCCAGCGCTGCCGCAACCCCGCGCGCGTCCGCAATGCCGCCGGTCGCGACCACCGGCAACCGCACCGCATCCACGACGGCCGGCAGCAACGCGAACAGGCCGACCTGCTGCCGCTCGGCGGCTGCAGCGTCGAAACAACCGCGATGGCCGCCGGCTTCGGAGCCCTGGGCCACGATCACATCCGCGCCGGCGGCTTCGGCGGCACGGGCTTCGGCTACCGTCGAGATGTTGGCGATCCAAGTGATCCCCTTCGCCTTGAGCCGCGCCACAAATTCCGGCGGGTAAAGGCCCATGACGGACGAGATGATCGGCGGACCAACCGCGAGCATCGCTTCGCATTGCGCGGCGAAATCGGGCGGCGCAGCGTCACCCGCCGTCGGCGGCACCTCCGGCCCCCATCCCGCCAGAAATTCCCGCACGCGTGATTCCTGTGCCGGATCGCGCTTGGGGGCCGGATCGGGAATCCAGATATTGAGCTGGAACGCGCCATTGCTGCTCGAGCGCACCTCGGTCGCCCAGGCCATGATTTCAGCGGGCTGCATCAGCAACACCCCGCAGGATCCGAGCCCGCCCGCATTGGCGACGGCGATAGACAATGAGGGTGCGCTCGCACCCGCCATGGGAGCGAGCAGGATGGGCACCCGCAATCCGAAGCGGGCGCAGAAGGCATCGGCTCGATCGATCGTCGTGCTCATTGGCTCTTCCTGTCGGCGCCATCGACTGCACCATGCCGGGAGGGCGGAAACAAGATTCGGGGCCGCCCCCGATCCTTAACCATTCGTTAACTATCCGGCGCGCTAATCGGGTTAACCCGTTGATAAGAATCGCAGGCCGCCCGTGAACATCGCCGCTCTCCCCCAGCAATCGATTCGCTTTCGTGGCCGCTCGTTTCTGGCTTTTGCGCTGAGCCCGGAGCCGCCGATCGCCGATTGGCTCGCCGAATTGGACAAATGGACCCGCAGCTCGGCCGGCTTCTTCGCCGGCAAGCCGGTCATTCTCGACCTTGCGGCCGTAGCGCTCAGTGAATCCGCCATCGTGCATCTCATCGATCAGCTCTCCGAGCGCGGCATCCGGATCATGGGGCTCGAGGGCGCCGATCCGGCCGCCTGTGGCCCCAAGCTGCCGCCTGTTCTTCTCGGCGGCCGTACGGGCGGCGAGGAGAGGGCGAACGATACCCCGCCTGCCGCAGCACCTGCGGGCGCCGCGGCCGAGCCGGCTACGGCTGCGCCCGCTCCGGCGCCGGCGGCGCGCCCGGAGCCGGCCTCGATGCTGATCGAGAGCCCGATCCGTTCCGGCCAATCGGTGGTGTTCCCCTTCGGCGAGGTGACGGTGCTGGGCTCGGTCGCGTCCGGCGCCGAGATCGTCGCCGGCGGATCGATTCACATCTACGGCACGCTGCGCGGGCGCGCCATGGCGGGCTCCATGGGCGATGCGCGAGCGCGGATTTTCTGCAGCCGCAATGAAGCCGAGCTGCTCGCCATCGATGGCTACTACCAGACCGCCGAGAGCATGGATGCGAGCCTGCGCGGCCGTCCCGTTCAGGTCTGGCTCGAAGGTCCCGGATTGAACGTCGAAGCCTTGGACTGAAGCAGCGCAAAAGGGGAGCCAAGATGGCCAAAGTTCTAGTCGTCACATCCGGCAAGGGCGGCGTCGGCAAGACGACGTCCACCGCCTCGCTCGGTGCCGCGCTGGCGCAATCGGGCCAATCCGTCGTGGTGGTCGATTTCGACGTGGGGCTGCGCAATCTCGATCTTGTGATGGGAGCTGAGCGCCGCGTGGTCTTCGATCTGATCAACGTGGTGCAGGGGGTGGCCAAGCTCCCGCAGGCGCTCATCCGCGACAAGCGCATCGAGACCCTGTGGCTGTTGCCGGCCTCGCAGACCCGCGACAAGGATGCGCTGACCGAGGAGGGCGTCGAGCGCGTGATCAAGGAGCTGCGCGCGAAATTCGATTGGGTGATCTGCGACAGCCCCGCCGGCATCGAGCGGGGCGCCACCTTGGCGATGCGCTTCGCCGATGCAGCCGTCATCGTCACCAACCCGGAGGTCTCCTCGGTACGCGATTCTGATCGCATGATCGGGCTTCTGGACTCCAAAACGGTGCGAGCCGAGAACGGCCAGCGCATCGACAAGCACATTCTCATCACGCGCTACGACGCGGCGCGCGCCGCCCGCGGCGAGATGCTGAGCATCGAGGATGTACTGGAGATCCTGTCCACCCCGCTGCTCGGCATCATTCCGGAAAGCGAGGAGGTGCTGCGCGCCTCCAATCTCGGATCGCCGGTCACGCTCAGCAACGCGGCGAGCGCGGCGGCCCGCGCCTATCTGGCGGCTGCGCGCCGGCTCAAGGGCGAGGACGTGCCGATGACGATCCCCAACGACAAGAAAGGCCTTTTCGACAAGCTGTTCGGACGGAGGGCCGCATGAGCGTCTTCGGTTTGTTTCGACGCCGCAGCTCCGCCCCCATCGCCCGCGAGCGACTGCAGATTCTGCTTGCCCATGAGCGCAGTGTCCGCGGCCAGTCCGACCTGCTCGCCATCCTGCGCGAAGAGATCCTGGCGGTGATCGAGAAGCACGTTTCGATCGAGCGCGACAATGTCCAGATCAAGATGGATCGCGGCGACGCGGTGTCGCTGCTCGAGATCGACATCGAAATTCCGAATTCGCTCGGGTTGCTGCGCTCGGCGTGAGGCGCCGTAGGTTGGGTTAGCGCGGGCAGGACGTTGATAGGATCGGGGTGATCGATCCGCGCGTAACCCAACATCGGGCGGAACTGGTTGGCTCCAAATTGATGGGTTTCGCATAGCCCGCGAGGATGGGCGTAAACGTCCTTGTGAGCTCAACCCATCCTACAAGCAACCAAGCCTTCCCTCACGCCCGGCGCGGCGGCACCACGTCCTTGAAATCGTCGAAGCCCTTCCAGGCCGGTTCCTTCGCCGGCACGCCCGCGCGTGGAATGTAGGACGACGGCGCGCCGGCCGGCAGGTCGGGGATGTAGCGCGGGCAATTGGGGAAGATGTCGATCGGGGTCACCCTGACCAGAAGCTGGCTGCCGGGAAACCGCTGCATGAGCGGGTCGTCCTCCATCACGACCGCGCGCCCGTTCACCCGCAGCCGCTGCGGCTTCTCGCTCATGGCGATGAACAGGAGGCCGACGCTCGGATTGTCCCGGATATTGCCCAGGCTCTTGAACATTCCGTTGCCGTCATAGTCGGGAAACACCAGCAGATCGGGCGCGGGCACCTGGACGAAGCCGGGCGCACCGCCCTTGAACGAGCAGTCGGGCTCGCCCTGTCGGTTGGCGGTGGCGAGAAAGAAGAAGCCGACGCTTTCGATGAACGCCTTGTCGTTCTCCCTGAAGCGGTCGCGCCAGGTCTTGTCGGCGAGACGGTCGGCGAGCGCCCGCGAGCCGAACCGGTCCTGCAGCGCGCGATTGCCCGCGTGATACATCGCCATGGCATTGCCCCTCGAATTTGCGGCGCCGCAATCGCAAGCAAAAACGGGTTCCGTTTCCTTGGAAACGGAACCCGCGGTCTTGGTCGCTAATGGTCGGAGAAGCGATTTGAGCTTCCCCGGAAGGCGTCAGTCGAGCGGCTCTACCTTCACCAGACCGGCGGCGTGATTGCTGCCGACCCAGAAGGTCACCGGGCTGGTCGTATTGTCGACGAACACCGTGCGCATGTTGGTGTCCTTCGGCATCAGGTATTCGGCCGACTTGCCGGCCTTCGGGTCGAAGCGCACCACACGATCGGTGGCCATTCCGCCGGTCCAGATCTCGCCGTTCTTGTCGAACGTCGCCCGGTACGGATTGGTGTACTGGGTGGGCAGCGCATATTCGGTGAACTTCTCCGTCTTGGGATCGAACACCGCGATCTTGTTGCCGCGATACTCGGTCACCATGATCTGATCGTGCTCGTCGATCACCATGCGGCGCAGGCGCGCATGCGGGGTCGGCGGGGCATACCAGGTGACCTTGAGGGTCTTGGCGTCGATCTTGCCAAGATGGCCTTCGGTAAACTCGGCCATCCAGAGATTGTTCTGCGAGTCCGAGGCTACTTGATAGATGCCGTACCGGGAGCCGCCCGCGATCTCGTCGGTCGGATGGAATTTCTCCCATTGCCCGCTGGCGAGGTCGACCCGGAAGATGTCCTGGGTGCCGACGCTCTTGGTCCAGACCTTGCCGTCGACCTCGTGGTGCAGGCCCGTGAAGTTCAGCTGCACCTTGACGTCATTCCACTTCGGATCGAGCGGATAGTATTTGATGTCGCCGGTCTTGGGGTCGAGATTTCCGAGCGAGCCCTGGTACATGGTGTCGAACCAAATCGTGCCCTTGCTGTCGAAGTCGATCGACAGATTGCCTTCGGGCGCGTCCGGCTTGAACTTCTTCACCGGGTATTCGACCAGCTGCAGGGTCTTGGGATCGAACTTGGAGATGAACTGATTGCCGAAATCGGAGTACCAGACCACGCCGTCCTTGGCGATCACGTCATGCGGCTCGATCACCGCCCGCGGCATCGTGTACTCGGTCACGATCGCGCGCGTCGAGCGGCCGGTCGGGCGGGGCAGGGTCTTGAGGTCATACGCCCATTTGTCGGTCGTGCTCAGATTGATGGTGGCGAGATAATCCGCCATCTTGCGGTATTGCTCCGGCGCTCCAGAGCGCTCGAGATCCAGCATGCGCTGGGGCTTGATCGGCTGGCTGACTGCGCCGTAGCCGGCCATGCGCGAGATGACTTGCGTGAACTCGTCCGAATCATGGGTCGAGCGGACGATGCGCTCCAGCGTATGGCAGCTGGTGCAGTTCAGGAGCTGCGCCTTCTGGTCCTCGGTGCCCGGAATGCTCATCATCCATTCGGCGTTGGTGAGCTGGCTGGCGAGGTTCTTGGTCTTGACGAGCTTGATGTCGGCGGTGCCGCCCGATGCGGCGACCGTCGCGGTGGTCGGGGCGGCGATGTCGTAACCGACGGCGCGGATGGCGAGGTTGTACTGGCCCGGGTCCAGCCGGCCCTCGGGGAACGTGTAGCGGCCTTGCGCGTCGGTGGTCACGCTGACCATGACGGTCGAGCCCGGCTTCTTGGCGGTGACGACGACACCTTCCATGTTGCCTTCTTCGGCGGAGCTGACTTGCCCGGTCAGGGCCGTCCCGGCTGCCAAAGCCTGATGAGATACGCCTTGAGATAGAATGACGGCCAGACCGGCAGTCACGCTCAGCATGAGTTTGGTTCGCATTGAATCTTCTCCCTAGCGATCGGGTCGCAACCGGAAATTTCCCAGACGGACGCAGAAGCGCATCACCCGGATAGCGGACCGAATCCACGCCGGGTGACCCGAAGCAACCTACATCATAGCAGCCTGCCGGGCCCCCCGAAAGCCGGGCGGCGGGCGTTTTGCGACGTATGCGTTACCAGGTGGCCTGGGCGGCGGCCGGCCGCTGGTCGGTCGGCCCGCCTGGACGGCGCTGATGGGCGGTGCCGAAAGGCGCCCCGGGCCGACCGCTTTGCGCAAACCCGAAACGCCGCCTATCTACTTGCATTCTTTTCGCAATCATTCGCGTTCCCTGGGGCGAATAACGAATACCGCTGCGGCTGAAAATGCTCTAAACAGGCGCCATGGGACTTGGCATCATGATCCTCGGGCTCGCCGTGTTTGTCGGCGGCCATGCCTTCGCGACCTTTCGCGCCGAGCGCGCAGCGGCGGTCGCCCGCGTGGGCGAGTGGCCCTACAAGGGTGTCTTTTCGCTGGTCGCGCTCATCGGCATCGTTCTCATCTGCATCGGCTTCTCGCAGTATCGCGACGCCAGCCTTATCGAGCTGTGGCATCCGCCGGCCTGGACCCGCCATATCACGGTCGCCCTGATGTGGCCGGCGGTGATCTGCCTGGTCGCGGCCTATAGCCGCGGCGACATCCAGCGCGTGCTCAAGCACCCGTTTCTGGTGGGCGTGAAGTTGTGGGCGCTGGCCCATCTGATCGCCAACGGCGATCTCGGCGGCATTATCCTGTTCGGCTCGATCCTGGCTTGGGCGGTGTTCGATCGCATCACGCTCAAGCGCCGCAGCGATCCGGGGGCACCCGCGATCCCGAGCGGCGGGCGCCGCAACGACGTCATCGCGGTCGTGGTCGGCACGCTGCTCTATCTGGCGCTCGGCTTCTGGTTTCATCCCTATCTGATCGGGCTGCGGGTGTTCGGGAGCTGACATGTCGGCGCAGCAGGACATCAAGCGCATCACCGCGCCCGACATTCGCGCCCGCAAGGGCGGCGAGCCGATCGTCTGTCTCACCTCCTACCACGCCCATACGGCCCGCCTGGTCGATCGCTATTGCGATGTGATTCTGGTCGGCGATTCGCTCGGCATGGTCATGCACGGGCTGGAGACCACGGTCCCGGTCACCCTCGAGATGATGATCCTGCAGGGCCATGCGGTGATGCGCGGCTCGCAGCGGGCTCTGGTGGTGGTCGACATGCCATTCGGCAGCTACGAGCAATCCAGGGAGCAGGCCTTCGCGTCCTGCGCGCGGGTGCTCAAGGAGACCGGCTGCGGCGCCATCAAGCTCGAAGGCGGCCGCCGCATGGCTGAGACCATCTCCTTTCTGGTCGAGCGCGGGGTGCCGGTGATGGGCCATGTCGGCCTCACCCCGCAATCGATCAACACGATCGGGGCGTTCCGCGCCCAGGGTCGCGACGAGGCCGACTGGGCCCCGATCGAGGCCGACGCGAAGGCGGTGGCGGACTCGGGCGCCTTTGCGATGGTGATCGAGGCGGTGGCCGAGCCGCTCGGGCGCCGCATCAGCGAAGCGGTCGCAATCCCGACCATCGGGATCGGCGCCAGCGCCGCCTGCGACGGCCAGATCCTGGTGCTCGAGGACATGCTCGGCCTGTCGCCGCGGGTGCCGAAATTCGTCAAGCGCTACGGCAATCTCGGGCCCGGCATCGAAGCCGCGATCGCGGCCTATGCCAAGGACGTGCGCGCGCGCGCCTTTCCGGGTCCCGAGCAGGTCTATGAGATGAAGCCGAAGGCTCCCAAGCGACTCATAGGCAGTTGAGTTTTCGCCAGCCCGGATTTGCGGAGCGCTTGCGACCCTAGGACGATAAGGTCCGCATTTCAGGGGCTTAACGAAGTTTACGCGCGGGTTTTGCCTTGCCGCCGCCATAACGATAGGGTATCGGCGCAGGCCATGGGGCGGAGCAGGCGGCCGGCGGGCAATCCGAGGGAGTGTCCCTAGGGGCGTCACATGGGTGCGGCCGGCCGTCGGCCAATGACGCCGCCGGGGCGAGAACCACACGAGAATCAGACCTGTGTCCGATATCTTTCAAGAAGTCGACGAGGAAGTCCGGCGCGAACAGTTCCAGAAGCTGTGGGAGCGCTACCAGGGTTACGTCATCGCGGCGGCTGTGCTGGTCGTGCTCGCGGTGGCGGGCTGGCGCACCTACGATTGGTGGGAGACCCGCAAGGCCGCGGAGGCGGGCGCGGCTTTCGAGGCGGCGATCGCACTCGGCGAAGCGGGCAAGCACACGGAGGCCGAGGCGGCCTTCAGCAAGCTCGCCCAGGACTCGGCCACGAACTATCGCACGCTTGCCCTGATGCGGGCGGCGGCCGAGCTCGCGCTGACCGATCCCAAGGCCGCGGTCGCGGCCTATGACAAGATCGCCGCCAATGCATCGGTCGGCTCCGAGTTGCGCGATCTCGCCGGCTTGCGGTCGGGCGCGCTCCTGATCGACAGCGGCTCCTTCGCCGAAGCCAGCCAGCGGCTCGAGCCCATCTCCGCCGGCGATCACACTTTCAGGCATACGGCACGCGAGTTGCTCGCGCTCGCGGCCTGGCGCGCCAACGACACCGCCGCCGCCAAGCGCTGGATCGAGATGATCAACACCGACGCTGCAACGCCGCCCGACGAGCGCAACCGCATGGAAATGCTCAGCGCCCTGATGGCCTCCGAGGGCAAGAGTTGAGGAGGGCTGAGGCAATGAATCACTTGGCTCGCACCGTGACCGTCGCATCGACGTTGTCGCTCCTCCTGCTGCTGTCGAATTGCAGCAGCTTCGATCCGACCGACATCATGGACAGCATGTTCCAAAGCCAGAAGAAGCCGCTCCCAGGTGACCGCAAGCCGCTGTTTCCCTCGGGCACTCCCGGTGTCTCGTCGGGCCTGCCGCCGGAGCTGGTGAAAGGCTATCAACCGCCGCCCCCCGATACGACCCAGGACGCGCAGGCCGCCCCCGAGCGGCCCAAGCCGAAAGCCAAGCCTAAGCCGAAAGTCGCGGACGCGCCGCCGCCGGCCAACCGCTCAAGCGCGCCGACGGCTGCCACACAGGCGCCGGCACCGACCCGCACCGCGCCATCGCAATCCTCGCCGTGGCCGGACCCGCAGCCGAGCCGGCAGTCGGCTGCGCCTGGCGGAGGAACCGCCTGGCCCGATCCGCCGGCGCCGGTCACGCGCTGACATGAGCGACGCGCCGATGAGCAAGCGCTTGCGCGCCGCACCCAGCATCGGGGCGCGATCGCCATCGTAGCGGACATGACCTTCACGGTCGCCATCGTGGGACGCCCCAATGTCGGCAAGTCGACCCTGTTCAATCGCCTGGTCGGCCGCCGGCTTGCGTTGGTGGACGACCGGCCCGGCGTCACCCGCGATCGCCGCGAAGGTCACGGCCAGCTCGGCGATCTGACCTTTACGGTGATCGACACCGCCGGCCTCGAGCAGGCCGCGCCCGACAGCCTGTCCGCCCGAATGCAGGCGCAGACCGAGGCCGCGATCGCATCCGCCGACGCCATCTTCTTCATGATCGATGCCCGCAGCGGCCCGATCCCGGTCGATCAGGAGTTCGCCAACCTGGTGCGCAAATCCGGCCGGCCAACCATCTTGATCGCCAACAAGACCGAAGGCCGCGCCGCCAAGTCGGGCGTGCTGGAAGCCTATTCGCTCGGTCTCGGCGATCCGATCCCGATCTCGGCCGAGCATGGCGAAGGGCTCGGCGATCTTTATGACGCGCTGCGCGAGGCGCTGCCCGAGGAGACCGCGCAGGCGAGCGCGCCCAAGGAGCTCGAGCCGCGCGGGGAGGGGCACCTGCCGGTGATCCGGGTCGCGGTCGTGGGCCGGCCCAATACCGGAAAGTCGACGCTCATCAACCGGCTGTTCGGTGAGGAACGGCTGCTGACCGGCCCGGAGGCCGGCATCACCCGCGATGCGATCGGCATCGACTGGCGCTGGCGCGATCACCAGTTCCGCATCATCGACACGGCGGGAATGCGGCGCAAGCCGCGCGTCGAGGG
>DASYFD010000039.1:0-3616 GCA_036498625.1 Xanthobacteraceae bacterium | reverse complement strand
CGCCGCATCCTCGCGCCCCTGGCGGTGGCCGCGGCCGTCCTCACCCTCATGCAGGCCGGCACCCTGTCGGCCCAGGCCCCGGACCCGCCCGCGGCCTGGCGGGTCGAATGTACCGGGGACGGCAAGTCGCTCGAGTGCCGCGCCATTCAGCAGATTTTCCAGATGCCTTCCAGGCAGCTGGTGGCGAGCGTGGCGGTCCGCTTCGCACCCGAGCTCAAGACCGGGTCGATGTCGATCCTGCTGCCGCTCGGCCTCAACCTCACCGAGCCGGTCTTGATCAAGGTCGACAACGGGGCGCCCGAGCGCCAGCCGATTCAGACCTGCAACAATGCCGGCTGCCTCGTCACCATGACGGCGACCGACAAGCTGCTGGCCGCCATGCGCACCGGTACCGACCTCAAGCTCACGGTCCAGGACGCGAGCAAGAAGCCGATCGAGATGTCCCTGCCCCTGCTCGGCTTCGGGATCGCCTATGACAAGACCAAATGAGCCGCTATTAACCATAATAAACGATTACATCGCCCTGGATTCGGGGTTGGCGGGCAGTTCCGCCGGCCGGCCTGATTTCGAACGCTCCGGCGATCCGGCCTTGGCATCTGCCGCCTAACCCCTTGGTCCGCGGTGCGGAAACACCGCCCCGGCGGGGCCGGAACACAGCAGCTGTGGCTCCAGGGAAACAGGTTATGAGAATTGCCTCCGGTACCCCGGGGAGGGCTTGAAAGCAATTGCGTGGGGGCTGTGGCTCCTTTAAAAAAAATGCAGGTAAGTCCGTAACTTGTCGGGGGGTGAGGTGGTATGCCTGCGGGCCTCTGCCGTGTGATCGCGGCACTGGCGCTGGTCATTTTTGCGACCGCCGCCGTGGCGCAGCCCGTGATTCCGCCCAGCGCGCAGCCGGGCCGGGAGCGCGAGCGATTCACCGAGCCGCCCGCCCCGCTGGCGCAACCCGGCGGCCAGGCGATCTCGCTGCCGAGCACCGTGGCGCCCAAGGGCGCCGACCGCATCAACGTGCTGGTGCGCGGCGTGCAAATCGTGGGCATGACCGTCTATACGCAAGAGCAGATCGCCCCGCTCTATGCGGATCTGATCGGCCACCAGGTCACGCTGCAGGCCATCTACGATCTGGCGCAGAAGATCACGACCAAATACGGCAACGACGGCTATGTGATCTCGCGCGCCATCGTGCCGCCGCAGCAGCTCAATCCGGGCGGCGCAACCGTCCGCATCCAGGTGATCGAGGGCTATGTCGACAAGGTCGAATGGCCGCGCGAGCTGGACAAGTTTCGCGACTTCTTCAGCTATTACACATCGCGCATCACGGCCGAGCGCCCCGCCAACATCCACACCATCGAGCGCTATCTGCTGCTGGCCGGCGATCTGCCGGGGCTTCATTTCAAGAACAGCCTCAAGCCGTCCGCCGCCAACCAGGGCGCCGCGACCCTGATCGTCGAGGTGACCATCAACCCGTTCGATTGGTCCGCCCGGGTCGACAATCGCGGTCCCCCCGGGCAGGGCCCGCTCGAGTTCCTGGCCAGCGCGACCATCAACAATCTGCTGCGCGTCCATGACGCGTTCACGTTCTCCTACGCGGGGCCGTTCAAGCCCCAGGAGCTCAAATACATCTATGGGCTGTACAGCCAGGTGCTGAATGCCGAAGGACTGCAGTTCTTCATCGATGCCAGCGACGGCTGGGGGCGGCCGGAGCTGTCGCCGGACTTTCTGGCGATCGCGCCGAATTACCGGACCAAGAGCGTGGTGTTCGAGACCGGACTGACCTTCCCCTGGATTCGCACCCGCGAGCGCAATCTTTCGACCACGGTCCTGTGGTTCGCATCAAACAACGAGGCATTCACGCCCGCGGTGCCCGACTTCGCCCCCAGCTCGAACGACCGGCTGCGCGGCGGCCGCTTCAAGGTGAACGGGGACTGGGCCGATCCGTTCAATGGTATCAATCAAGTCAATGTGGTGGCGAGCAAGGGCATTGACGGCATCGGCAGCACCGCCAACTTCTGGGATCTGGCCAGCCGCCACTTTGGCCGCGTCGATTTCTCCAAGTTCGAGACCACTTTCACGCGGGTGCAGCAATTGCCGGGGAATTTCTCCTTCCTGGTGGCCGCCTATGGCCAATACGCCGGGACGCCGCTGCTCAATCCGGAAATGTGCTCCTATGGGGGACGGGTGTTCGGCCGCGCCTACGATCCCTCCGCCCTGGTGGCGGACGAGTGTGCCGAGGCCCTGGGGGAACTCCGGTTCGACATCCCCAAAGCGGCCATGATGCCGACGCAACTCACCCAGACGCAGCTTTATGGCTTCGCGGATCACGGCTGGCTCCATAATTTGGCCCCAGATGTCGGGACACCTCGCAACATGAAGGCTGCGTCGGCAGGGGGTGGACTCCGTCTCGGCTGGCTGAACATGTTCACTGCGGACCTGTCCGCAGACAAGGCCGTGGAAGGGCCACGGAATGATTGGCGGTTCTTTTTCGTGTTGTCCGCCAAGAACAATTAACGGCAGTCCCCTATGTCCATCGGCGTCCATCAGCCCTCCCGGGTCCACCAGTCTCTGCTCGCTACCACGGCTGGGCTGACCACGCGGGTCACGCTTGCGGGCCTGGTCACGGTCGCGGTGCTGGCTTCCGGGCCGGCCGGCGCCGGCCCCAACGGCGGCACGGTGGTCGGGGGCGGCGCCACCATCCAGGGCCAGGGCACCAGCTCCGTCATCATCAACCAGTCGACCCAGAATACGATCATCAACTGGGCGACCTTCAATATCGGCAAGGGCGAGACCACCACCTTCAATCAGCCCAACAGCACCTCGACCGCGCTCAACCGCGTGATCGGCGGGCAGGGCCCCTCGTTCCTCGACGGCACCCTGACGGCGAACGGCCGCGTCTTTATCATCAACGGCGACGGCATCCTGTTCGGCGCCAATTCATCGATCAACACCGCCGGATTCCTCGCCACCACCAACAATATCCGCAACGAAGACTTCATGGCGGGCAAGTACAATTTCAACATTCCGGGCCGGCCCGACGCCTCCATCGTCAATCTGGGATCCATCACCGCCACCAGCGGCGGCTTCGCGGCTTTGGTCGCACCGGGCGTGCGCAACGCCGGCACCATCACGGCGACGCTCGGCACCGTCAGCCTGGCGGCGGGCAATGTCTTCACCCTCGATTTCTACGGCGACCGGCTGATCACGCTCGCGGTCAACGATCAGATCGCCTCGGTGGTGAAGGACGTGCAGACCGGCCAGACCCTCCAGTCGCTGGTCGGCAACAGCGGCAAGCTCAGCGCCAACGGCGGCCGGGTGCAGCTTACCGCGACGGCCGCCAAGGCTGTTGTCGATTCGGTCATCAACAATACCGGTGTGATCGAAGCGAACTCGATCGGCTCCAAGAACGGCATGATCGTGCTCAGCGGGGCGACCGGCGCCAGCAAGCCCAAGGGCGCGCCGGCCCAGACCATCAAGCTGTCGGGGCAGATTTCGGCCGCCGGCAAGGCCAAAGGCACCAAGGGCGGCACCGTGGTGGTGAGTGGCGAGAACATCGCGCTCACGGGCGCCAAGATCGACGCTTCCGGCGATGCCGGCGGCGGCAAGGTCTTGATCGGCGGCGATA
>DASYFD010000038.1:0-7041 GCA_036498625.1 Xanthobacteraceae bacterium | reverse complement strand
CCCGGATAGGTCACCTCGCCCAGGATGAAGAAGGGCCGGTAGCTCTCGATCTCGATCGCCACATGGGGTTCGCGAATAAAGCCGTTGCGCAACCGTGCGCCGATCACGCGGGCGAGCTCGGTGGTGCTGGTGCCGCGCGCCGCGACGGCGCCGATCAACGGCATGGTGATATTTCCGGCAGCATCCACCACGTAGGAATTGCTGAGCCCATCCTGTCCGAACACGACGATCCTGAGCCGGTCGCCGGAGTCGAGCAGATAGACCGGGCTGGCCTCGACCACCGGCACTGCAGCGGCGATCGGCGAGACCACCGGGGCCGGACCGCCCGCATACATCAGGTTGTCGAGATCGGGCCGCGGCGCGGGTGGCGGCGCGGCCACGACCTGGGGTCCCGGCCCCGCCCGCATTGACTGCCCGAACTGGCCGGCGCACCCCGCCGCCATAAGGGCGATCGAGAACATCAAGGCGAGCACGACGAGCGACCGCCCCCGGCCACCCACGGGTCTCCCCTCAACCTGATAGCGCTCAAGCCGCATGCGGCACATCCGAAACCCGAACCAAAAGGGTTAACGGATTAGCGCTCTATATGGTTAATAAACCCTCACCGGCACAACGGAATTGGTTCCGCAACCCGCGCCTTCAGCCCGCCGCCGCCGCCGCGCCAGTTCCGATCGGGCAACTCACGCCGGTGCCGCCGAGGCCGCAGTAACCCATCGGGTTCTTGGCCAGGTACTGCTGGTGATAGTCCTCGGCAAAATAGAACGGCGGCGCATCGATGATCTCGGTGGTGATGGCGTCGTAACGCTTGGCCGCCAGCGCCTTCTCGTACATCGCCTTCGACGCCTCCGCGGCGCGGCGTTGCGCCGGAGTGAAGACATAGATGCCGGAGCGGTATTGGGTACCGACGTCGTTGCCCTGGCGCATGCCTTGGGTCGGATCGTGGCTTTCCCAGAAAGTCTTGAGCAGCCGCTCATAGGGGAGCTTGCTCGGGTCAAAGACCACCAGCACAACCTCGTTATGTCCGGTCTGGCCGGAGCAGACCTCCTGATAGGTCGGGTTGGGGGTGTGACCGCCCGCATAGCCAACGGCCGTGATATGGATGCCTTCGCCCAGCTCCCAGAACTTGCGCTCGGCGCCCCAGAAGCAGCCGAACCCGAACATCGCCGTCTCGAGACCCTCCGGGTAAGGTCCCTTGAGGTCGCGGCCGTTGATGAAATGCTTGCTTGCGGTAGCGATCGGGGTCGCACGGCCGGGCAGCGACTGCGCGGCGGACGGCATCTCGGGCTTTCGCTTGAGGGTGAACATGGCGATATCTCCTGCGGTGACAGCAGCTATATGTGCTCGGTCTTGCCGGTGCGGCAGAGGGGCGGCACGGGCGCGCCGCCGGAAAGCCGCGCCTGATCGGGAGGGGTCAATTTACTTCAGTCGTCACACCGGCGTGATCAGGATCGGTCGCGGGCGTAGCCGATGAGCGGCTTCTTCTTGCGTCCGAGAATCATCAGGAGCGAGGCCACGACGGCCAGGATGACCCAAATCGGAGCCCCCAGGACCGAAACGGTTACCGGATCCCATAGCCAATTGGCGATCGGCGCGGTCAAGGGACGTAAAACGTCTTGCGGGCTCTTCGGATAGACCTCGTTCCAGAATCTCTCCACGGTAGTCATCTCGAGCGCCCGATTGGCAATCGACTTGGTGCCGTCATAGACCAGGAACACAAAACCCAAGGCCAGCCCGAGCAGGCCGACGAAGCGAAACAAAAAACGGATCATGATCCCGCCGTGCTAGGCTGAAAGCTCGTCCCGGCCCACGCTTACACGTCTCGGGCCCCAGCTTCAATTACGATGCCGCGTTCAACCCCCGTTACAACCCATGAACCAGCGGACCACGACCGCAACGCCAACCGGCCCGCTTGATCGTCGCATCGACGGCCGACGTCCCTCTGGCGCTCGGCGGTCGATCCGCTAGGTTCTGTCCCCGCCCCCCAAGTTGGCCTGTCTGGACGGCCAAGGAGCTGAAATGACTACCAAAAACGACGGCCGCGGCAAGCGGCCGACCTTTACCGACCAGGAAGCGCTGCTGTTTCACAGCCAAGGCCGGCCCGGCAAGCTCGAAGTCATCGCCACCAAGCCGATGGCGACCCAGCGCGATCTTTCGCTCGCCTACTCGCCCGGCGTCGCCGTCCCGGTGCTCGCCATCGCGGAGGACGAAAGCCGCGCCTACGAATACACCACCAAGGGCAATTTCGTCGCCGTCATCACCAATGGCACCGCCATCCTGGGGCTGGGCAATCGCGGGGCGCTCGCCTCCAAGCCGGTGATGGAAGGCAAGGCGGTGCTGTTCAAGCGCTTCGCCGATATCGACGCCATCGATCTCGAGGTCTCGACCGAGGACCCCGACGAGTTCATCAACTCCATCAAGTTTCTCGGCAAGAGCTGGGGCGGCATCAACCTGGAGGACATCCGGGCCCCCGAATGTTTCGTGATCGAGCAGCGCCTGCGCGAGCTGCTCGACATTCCGGTGTTCCACGACGATCAGCACGGCACCGCCATCATCGCGGCGGCGGGCCTGATCAATGCGCTGCATCTGACCGGCCGCGACATCAAATCGACCAAGCTGGTCTGCAATGGCGCCGGCGCCGCCGGCATTGCCTGCCTCGAGCTGCTCAAGGCCATCGGCTTCACGCCCGACAACGTCATTCTGTGCGACACCAAGGGCGTCATCTACCAGGGCCGCACCGACGGCATGAACCAGTGGAAATCGGCGCATGCGGCCAAGACCCCGGCGCGCACGCTGGCGGAGGCCTTGGCCGGTGCCGACGCGTTCTTCGGCTTGTCGGTCAAGGGCGCGGTGACGCAGGACATGATCAAGTCCATGGCCGACAAGCCCATCATCTTCGCGATGGCCAATCCGGATCCGGAAATCACCCCGGAGGAAGTGGCCGAGGTGCGCCAGGATGCGATCATGGCGACGGGCCGCTCGGACTATCCCAACCAGATCAATAATGTGCTCGGTTTCCCGTACATTTTCCGGGGCGCCCTCGACGTGCGGGCGACCGCCATCAATATGGAGATGAAGATCGCGGCCGCCCACGCGCTCGCGGCGCTCGCCCGCGAGGACGTGCCGGACGAGGTCGCGGTCGCCTATGGGGCGCGACCGAAATATGGAGCCGACTACATCATCCCGGTGCCGTTCGATCCGCGCCTGATCGCCACGGTTCCGCCGGCGGTCGCCAAGGCCGCCATGGAAACCGGCGTCGCCCGCAAGCCGATCCCCGACATGGATGCCTATCGGGCGCAGCTGGCCTCACGGCGCGACCCGGTGGCCGGCATCCTGCAGCGCGTCTACCAGCGGCTGCGCCGGCGGCCGCAGCGGGTCGTCTTCGCTGAAGGCGAGGAAGAGCAGGTGATCCGCGCCGCCGCAAGCTTTGTTCATCAAGGGCTCGGCAGCGCGCTCCTGGTCGGCCGTGAGGATCGGGTGCGCGAGACCGCGCGCGGGCTCGGGGTCGAGCTCGGCGGCGGCATCGAGATCATCAACGCGGCCCTTTCCCACCGCAATTCCGCCTACGCGGCCTACCTCTACGAGCGGCTGCAGCGCCAGGGCTATTTGCTGCGCGACGTTCACCGGCTGGTCAACCAGGACCGCAATCATTTCGCCGCCTGCATGGTGGCGCTCGGCGATGCCGACGCCATGGTGACGGGGGTGACCCGCAATTTCTCGGTGGCGCTTGAGGACGTCTGCCGATGCATCGATCCCAAGCCCGGCCATCGCGTGATGGGGGTCTCGCTGGTGCTAGCGCGCGGTCGCACCGTGCTGGTCGCCGATACCGCCGTCAATGAGATGCCCAATGCCGAGATTCTCGCCGACATTGCGGTCGAGGCCGCTGGCGTGGCACGACGGCTCGGTTATGATCCGCGGCTCGCGTTGCTGGCATTCTCGACCTTCGGGCATCCGCCAGGCGAGCGCTCCGCCCATGTGCAGGGCGCGGTGCGCATCCTCGACCAGCGCCACGTCGATTTCGAATACGATGGCGACATGGCGGCCGATGTCGCGCTGAACATGGATCTGCGCGAGGCCTATCCGTTCTGCCGGCTGTCGGGCCCGGCCAATGTGATGATCATGCCGGCGTTCCACTCCGCTTCGATCGCGACCAAGCTGCTCACCGAATTGGGTGGCGCCACCGTCATCGGCCCGATCCTGGTCGGGCTCGACCGGCCGGTGCAGATCGTGTCGCTTTCCGCCAACGACGCCCAGTTGGTCAACATGGCGGCGCTGGCGGCGTTCAATGTGAACGGCTGAGTGCCGGCCCGATTGCGGGCCCCTGCCGGCTGGAGCTGCCCCGGAAGAGGCGGTCCCGACATTGACGCGCCGGGAGACCCCGCTTATAAGCGGCCCGAACTGGCGGCGAGCGTTTCGCCGCCGCTCCTTTTTTGCGAAATCGCCAAGTTCGGCGCCCCTTCGGCGCACGGGCGGAAACCTCAGGTGCATGCGGCGACTGCCGCCTGCCACAGGACGAGAACGGGCATGGCCAATACCGCTTCAGCCAAGAAGGCCGCGCGCCAGATGGCGCGCCGGACAGTGATCAATAAGGCGCGCCGCTCGCGGATGCGAAACTATGTGGGCAAGGTCGAGGAGGCGATTGCGACCGGCGACCGCGCCCTGGCGCTCACGGCCCTCGGCGAGGCTGAGCCCGTCATCATGCGCGCCGCACAGCAGGGTATCGTGCACAAGAACTCCGCGAGCCGGAAGGTATCGAGGCTCACCCAGCGGGTGGCTGAACTCGGTAAGTAGTATCCGCGTGTTGTCTCCGATCGTCGCATCAATGGCCCGGCCTTCCTGCCGGGCTTTTGTTTGGGCGGGACTGAACCGTGGCCCCCGGGCGGCAAGACCAGCGTCTCTGCCGTGCCCCCGCGAGCACACGATTTGCTTTGAAAACTCGAATTTCAAGCCGAAGTTGTTGCAAAAGCGTCACTAAATAATTCTATCGTACCCCTAGGGTACTTTCTGTATGGCCCGAAAGTCACATTCTTGACTCCGGCCTCGAGCCGCGGCGGGGGCTACGTCATCTTTCCGCGCATAAATATGCATGCATGCAGAATGATTTACAGGGAAAGGGCCGGCGAGGGCTTTGAATCTGTCACATTGATGCCCGCCCCGACCCTGCCTGGCTGGTGGTAAAATCACTGTTTTTGTCGTGCCCCCTCCGGCTTCATTGTAACCAAAAATAATCGCAGCACCTCATAGGCTTAAGTAAGGGCATTTGACGGCGGCTAGGTTGATCCGCGGCGTTTTTCCGGCGGAAAGACGGAGCGCCTGCAAGATTGTAGACATTGCGGGCCCGATCGGTCGTGATAACCTCACGTCATCGCGGGGCCACCGGCGGTTCATCTCGACACGGCCAGTATTCGAACTCATCGAAGATGGGAACGCCTGAGCTATGTCCAGTTGTTCTCCAAACTTGGCCCCCCGATAACAGGGTTTACTCTAGGTCCGGCGCAAGGAGCGTTAAGAAGTAGCTTCGTGTCATTGGCTTGATAAACAAGGGGCCACGCGAAGCGAGCGTTCAAGACTTGGTTCGGTCAAGAGACATATTTGCCATCGCCGTGCGGCGGCGATGAACGGGGGGCCAACATCATGACTGTCATGACAGCGCGTCAAGCGTGGAGCCACCCGGTCGATCCCAGCGGGGTCAGACCATTGGGCATCGGCCGTTACTCGGCTGACCCCCGCATGGTGGCAGGGCGCCCGGCCCCTCCCGGCCGCTGACGCTCGCGTCGCGGTAGCCGGCCTCAACCGGCTCGTCTTTGCTCCACCGTTTCGTTATCCGCGTTTTTTCAATCACCGTCCGGCCGGTCGGGTTGCGTATTGACCCACAGGGTACCTGCAAGCGTCCGAGTTCAACCGCGTTCAACTCACCGCCATTGTCGACCATGTCGACCATCATGAGATGAAAATGACCAGTATGGATCAGGAACGATGGTTGCGCGTGAAGGATCGTCTTCGCATCGAGGTCGGCGAGGACATCTATCTCAGCTGGTTCGCCCGCATGGAACTCGATGCGGTCGATGTCGAGACGATCAAGCTCTCGGTGCCCACCCGGTTTCTCAAGAGCTGGATCCAATCCCACTACGCCGAAAAGCTGCTGGGCTGCTGGCAGTCCGAGCAACCCACGACCACGCGGATCGAGCTGACCGTTCGTTCGGCGGCGATCCGGCAGTTGCCGCCGAAAATCCAGCTGGCGGAGCCGCCACCTCCGCTGCGCGAGGCCAAGATGAACGGCCACGAGCCGCGCGGCCTGCTGCCGCCGATCTCGGCCGTGCATGAAGGGCTCGGCGGCTCGCCGCTCGACCCGCGCCTGACCTTCGACGCTTTCGTGGTCGGCCGCTCCAACACGCTGGCCCATGCGGCGGCCCTCCAGGTCGCGCGCGGGCGCCGCGGCGATGCCGTCATGTTCAACCCGCTCTACATTCATGCGGGCGTGGGGCTGGGCAAGACCCACCTGCTGCAGGCGGTGGCGTGGGCGGGCAATGTCGGGCCCGAGCGCAAGGTGCTGTATCTGACCGCCGAGAAGTTCATGTACGGCTTCGTGGCGGCGCTGCGGGCGCAGACCGCGATCGCCTTCAAGGAGGCGCTGCGGGCGATCGACGTGCTGGTGATCGACGATCTGCAGTTCCTGCAGGGCAAGTCCACCCAGGCCGAGTTCTGCCATACCCTCAATGCGCTCATCGATTCCGGCCGCCAGGTGGTAATCGCCTCGGATCGGCCGCCATCGGATCTCGAAAGCCTCGACGAGCGCATGCGCTCGCGGCTCGCGGGCGGGCTGGTGGTCGAGATGGGCGTGCTGGGCGAGGAACTGCGGCTGGAGATTCTCAAATCCCGGGTCGCGGCCGCCCGGCTGCATCATCCCGGCTTCGACGTGCCGGCGAACGTGCTGGTGTTCATCGCCAAGGCGGTCACCCACAACGGCCGCGATCTGGAAGGCGCGCTCAACCGCCTGCTGGCCCACAGCAAGCTGACCAGCCAGCCGGTCACGCTCGAGATGGC
>DASYFD010000037.1:0-11690 GCA_036498625.1 Xanthobacteraceae bacterium | reverse complement strand
CTCCTGCTCGAAATCGTAGGCATGCGCGAGCGCGGTATTTCCGCGTATGGCGGGGCGCGAGACGCGCATCATGTGGGTGTGCGAATGGGCGCTGGCGCGGGCCTTGCGGGGGCGCGGCGCCGATGCGGACGGGCTCTTGGCACGTCCCGACAGCCCCAGGCGGTGAACCTTGCCGATCACCGCATTGCGGGTGATGCCGCCGAGCTCGGCGGCGATCTGGCTGGCTGACAGTCCCTCGCCCCACAATTTTTTCAGACTCTCGACGCGCTCTTCGGTCCAGGTCATGCGTCTTTCCCTCAGCAGTGAGGCGGCGAATAGGGCTCGACAGAATCCATCCCCGGCTCCGGCCAGCCCAAGGGCCGACCAGACGCTTACTCCCGCTACTGATGAACTCAGAAACCCGCCCGCCGCACGAAATGTCGTACCTGACGACCGAGAACCTACAATATGGCGGGACTCCGGCGCAAGAGTCCGTATGGTCGCGTCCACACCTTCCGATTCGGAATGGTGCCGAAGTCCACACCTATCTGCACGAACAGGGTGGGCATCGCCGCCCGCCGGATATCATCCGGAGGCCGCCGGGCTCCGATGGCCGGCCTTGATGTTGACAGGCAGGCGGGCCGCAATAGAATATAGTCCCAGTGCCGCCCGCAGAGGCGGCACATTTCATTTCGGACGATTGCCGGCATTTGTATGAGCGGGGCTCAAAAATCGCACTTGCTGCCGACCTACGCGCGCGTCGATCTCGCGTTCGAGCGCGGCGAAGGCGTATGGCTGTTGGCGACCGATGGGGAGCGCTATCTCGACCTCACTTCCGGGGTGGCGGTGAATGCGCTCGGCCATGCCCATCCCCACCTGGTTGCCGCCATCACGGAGCAGGCCGGCAAGGTCTGGCACGTCTCTAATCTGTTCCGGATTCCCGAGGCCGAGCGGCTGGCGGCGCGGCTTTGCGAGGCGAGCTTCGCGGACACCGCCTTCTTCACCAATTCCGGCGCCGAGGCGATGGAATGCGCCATCAAGATGGCGCGCAAGTACCAGTCGGCCAGTGGCAAGCCCGATCGCTTTCGCATCATCACGTTCGAGGGCGCATTTCACGGCCGCACGCTCGCCACGCTCGCGGCCGGCGGCCAGAAGAAATATCTCGACGGCTTTGGTCCGGTGGTCGAAGGCTTCGACCAGGTGCCGTATTGCGATCTCGAGGCGACCAAGCGCGCGATCGGGCCTGCGAGTGCCGCGATCCTGATCGAGCCGATCATGGGCGAGGGCGGGGTGCGGGTGGTGCCGCCGGAATTCCTCAAGGCATTGCGTCGCCTCTGCGACGACAACGGGCTCATGCTGATATTCGACGAGGTGCAGACCGGAATGGGCCGCACCGGCGATCTGTTCGCCTATCAGCGCTACGGTGTCGCGCCCGACATCATGGCGCTGGCCAAGGCGCTGGGCGGCGGGTTTCCGCTCGGCGCCTGCCTGGCCACGGCGGAAGCCGCCAAAGGCATGACGGCGGGCACGCACGGCTCGACCTTCGGCGGGAACCCGCTCGCCATGGCGGCCGGCAATGCCGTGCTCGACGTGATGCTGGCGCCCGGATTCCTGGAGCGCGTGCGCCGGACCGGGCTGGTGTTCAAGCAGAAGCTCGCGGAGCTCAAGGACCTCTATCCCTCGGTCATCGCCGAGGTGCGCGGCGAAGGGCTCCTGGTCGGGCTGCGCGCCGTCATGCCCAACGCCGAGCTGGTCGACGAATTGCGCGCCGAGAAGACCATCACGGCCGCGGCCGGCGACAATGTGGTGCGGCTGTTGCCGCCGCTGATCGTGAGCGAGGAGGAGATCGCCGAGGCGGTCAGGCGCATCGAGCGTGCCTGCGCTCGCCTCGCCAAAGCGCACAAAGGAGCGCGCCAGGAGGCGATCGGATGAGCGCGAGCGGGCTGCGCCACTTCCTCGACCTCAGCGACATCTCCAAGGCCGCGTTGCGCGGAATCATCGGCGCCAGCCGCGCCATGAAGGCCAAGCGCAGAGGCGGCGGCGAGCGCAAGGGCGCGGCCGAGCGGCCGCTCGCCGGCAAGACGCTGGCCATGATCTTCGACAAGCCCTCGACCCGCACCCGCGTTTCCTTCGAGGTCGGGATGCGTCAGCTCGGCGGCGATGCCATCATGCTCACCGGGCAGGAGATGCAGTTCGGCCGCGGCGAGTCGCTTGCCGATACCGCGCGCGTGCTCTCGCGCTACGTCGACATCATCGTGATCCGCATTCTCGATCAGGAGGCGCTCGCCGAGCTCGCCCACCATGCCACCGTTCCGGTCATCAACGGCCTCACCCGTCGTTCGCACCCCTGCCAGGTGCTTGCCGACGTCATGACGTTCGAGGAGCATCGTGGCCTGATCAAGGGCAAGACCGTGGCCTGGTCGGGGGATGCCAATAATGTGCTGACGTCCTGGATGCACGCCGCCGAGCGTTTCGACTTCCGTCTGCGGGTGGCAACGCCCCCGGAGCTTGCGCCCAAGAAATGGTTGACCGATTGGGCCAAGGCATCCGGCGCCGCGATCGTCATCGGCACCGATCCGGACGAAGCCGTGAAGGGGGCGGACTGCGTCGTCACCGACACCTGGGTATCGATGGGCGACAAGAACGGGCAGCGCCGCCACAATCTGCTCAAGCGCTACCAGGTCAATGCGCGGATGATGGCGCGCGCCAAGCCAGATGCATTGTTCATGCATTGCCTCCCCGCGCACCGCGGCGAGGAGGTCACCGACGAGGTGATCGACGGGCCGCAATCGGTCGTGTTCGACGAGGCGGAAAACCGGCTGCATGCGCAGAAGGGCATCCTGGCCTGGTGCCTGGACGCCGGCTCGCCGTAGCGGCAGGCCGCTGTTTCCGCGAGCGGAGCGGGGGTCGCGGTCCGGCCAGCCAGCGCTATATAGGGCAGATGACCGATCCCAGCGTCGATATTCCGGAACGGGCGCCGGCCGCCACCTCGGCGGACGACACCATCCTGCCTTTCGAGGTCGCGGCCCTCGACCTGCGCGGCCGCGTGGCTCGCCTCGGCCCCATGGTGGACGAGATCCTGAACGCTCACGATTATCCGGCACCGGTCGCCAAGCTGCTTGGTGAGGCGATCGTGCTCACGGTGCTGCTGGGGTCGGCGCTCAAGATGGAAGGCCGCTTCATCCTGCAGACCCAGAGCGACGGTCCGGTGCGCATGCTCGTGGTCGATTTCAGGACGCCCGGCAAGGTGCGGGCCTGCGCGCGCTTCGACGCGGCCCGCGTCGCGGCCGTGGCGACGTCGGGCCGCGACATTGCCGGGATGCTGCTCGGCCGCGGGCACCTGGCCATGACCATCGACCAGGGACCGGACATGAGCCGCTACCAGGGCCTGGTCGCGCTCGAAGGCGGCGACCTCGAGCATGCGGCGCACGAATATTTCATGCGCTCCGAGCAGATCCCGACCCGCATCCGCATGGCGGTCGGCGAGGAGCTTTCCGCCGGCCACGGCGGCGCCCGCCATCGCTGGCGGGCAGGCGGCATCCTGCTGCAATTCCTCCCCAAGGCGCCGGAGCGGGCGCGCCAGGCCGATCTCGACCCCGGCGACGTGCCGCAGGGGCCGGCATTTCAGGGCGCGGTGCCGCATGAGGTCCCTGAGGACGACGCCTGGGTGGAGGGCCGTTCCCTGTTCGAGACCGTCGAGGACGTCGAGTTGATCGACCCTGCGGTCTCGGCCGAGCGCCTGGTCTATCGCCTCTTCCACGAGCGCGGCGTGCGGGTCTTTCGCAGTGTGGCGGTGACGGCCGAATGCTCCTGCTCGCGCGCGGGCGTGGCCGACATGCTCAAGAGCTTCTCGCAGGACGATCGCGACCATATGGTCGAGAACGGGGTTATCACGGTCACCTGCGAGTTCTGCAATTCGAGCTACGTGTTCCAGGCGGCGGAGGTGGGGAGCAAGGAGTCGGGCGATCAGGAATGAGGCCGGGATTTCGGCTGTCTGATTCCTGACTCCCGGCTCCCGATATCCCGCATCAGTTGATCGTGCGCCCGCCCTGCGGGGTATCGAGCGAAAAAGCTGGGATGTCGATATCGAACGACTCGCCCGCCTCGGTCACCATGCCGTACGTCCCGGTCATGAATCCGGACGGGGTCGGCAGCGGCACCCCGCTGGTATATTCGAAATCCTCGCCGGGTCGCAGCACCGGCTCCTTGCCGATGACTCCGGCACCGCGCACCTCCTGCAGCCGTCCGAGCGCATCGGTGATGCGCCAATGGCGCGTCTTGAGCTGCACCGTCTCCCGGCCGAGATTGGTGAGGGTGATGGTGTAGGACCAGAAATAGTAGCCGTTCTCCGGCGACGACCGGTCGGGCAGGAAGCGAGGCGTCACCTTGACCTCGATGGCGCGGGAAACGGTGCGATACATGATTGAGCTTTCAGCCTAATTGTGGGCACTTTGACCCGTGATGATCGCCTGGTAAACGGCCTCCGAGGCGGCTTGAACTTGTCGTGATGAGCTGATTTCCAGGCTGCCGCGGGCCCTCACCGCAATTTATGCTGGTTCGTGGCCGCAAGAAAGATCGTCAGGAATGCATGCCCCCGTGGTGACGACCGGACGCGATCTGCGGCTCGACCTGTTCCGGGGGATCGCCCTCTGGCTCATATTTCTCGACCATATCCCCTCCAACGTCGTGAGCTGGATCACGATCCGCAACTACGGCTTTAGCGACGCGACCGAAATTTTCATCTTTATTTCCGGCTACACCGCTGCCTTCGTCTACGGCAGAGCCATGCGGGAGCGCGGCTTTGTGGTGTCGGGGGCCCGCATCCTGCGCCGGGCCTGGCAAATCTATGTCGCCCACATCTTTCTGTTTGCCATCTATATGGCGGAAATTTCCTACGTTGCCACCAGCTTCGACAACCCGCTCTACGCCGAGGAAATGAACATTCTGGATTTTCTGAAGCAACCCGACATGACCATCGTCCAGGCGCTGCTGCTCAAGTTCAAGCCGGTGAACATGGATATTTTGCCGCTTTATATCATCCTTCTGCTGCTGTTCCCGCCGATCCTGTGGCTGCTGCTGCGTGGGCCGACGCTGGCGCTCGGGGCCTCGGTCGCGCTCTACGTGCTGGCCTGGCAGTTCGGCTGGAATCTGCCCGCCTATCCGGAAGGCTCCTGGTACTTCAATCCATTTGCGTGGCAGCTTCTGTTCGTGTTCGGTGCCTGGTGCGCACTCGGCGGGGCGAGGCGGCTGGCGCCCGTCCTGCAATGGCCGGCCACGCTGGTCCTGGCGATCCTGTATCTGGGTTTCGCCTTCGTCATCGCGTTGTCGTGGTACCTGCCGGAGCAGGTCAGCATCGTTCCCCATTGGCTCGAGAACCTGATCTATCCCATCGACAAGACCAACCTCGACGTCCTGCGCTTCGCGCATTTCCTGGCGCTCGCCATATTGACGGTGAGGTTCGTGCCGCGCACTTGGCCGTTGTTGAACTCATGGATACTCTATCCGGCAATCCTGTGCGGCCAGCATTCGCTCGAGATATTCTGTTTTGGCGTGTTCCTGGCGTTCGCAGGGCATTTTGCCCTGGTGGAGATTTCCGGGGCATTCTGGATGCAGGTGGTGATCAGCGTGTTCGGCATAATCGCAATGATCGCGACGGCGGCCCTGATAACGTGGTACAAGGACCTGGAAGGACGAAGTCCCGGGCAGCGTCCGAAGTCTCCGGATGCGGACCTCGCTGGAGGGGGGGCATGAGAGCGTTCATCACGGTACTGCTGACCGCCTCCGCACTTGCCGGCCCAGCGCTCGCCGTGGATCCGCCCTCATGTGCAGTGCCGGACAGTTTATTGTTTGTTGACAACAACTTAAGCCGGATCACGGCGGCCGTCGGCAAGCAGCATCAGCTCAAGATCGCGGTGTTTGGGACCGGTTCCTCGACCATCGGAGGCACCGACGGGCCGAGCCTGGCCTATCCGGCCAGGCTCGAAGCGGCGCTTAACCAACGGCTGTCAAATATCATGGTGAAGGTCGCGACCAGGACCAAAACCGGCCAAACCGCCGATATCATGCGGCGCAACATGAAGGACTTGTTAGTCGACGAGAAGCCCAATCTGGTGATATGGCAGACCGGAACCGTGGACGCCATCCGCAGGGTCGATCTCGATGACTTTCGGGCCGCGCTCGAGGGCGGCGTTGACACCTTGCAGAATGCAGGATCCGACGTCATTTTGATGAACATGCAGTACAGCCCGCGGACCGAGTCGATGATTCCCGTCGGTCCTTATGTCGACGAGATGCGGGCCGTAGCGCAGCAGCGGGAGGTTCCCCTGTTCGATCGTTTCGCGATCATGCACTACTGGTCGGATGAGGGCGCCTTCGACTTCTATGCGGCAGGCAAGGACAACGGCTTGGCGCAGCGCGTGCATGATTGCCTCGGCCGGGCCATCGGAGCGCTTGTGATCGAGGACGCTCATCTGCAGGCGTTCGTGAACAAAGCGAGATGATAAAATCGGCCACTGGTAAGCAAAACGAGCCAAAAAAATAGGACAGGGAACGCATCCGAGGGGCTATCGCAGGACATGAGCCAAAATCAGTTTCGACGACCGGCCGCCCTGATCTCCGTCGCGGCGTTGGTGGCGACCTTCGGGCTCGCCGTCGCGCCGGTGTCGGCGCAGATGCTGTCGGCCGCCGCGGCTCCGGCCGCTGCGGCCTCGGTCGCTTCGAAGGGAGCTCCTGCCGCCGCTGGCCCGGCGGATTCGCACGCCATGTGCAAGGTTCTGGCTAGCCAGGACCGCTTGGACTATCCGCTCGTGCGCGTGTCGCGCCACCTCGAATCCGACCGCTCGATCAGGATCGTTGCCATCGGTTCCTCCTCGACCGCCGGTGCCGGAGCGAGCTCGCCCGACGCCTCCTACCCGAGCCGGCTCGAGGCCGAGCTGACGCAGCATTTCCTGTGGCACGACGTCACGGTCCTCAACCGCGGCGTCAACGGCGAAGAGGCGGGCGACAAGCTGGCGCGCTTCGACACCAGCGTGATCGCCGAAAAGCCCGATCTGGTAATTTGGCAAACCGGAACCAACTCGGTGCTGCGCGACCGGCCGCTCGATCCCAAGGCGGTGTTGCTGCATGAGGGTTTGGCGCGCCTGAAGGCCATCCACACCGACGTGATCCTGGTCGATCCGCAATACGCCCCCAAGGTCATCGCCAAGGCCGACGCCGAAGGCATGGTGGCGCAGATCGCCGCCACCGCCAAGGAGCAGAGCGTCGACCTGTTTCGGCGCTTTGCCTTGATGAAACGTTGGCATCAAACCGACCACATGCCGTTCGATGCGTTCGTGTCGCCGGACGGCCTGCATATGAACGATTGGAGCTATGGCTGCCTCGCCAAATGGCTGGGCACCGCGATCGTGGAGGCGGCGACCCGCCCGATGGCGACCGCGAGCCGGCCGGTGCGCTGAGCCGCTCCGGGAAAAGCCGGCCCCGGACCTGATCCGGGGTGCGGCTTGACGACGCGCCGGCGCCGCCGCCAGGGGGCGCCTCCCGATCTCCGCCGCACCCGCATGGGCGGCGACCCTTGCCAATAATATTCGACGGGCTTACCAGCTGGGATCGGCTGGCCGGCGATTGTGCGGCGCAAGAGGAAGATTGCCCAAGTGCGGGATTTTCATGTGCGGGACTTATGTGCGGGGCTTTCATGTGCGGTAGCTTGAAATCGAGCGTGCGCGCAACCCTGGCCGGGTTGGTCGGCCTCGCCGCTCTGGCGCTTGCCGACACGCGGCCGGCCGCGGCCCAGAATCCTCCGCCCGCTTGGGCCGACGCCGAGCTGGTGCGGGCCGCTCGCGCCGAGGCCGGCACCGTGACGGTCTATTCCTCGGTGAACGAGCAGGAAGCATTGCCGTTCTGGAAGCTGTTCGAAGATGCGACCGGGATCAAGGTCGAATATGTGCGTGCCGGCGACGTGGTCCTGATCGGCCGCATCGCCATCGAGCAGCGGGCGCGCCAGCGTTCGTGGGACCTGCTATTGAGCCCGGCGGTGGGCCGGCTGCCGCGCGACTTCATGCAGCCGCTCGATCTCCCGGAGGCCAAGAATCTCATGCCGCAGGCGCGCGACCCCGACCGCCGCTGGTACGGGATCTATGCCAACTACGATGTTCCCTCCTACAACAGCAAGCTGGTCAAGCTGGCCGATCTGCCCAAGAGCTACGAGGAATTCCTCGATCACAAGGAGTGGGCCGGGCGGGTCGCGGTGGAGCAGACCGACGTGCAATGGCTGAGCGCGCTGTTCACGCACTATGGCGAAGCGCGCGCCCGCAAGCTAATCGGCGACATCGTGGCGACCCTCAAGCCGGTGGTCATCGACGGCCATCTGGCGCTGGCCCGCGCGGTCGCGGCCGGGGAATACGCGGTGACGCTGAACAATTACCTCAATCTGACCGTCAATATGCGGCTGACCGGCGCTCCCACGGACTACTGGGGGCTCGACCCGGTCGCGGTGTTCTTCGGCTCGGTCGCCGTCAATCCGCTCGCGCCCCACCCCAAGACCGCGGCGCTGGCCGCCAATTTCGTGCTCAGCCAGGAAGCGCAGCACATGTTGACCACGGCCGGGCGGTTGCCGGTGCGCGCCGACGTGATGCCGAATCCGCCGGATGCGATCACCCGGCTCGGGCAAAGAAAGATCATCGTTGTGGACTTCCCCGGCGATGACGAGAAGAAATGGCAGCGGACATTCCAGGATCTGTTCAGGCCGCGGTAGCAGCCGCGCCCGCTTCGATTGTGTGACAGGAGAGATATAGATGAAGCTTTGTCGATATGACGAGGATCGGCTCGGGGTCGTGATTGGTGACAAGGTCCATGACGTGACCGAGGCGCAGAGCCAGATCCGCGCGAGCGCCCGCTACGACATGAAGGGCGACGCGGTGATCGCGGCGCTCCCGGCCTGGCGCAAGCGCATCGAGGAGATGGCCGCCAAGGCGCCCGGGATTCCGGTCGCCCAGGTCAAGCTGATCTCGCCGGTGGCGCGGCCGTCCAAGACCATGGCGGCCCCCACCAACTACGGCAAGCATATCGAGGAGATGGCGTCGCGCCGCGACATCCCGGAATCGGCCAAACGGCCGTCACCCAAGATCGGCCAGGCCGGTATCTTCCTCAAATCGAACTCGGCGATCGTCGGCCCCTCGGAGGGAATTCCGCTGCGGTTTCTCGACCGGCTCAATGAGCACGAGGTGGAGCTGGTGGTGGTGATCGGCAAGCAGGGAAGCGACATTCCGCGCGACAAGGCCAAGGACTACATCGCCGGCTACACGCTCGGCCTCGACATGACGGTGCGCGGTCCGGAAGACCGCAGCTTCCGCAAGTCGGTCGACGGCTATGCGGTACTCGGCCCCTGGATGGTGACCGCCGAGGAAATCTCCAACCCCGACGATGTGACCATCACGCTGCACAACAACAACGAGCTCAAGCAGACCGCCGACACCAAGGACCTGATCTTCGACATCGGCCGGCTGATCGAGTTCGCCTCGTCGTTCTACACCCTCTATCCGGGCGATGTGTACTATACCGGCACGCCGCATGGGGTCGCCCAGGTGAAGCCCGGCGACGTGCTGCGGATAAACTCGGCCCCGATCGGCGCGTTCGAGATCAAGGTCAGGGCGCATCAGGCCGGCGGGTAGCTTCAGCGCGGTCCTTAATCCTTTCAATGCACGCTGCTGCCGCACGCGGCGTGCCCTCGAATTGATCCGCCCATGAGCAGTGACGTCATTGTGGTTGGGGCCGGGCAGGCGGCGGCCCAGCTGTGCCTGAGCCTGCGGGCAGGCGGCTTTCGTGACCGAATCCTGATGATCGGTGCCGAGCGGTTTCCGCCCTATCAGCGGCCGCCGCTGTCGAAGAGATTTCTGACCGAGCGCCGCCCGCCCGACACGCTGTTGCTGCGGCCGGAGACGCTCTGGCGCGACCAGGGCGTCGAGCTCGTGCTCGATACCGAGGTGGTGGCGCTGGACCTCCAGCGGCGGTCGCTCTCGACCCTGGACCGGCAACAGCGGGCCAAGGAGATCGCCTATGGCACGCTCGTGCTCGCGACCGGCACCCGCGCGCGCGCCTTGGCGGCTCCCGGCGCGGGGCTCGCCGGCGTATTTTCGTTGCGCTCGATCGACGACGTCCACCGCCTGCGACCCGCCCTCGACGCGGCCGGCCGCATCGTCATCGTGGGGGGCGGCTATATCGGTCTCGAGGTCGCTGCCGTCATGCGCCAGGAAGGCCGCGACGTGATGGTGCTCGAGGCCGAGAACCGCCTGCTCAAGCGGGTGACCGGCACCGACATGTCGGCCTTCTTCGAGACGCTGCATCGCGAGCGAGGTGTCGACATCCGGCTCGGTGCCGGGCTGGCGGCCATTACCGGGGAGGGCGCCGTTTCCGGCGTCCGTCTGGCCGACGAAACCGTCATCGCCGCCGACGTCGTGCTGCTCGCGATCGGCTCGCAGGCCAACGATGATCTCGGCCGCGGCGCCGGCCTCCCGTGCCGCGACGGCTTCCTGGTCGACGCGCTCGCCCGCACCCCGGTGCCGGGCATCTACGCCATCGGGGATTGCACGCGGTTTCCCAGCGGCCGCTTCGGCCGCCAGGTTCGTCTGGAAAGCGTGCAGAACGCCATCGATCAGGCCAAGGCCGCCGCCGGTGCCATCCTGGGTACGCCGCGGCCCTACGACCCGGTGCCCTGGTTCTGGTCGGATCAATACGAGATCAAGCTGCAGATGGCCGGCCTCTCGGACGGCTACGACGGCGCCGAGATGGTGGGCGATCTCGCCACGCAGCGGTTTTCCGTGGAGTACCGCGCGGAAGGAAAGCTGATCGCCGTCGATGCCGTGAACGATGCCCGTGCCCACATGACGGCGCGCCGCCGCATTGCCGAGGCGTGCGCATCGCCCGAGCCTACGCCCGGGTGAGCGCCATTTCTCCGGTGGCCGCTTTCGGCCGGATGTGCAAGAATCTCAGCCGTGGGAGCCTGCGGTTCGCTCCTTCGGTCACGCATGCGATTCGATCATGTGGTTTGATCATGATGGGGGACGGTCATGCTGTTGCGGAGCTTTGTCGGTTCAATCGGAGTGGCGGTCGCGATGCTCGCCGCGACGGTGTGCGCGCGCGCCCTGGATGAAGCGAAATATCCGGACTGGCGGGGCCAGTGGTCGCGGATCAACATCGCCAGCGGCCCGGCTTCCTTCGATCCGACCAAGACCGTCGGTGCCGGGCAGCACGCGCCGCTGACGCCCGAGTATCAGGCCATTCACGACGCCAGCCTGGCCGACATGGCGGCCGGCGGATTCGGCGTCGACCGCACCAATTCCTGCTACTCGCCCGGTATGCCGCGTATCATGAACGTGTATACGGCGATGGAAATCCTGGTCATGCCGGACGCCGTCCATATCCTGATCAACAATATCCGCGACAACCGCCGCATCTACACCGATGGCCGCGACTGGCCGGAGGACATCGATCCGTCCTATGCGGGCTACTCGATCGGCAAATGGATCGATACCGCCGGCGAGGGCCGCTACGACGCGCTCGAGGTCGAGACCCGCGGGTTCAAAGGTCCGCGCTTCTACGACGATACCGGCCTGCCGCTGCACCACGACAACCAGACGATCGTCAGGGAACGGCTTTACGGCGACCGCGCCGACCGGAACATTCTGCATGACGATATCACCGTCATCGATCACGCCTTG
>DASYFD010000036.1:0-8182 GCA_036498625.1 Xanthobacteraceae bacterium | reverse complement strand
AAACTTCAGACTTCCGATCGGAAAGGCCCCGGCGAAAGCGTCATGGCCGATGGGGTCCAGATCGATGTCTCCCCTCGGATAGTGAACTTTAAGCGCACCATCGCGAACGAACACGTCATACGCAACACCCAGTTCGGCGCTGTAGAATTGGCCCTCGTAGGCCTTGAGCCGCTCCGCCGCTGGGTGATCAGGATGCGCCTCATAGGAAGGCTTGCGCCATGCCGATGGAGGATAGCGATCTGAGCCTTTCCGCTTTCCGTTGGGTCGTCGAAGACAACTTCTTCTGCCGGAACCACTCGAAGCCGGAAGGCGGTGTTGGAGACTGCGTACATTGGAAACGATGACTGGCCGGTGGCGCGCGCGACGAGGCGGTCCTTATCCTTGCTGAAGGAAATGATGAAGCCCGGCCTGAATTCATCCTGGAGTTCATAGTCACCGACGTAGGCGTCGAGGACCTTGGGATCGATCGTGACTTCCGGCTTATCACCGAGCGACGGCTTGTCAGGCGTGGGCTGCAAACGATCTTTCAGATAGATGTCAGCGATCTTTAACGAGAGCGCTGTCGGGCTCAGGTCGTCCCCCGCGTTGGCGAGAACCACGACCGAGAAATGTTGGTCCGGAAACCGGAGGATATTAGTTCGATATGCGGCATCGCCGCCGGCGTGCTCGACCGTCCTGAGCCCACGGTATTTGCCGATTTCAAGGCCGGAGGCGTACTCGATCTCCTCGCCGTTATTAAGTTTGCCCTTCTCCTGCATCTGGGCCAGAAGCGCTGGGCCGCCGACTTCGCCGGTGTAGAAGTTCTCGTCCCAACGCGCCAAGTCGCCAACCGTTGAAAACAGGCCGGAAGGCCCGGCCATCGAATAACTCAACGCTACATGCCGATATTTCCCGTCTGGTTGCCGCGCGTAGGAATAGGCTCGGTCCTTGACGACGATACCGTAGTCGTCCTGGAAGTGTGTGTGAGCCATGCCCAGGGGGTCGAAGATGCGCTCCTTCGCAAACTCGGGCAGCGTCTTGCCAGACACCTGCTTCACCACCAGCGCGAGCAAAGTGTAGCCGCTGTTGCTATAGAGGAATCGATCGCCGGGCGCGAAGTTCAGCTCGGTTTGCTGAAACAGCAGGCGGGCGACATCCTCGTCGGTGATCACGTCCTCGAGCCGCCATCCTGCGAGGAGGAGTAGATTCGACTGGTCCCGTACGCCGCTCGTATGATGAAGCAACTGCCGGATCGTGATCACCTTGCCGAAGTCGAGTAACTTCGGAAGGTATTTTCGCACGTCGTCGTCCAGAGACAATTCTCCGTCTTGGGCGAGGAGGTGGATCGCAAAGGCGGTGAACTGTTTGGACACCGAGGCCAAGTCAAACACGGTGGCCGGCGTGTTGGGCACGCCATGCTCCAGATTTGCCGAGCCATAGCCTTGGCTGTAGACGATCTTACCGTTCTGAATGATGGCGATTGAGGCTCCGGGTGAGTCCGGCCCAGCCCATTGAGCAAACAGCTGATCGACGGCGTGCGCCATAGGTCCTTCGACGGGTGTGGCGGGGAAGTGTGGCCTCGTCTGAGCGTCACCGACGCGAGGCGCCAAAAGACAATGCACCGCAACAGCGGCCCGCCACACTCCTAGCCAGCATCATGCTTCCCCCAACTTACGCGCTAAGGTTGCACTAGGGACCGCAACCCGCAAGCGCGTCTGTGGCAAGTGCCCATGTCGGAAATTGGCCCGTCTCGGACCTGCCGGGATGTCCGCTCTTGGGCCGCTCCCCGGGGGTCAAGCGGACATCAATCGTCGTCATCCACGCCGCTCGAATTATGAGTACGTGGCCTAGGCGGGCGCCCCCGGCTCGCCGCATCTACCCGCAACCCTGGAACACGCCGGACTTCAGAAATCCGGCTTGTCCGCAGTCGGCAGCGAGGCGTTCTTTTCGGGGAAATATCCATTCGGGTTCTCGGCGCAGACCATTTCGTTCCACTCGCCCAACGGGCGCCGATAACTTATGGCGGCCGACCATGGCCTGGTGAAGACGCCGTCATCCTCGACGGTGAATTCGAGCTGCAGCCCCTGGCCCTTGTAGTCGGGGTTGCGTCGCAAGCCGGGATCTCCCCCGGCGTGGGTGAGCCCCCTCTGGCCGCGTTCCTCCGCTTCTTTCGCGGCTTCGTAATCCAGCAGCCGATAACGTTCCACCACGTGCAGAGCCTGGCTGTACGGGGTGCCATACATGTCGACCATGGCAAACGGCCCGATCCTGACCCCCACGGTGTCGATCACCAGCGTGTCGCCTTCGTAGCGGCCGACCGAATCCCCATACCAGGACGGCGTCACGCGCGCCGGATGAGGCTGGTTCATACGCACGTGGCGAACTTCGTGATCGTTCGAATACAGGATCGTGATCCTGTCCGCCTGCTGGAGCATCTGCATTCCAATATTGGAAGAAAAAATGAATGGCACCCCGGCGGGCCAACACTGGTTGCTCGGGGTCGGATAGGGCACCGCGGTCAGCGAAATTTCGCCGTGCTTCTTCACGACTTCGGCGGCTTGCGGCTTCAGAATCGGATTGGCGTAATCGCCGACCAACAGATAGGTGTCGGTGGCGCCGTTCCGGCGCGACCGGTTCGTCACCGGGCCGGGACCTGCCGGCGGCGGCTCAACGTCCGGCCAGGTCAGATGGGCCCAGATGCCGGAAAAATCCGGGACGGATGCGCCACCTTGGTTGCCGCTGGCACTACCTGGTCCAGGTGCGGCCGCCACGCCTTGCCCCACAGCGGGCGTCGCTGCCGCTGCCGCCAATGTCACCAACAACAGGAATTCCCATCGCGGCGCATTCATGCTCCCCTCCCTTTCCTGGTTTCTCCCGGAAGCCCTGGACTGGCCAACTACTTGATCAGCTCTGCGATCCGCTCCACGATCGGCCTGGGGGTGGCGTAGACCTTCTCGATCAGCGCCGCGAGATAGGCGCCGTCCTTCGGGTTCACATCGAGCTTCTGCTTCCTGGCGTCGGCGAGGAAATCCGCGTCCGCCATGGTGGCGCTGAAGGCGTCGCGCTCCATCTTCACGAGCCCTGCCGGCATATCCGGCGGGGCAAAGAACGGGCGCCCGATGCCGGTCCCGGCATAGAGAAACTCGACCGCCTGCCGGTCTTCCGGCGTGCGCGCAAGATCGTTCACGAACGGGACGTCCGCGAGCTCCGGATTGGGCGCGGCGCCGGCCTGGAAAATGAGCGCAACCTTCTTGCCGGTGATCCAATCGGGCCGGGTCTCCGACAAGCCGGCGAGACTTTGGCAGATGCCGTCGACCTCGCCGCGCTCCATGGCGAGGTACACATTGGCGGCGCCCGGAAAGCCGGCGATGACCTTGAACTTCATGCCGAGCAGCGCGCCCAACGCCTTGGGAAAGTAGTAGGACCCGGCGCCGGGCCCGGTCGCGCCCACGATCAATTCGTTCTGGTAGAGATCCCGGAACGTCTTCACCTTCACCTGGGGCGAGTCGTAGGCGACGCAGACATAGGTTTCCGTGGTCGGCGTCCCCAGCCACGTGATCCGGGTCGGGTCGAAGCGGGCCCCCGAGGCGCCGGTCAGCGGCGCCATGGCGGCGGAGCTTGCGATCAAGCCCATCACCGTGCCGTCCTTCGGCGCGCGGTTGTAGATGAAGTTGACGGCGCTGAGCCCGCCGGCGCCGGGCATGTTCTGCACCACGATCGAAGGATTTCCCGGCAGATGCTTCCCCAGGTGGCGGGCGACCGTGCGTCCCCACAGGTCGAAGCCGCTGCCGGCGCCAAGGCCGATGATCAGCTGCACGTCCCGGCCGGCGAGGCTCGGGGCTTGCGCGGCGGCCGTTGCGGTCAACGCCGCAAATGCCACGATGGCAGCGCTCAACCCTATGGAGGCCATGATCTGCCGCCTGCGATGATCCGCTCGCCATATTTTGGCACGAATCCCTGCCGCGAGCCGGAAAAAAGCGATCGTTCGAGCCCCTTTGAGGCGCGCGGATTCGCTGCGAGAATGGCCACGGACGGGCACGGCTCGGGGCTATCCGTTGGCCGCCCTGGAGATCGGGAGTGATGACATGCTGATGCGAGCCTTGCTTGCTGCCGCGCTGGTCTTGCCGGCGGTGCCGGCCGGCGCCCAGTTCTACAAGGGCAAGACGCTGACGCTGCTGGTGAACTACGGGGTGGGCGGCAATGCCGACACCGAGGCGCGCATCTACCAGCACTATCTGCCGCGCTACATTCCCGGCAACCCGACGGTGATCACCCGCAACGTGCCGGGCGCCGGCGGCGCCGCCGCGATCAATCAGCTCGGCCTCAACATCGCGTCGCAGCCGGATGGCCTGACGGCCGGCTATTTCACCACCAGCGCCACCACCTCGCTGACCGAGGATCCATCGCTGCGCGTCAAGCTGTATGATTTCAGCGCGATCGGCGCGTCAGGCGGCTTCAACGTGGTCTATGCGCGCCGCGATATCGTTCCGGGCGGCATGAGCAGGCCGGCCGACATCGTCAAGGCCAGACAAGTCTATGCGGGCGGCTACGCGCGCAGCACCTCCCATGATACGCGACTGCGCCTTTCGCTCGAGATCCTGGGCCTGCCCTACACCATGGTGACCGGATTCCCGGGCACCGCCCAGGTCAACAAGGCGATGCTGCAGAACGAGGTGAACTTCAGCGGCAGCTCGCTGCCCGGCTACAACACCCAGGTCATTCCGCAGATCATCAAGCCCGGCGTCGGCATGACGGTGTTCCAGTTTCCGGCGATCGGGCCCGACGGCACGCCGGTGGGCGATCCGGTGCTCGAGCGCGCCGGCATCGAGACCTTCGACAAGGTCTATGCGCAGGCCTACGGCAAGCCGCCAAGCGGCCGGAAGTTCGACGCCCTGCTCCTGATGAACGACATCAGCACCAAGCTGCAGCGCCTGGTCGTGCTGCCCAAAGGCTCGCCGCCGGAGGCGGTCGAGGCGTTGCGCAAGGCCTTCAATGCGCTCAGCCAGGACAAGGATTTCGTCGAGGACTACATGCGGGTCACCGGCGAGGAGCCCGATCTGGTCAAGGCGGAAGCGCTCGAGCCGTTGTTCGGGCGCATGCGGCATCTCGATCCGGAGATCGTCAAGATACTCAAGGAATCGGTCGCCGAGTGAGGCCGCGTGCCGATCAGCGAAACACCGGCTTCTCCTTGAGATAATGCTTGGCCATCAGGGGCCGGTATTTCTCCATCATGGCGCGGTTGAGATCGACGGGCGGCTTCTGCTCGGGCGGCAGCAGCGGGCGGTATTCGGTGCCGCGGATCTCTTCCCCGAAGGTGCGCTTGGCTTCCGCCACGATCGCGGGGTTCCGGAGGCACTCGACGATGGCGGCCGCCATCACCTTGGCGCCGGCGAGCGCGCCCTTGTGGGCGATCGAGGTGGCGAGCGGAACGCCCGCGGCCCAATGGTGAAAATTGATGTGCGGAATGCTGCCGGGAAAATAGAACTTCACCATCGGCACCTTCCACGAGATGTCGCCCGCGTCATTGGCGGCGGTCTTCTGCACCGCCGGGCCCTTGAGCGCGTCGATGGTGCGCTTGAGGCCCTCGACCGGCACTTTCGCCTTTGCCTGCACGGCGCGGGCGAGATCGTCCTCCTCCTGGCTCCAGTCCGGCGCGCCGAGCGATTCGATCTCGCGCTGGAACAGTTCGGCGAGCGTGCGGTTGCCGCGCACCGGCCACACCGCGCTGATGATCTCGCTTTCGACGCTGGTGTTGGTCATGAGCGCCGCGCCCTCGGCGATCTTCCGGGCCTGCTCGAACAATTTGCGCGCACCCTCGGCCGTGGAGTCGCGGAACATCCACCAGACGGCTGCCGTGCGCGGGATCACGTTGGGCTGGTTGCCGCCGTTGGTGATGACGCGCTGCGCCCGCATGCTCGGCAGCATGTGCTCGCGGTATTGCGCGAGCCCCATGTCCATCAGCACGACGCCGTCGAGCGCGTCGCGTCCCTTCCAGGGCGCGACGCCCGCATGGGCGGTCTCGCCATGAAACGTGAAGGTGGCCGAGATCAGCGCCGATTGGATCAGGCCGTAGCCCACCGACAGCCCCGGGCCGATGTGATCCGCGAAGGCGACATCGACGTCGTCGAACCAGCCGTCGCGCACGAAATAAGGCCGGCTGATCAGCTGCTCCTCGGCCGGCGCGCCGAATACCTTCAGGGTGCCGCCAAGGCCGTGGCGATCCATCGCCGCCTTGGCGGCGAGCGCGCTGGCGACCAGCACCGCGCCGTTGGCGTTGTGGCCCTCGCAATGGCCCGGCGCGCCCTCGACGATGGCACGCGGCTCGGCGATGCCGGAGGCCTGCGAATTGTCCGGATTGGCATCGTATTCGGTGTGGATCGCGATCACCGGCGCGCCGCTGCCGCAGGTGGCGCAGAAGCCGCTCGCAAAGCCGGAGATGCCGCGCGTCACCTTGAAGCCGGCGGTCTCGAGCAGATCGCACATCAGGCCGGAGGTCTCGACCTCCTGCATGCCCAATTCGGCGAAATAGAAGATGCTGTCATTGAGCGTGGCGATGGCCTTCGCGTTGCGCTCCAGATAGTCGAAGCAGAAGGCTTTCTCGGCATTCCCCTTGGCGGCTGGCATATTCACGTATTCGTCTCCCGGCTGTCCCGTCCTACCCCAGCGCTTGTCTAGCGGTTTCAAGCGCCGATTCCCATCGGGCAAGAACCCGGACCGGCCTCTCGCGACGTGATAGCTTTGGCCGATTTGGCATGGCCGCGGAGCCGCGGGGAGGACACACCATGAAACATCGCACACTGATCAAGCTGCTCGGCGGCGTGGCAATCGCCTGGGCGCTCGCCGTCTCGGTAGCGGGAGGCGCCCGCGCCGCCGAGGTGACGGTGCTGGCGTCGACCGCCACCAAGACCGCGCTGGATGCTCTCGCGCCGCAGTTCGAGACCGCGACCGGCCACAAGCTCATGATCACCTATGGGGCGTCGGGCCGTCTGCAGCCGGAGATCGAGAAGGGCGCGCCGTTCGATCTCGCCATTCTTTCCACCATGGTGACCGACGCGCTGGTCAAGCAGGGCCGGCTGGTTGCCGCGACCCGCGTCGACATCGCGCGCTCGGGCGCGGGCGTTGCGGTCCGCAAGGGCGCGCCGAGGCCCGATGTCGGCACGGTCGAATCCTTCAAGCGGGCGCTGCTCGATGCGAAATCGCTGGGCTACAGCGAGGCGGGAGCGACCGGGCAATTCCTGATGGCGATGTTCCAACATCTGGGCATCGCGGAGGAAATGAAGCCCAAGCTCAAGCTTGCGCGCCCCAATGAGCCGAGCCTGCAGGCGCTCGCCAACGGCGAGACCGACATCGGGCTGCCGCAGATCAACGAAGCGCTGGTGTTTCCCGGCGTCGAGCTCGTCGGCCCGTTGCCGCCGGAGCTGCAGGTCTACACGGTTCTTCCGGCCGCGGTCGGGACGGCCGCCCGCAACCCGGATGCCGCCAAGGCGCTCCTCGCATTCCTGGCCACGCCGGCCGCCATCTCGGTGCTCAAGGCCAAAGGCCTGGAGCCGGGCTGAGAACGGATCACAAAAAGCTCTGCGGATCCACATCGATCTCGAGCGCGATCTTGCCTGTCGCCTTGGGGGCGGCCGCCATCCATTGACGCAGATAGGCCGACAGATCGAACGCGCGCGGCGACTTCACCAGCAGGCGAAACCGATAGCGGCCGCGGATCAGCGCGAGCGGCGCTTCGGCCGGACCGAGCACCCGCACGGCGTCCGATCGCGGCGCCGCCTGCGCAAGGCGGCGCGCATGAGACTGCGCCGCATGCTTGTCGGCGCCCGAGATCACCAGGGCGGCGAGCCGTCCGAACGGCGGATATTGCGCCTGCTCGCGCAGGGCGATCTCGCTCGAATAGAACGCGTCGCGATCGCCCGCCGCCAGCGCCCGCATTACCGGATGCTCGGGCTGATGGGTCTGCAGATAGCCGATGCCGCGGCCGGCCTCGCGGCCGGCGCGGCCGATGACCTGGTGCAGCAACTGGAAGGTGCGCTCGGCGGCGCGCGGGTCGCCGTTGGAGAGCCCGAGATCGGCATCGACCACGCCGACCAGATTGAGCTTGGGAAAGTGATGCCCCTTGGCGACCAGCTGGGTGCCGATCACGATGTCGACCAGGCCCTGCTCGATCTCGGCGAGCTCGCTGCGCATGCGCTCGACCGAGGTG
>DASYFD010000035.1:0-5907 GCA_036498625.1 Xanthobacteraceae bacterium | reverse complement strand
CTCGCTTGCAGGCGCAGGAGCAGCGGCCGCGACCGATCCGGTGGTCTCGGGCAAACGGGCGCTGGCGCAGCCGGCGAGCGCGCCGGCGAGCATGACCGTCGCCGCGATCGCGACCAATGGGCGTGCGCTGTCGAAATGCTTTGAACGCGAAGTCATCACGGGTCTGCGTGCGCGGGCCTCGCCGCCCCTTCCAGAGCAGCAATAAAACGTTAACCCTAACAACCGGTTAACTCCTGCTGCCGGCGGCCCGGCGGGGCCTGCCTTCACCCCGGCGGGAGGCCGTGCTAGCTCAGATCCATGCCGCAATCCTCGATTCCCGCCGTGTTCGTCACCCCCGGCAGCACGATCGCAACGGTGCCGGTGACGTTCGTGACCGCCGCGACCTGGCCCCAAATCCGCGAGCACCTCGACGCCCGAAGCCGCAGCTATGCGGATGCCGCCGGCTTCGAGCCCCTCGCCGGCCGGCACCTCTTGCTGCCCGGAACCGACGGGCTCACGGGCGTGCTGTTCGGCCTCGAGGATGCCGATGCCGCCTCCAAGGATTTGCTGCGGCCGGGCGCCTTGCCGGCCTTGCTGCCGGCCGGCAACTACCGGTTCGCCAATGCGCCGCACGATGCGCGCCTGGCGGCGCTCGCCTTTGCGCTCGGAAGCTACCGCTTCGCGCGCTATCGCAAGCCCGAGAGCAAAGAGGTCAGGCTCGAGATGCCGGCCGGCATCGATGGCGCCGACGTGACCCGCATCGCCGAGGCCGTCGGGCTTGCCCGCGACCTGATCAACACCCCCGCCAACGACATGGGACCGGCCGAGCTCGAGGATGCCGCGCGTGCCCTGGCAACGCGGCACGGGGCGACATTCCGGACGATCGTCGGGGACGATCTCCTCGCCGCAAATTTTCCGCTCATCCATGCGGTCGGGCGCGCCGCCGACCGGGCCCCGCGCCTCATCGACATCGGCTGGGGAAATCCCGCCCATCCGAAGGTCACCCTGATCGGCAAGGGCGTGTGCTTCGACACCGGCGGGCTCGATATCAAATCCGAAAGCGGCATGCTGAACATGAAGAAGGACATGGGCGGCGCCGCCACCGTGCTGGCGCTGGCCCATATGCTGATGGACCGCGGCGCGAGACTCCGGCTGCGCCTGCTATTGCCGGTGGTGGAGAATGCGATTTCCGGCTCCGCCTTCCGGCCCCGCGACATCTACCGCTCGCGCAAGGGCTTGAGCGTCGAGATCGGCAACACCGATGCGGAGGGCCGGCTGATCCTGGCCGACGCGCTGGCGCTCGCCGACGAGGAAGCCCCCGATCTCATCGTCGACTTGGCGACCCTGACCGGCGCCGCCCGCGTGGCGCTCGGCCCCGAGGTGGTGCCGTTCTATACCGATGACGACGCGCTCGCCTTAGCGCTTGCGCGCAGTGCCGATGCCGAGAGCGATCCGCTGTGGCGGCTGCCGCTGTGGACCCCGTACGACCAGTTGCTCGATTCCAAGGTCGCCGACGTCAACAATGTCTCGAGCGGGGGCTTCGCGGGCTCGATCACGGCCGCGCTGTTCCTGCGCCGCTTCGTTTCCGCCGCCAAGGCCTGGCTGCATTGTGACATCTATGCCTGGAACCAGGCCAGCAAGCCGGGGCGCCCGGAAGGCGCCGAATGCCAGGCCGCGCGCGCGCTCTATCATCTGCTCACGGCGCGCTATGGCTGACGCGCCGCACCGCGCCGAAGTCCGTGAGGTGGTCGACCCGCAGGCGCCGGTGCGCCGCAGCCCTTCGCCCGACGCGGCGCTCGACACCGAGGCCCTCAAGGGCGAGCACGTTCTGGTCGAGGAGACCAACGCGGAGGGCTGGTGCCGAGGCCGGCTCGAAGCCGACGGATATGCGGGCTGGCTGCCCGCCAACGCGCTGGCCGCACCCGGACCGGCCGCCACGCACAAGGTCGGGGTGCCCCGCACGCTGGTATTCCCGGGTCCTTCGATCAAGCTGCCGCCGATCGAGGGGCTTTCGCGCGGCTGCCGGCTCGCCATCGCGCGCAACGAGGAAACCTTCGCGGTCACGCGAGCCGGCGGATACGTCGCGGCCCGGCATCTGGCGCGCCTCGACGTGTTCGAGCCCGACCCGGTGGCGGTTGCCGAGCAGTTCCTGCACGTGCCTTACCTCTGGGGCGGCAAGACCAGCCTCGGGCTTGATTGCTCGGGACTGGTCCAGGTCGCCCTCACCGCCTGCGGCGTGTCCTGCCCGCGCGACAGCAACATGCAGGAGGCAGCGCTCGGGGTTGCGCTTTCGCCCATCCGCGCGCTTTCCGATCTGCGCCGCGGCGATCTTTTGTTCTGGAAGGGCCATGTCGCCATCGCGCGCGACCGCGACACGCTGATCCACGCCAATGCGTTCCACATGGCGGTCGCGATCGAGCCGATCGGCGAAGCACTTGCCCGCATCAAGGCGGCGGGCAGCGAATTGAGCAGCGTGCGGCGGCTGGCTGCCGGCTGACGGGCGGGTTTGGTAGGATGGATTGAGCTCTTAAGGACGGTTACGCCCGTCTTCGCGGGCTATGCGAAGCCAATCGGCGGCGGCGATGGATTTCGCAAGAGCTCAACCCGTCCTGCAGCCGACCTAGTCGCCGAGCAGCAGCCCTAGAAATCCGGCTTGTCGGCGATCGGAACCGGGAACAAGCCCTGGCTGAAATAATCGTTGTTGTTCTCGGCACAGACGGTCTCGATCATGCGGCCTTTGGCCTTGAACCAGCGCTGCAGCATCGAGATCGGCGCGTTGAAGGCCTCGGGATCCTCGACCTTCGCGATCGCGGTCAGGTGCTGGCCGTCGGCATCGAGCTTGAAGCGCTCCACCACGTGCAGATTTTCAGTGTGCACGGTGTGGAAATTGTCGATGTAGCTGTCCTTAGTGGAAAGCCCGATGGTGTCGACCACGAAGGTGTCGCCGCCCTCGTAGCGCCCGATGGATTCGCCGAACCACGACGGCTTGGGCTTCTCGGAATGCGCGTCGGTCATGAACACGCGCCGAACCATGTGGTCGCGCTGCCAGATCATGTAGACGATCTTCGGCATCTGGATGAAATAAAGCGGCTCGAACGGATACAGCAGCTGGCCCGGGACGCTGCCCGGGTAGCAGCGCGCTTGCGCCGCGAACGGAATTTTCTCGACGCTCGACAGCGCCTCCTCGTTCGACGCCTTCATGGCGGCCGCCGCCCATGGCTTGAGAACCGGATCCTTGTAGTCGCCGATGCGTTTGGTCGGCGGCTTGCCGGTTCGCGCCGCCTCGGCGTTGCTGGTGTAGGGATGGTCGGGATCTGGCTTGATCGGTCCATGGCCGTTCCCGGGCGGCGGCTCCTGCCAGTCCGAGACATTCGACTGCCAGCCGAAATCGGCCGAGGTCAGGTTGGGAATTTTGCCGTTCGGCTCCGCCCCCGCAGCGGTAATTGCCGCCACCATTCCAGCCAAGAGAAGGCCCGCCAGAACGACCTGCCGCGGCACGGGTGCGTGCTTCAAAACGGTTCCCGACATCGGGCGGTTCCTCATTCTGTGACGATCAGCGCCTCTTTTTTCTAACTTTTGCCCAGCCGGCGCAAGCGCAATCCCGTCGCAGGTCGTGACGCGCGCGGTGCGGCCTCAAATGCAACGCGCTACTCGCCCGCGCCCGCAATCTCCCGCAAGCGTCCGCGGTTGAGCGCGAGCCAGTGCAGCGCCAGCACGAGCAAACCATTGTGCATGGTGTCATGCCCGAGCGCAGCGACCGCGGCATCGATCGATACGCGCAGCGGCCGGGTCTCCTCGCGCTCGGCCGCGGCCCCGGCCTCCGCGGGCACCTGCGCGGCGTCGACGACGCCGAGAAAGAGCGTGATCTGCTCGTCGGAGGCGCCCGGCGTCGGCAGATAGGTGAAGAGCCGGGTGAGCCCGGACGGCGCCACGCCGATCTCCTCGAGACATTCGCGGCGCGCGGCCTCCGGCAATTCTTCGCCCGCCTCCACGTGACCGGCCACGATCTCGACCATCTCGCCGTTGCCGTTGGCCAGCTGCGCCGGCAGGCGAAACTGGCGGATCAGGATGACCTCGTCGCGCGCGAGGTCGACCGGCAGCACCGCCACGATCCGCCCGAAGCGCACGAGGTCATGGGTGCGCGTCTCGCGCTCGGGATCGTCGCCCGGCAGCGTGTAGCCGTAACGCTGATAGGCGCGAAAGCCTTTGCCGAGCAGCTCGGGAGCCGACAGCGAGACCTCGACGGCGCAATCGGTCAAGCGCGGGTCGGAATGCGGGGGGCGGGCCAATGATGATCCTATTCGGCGACGACGCCTTCCGGCGCCGTCTCCAGATTGAAGGCGGCGGCGAACAGGGCACAGGTGTAGTCGCTCTTCGGGCTCGCGAACAGATCGACGGCGGGGCCTTCCTCCACCACCTTGCCGTTGCGCATCACCACCAGCCGGCTCGCCAGGGCAGCCACCACGCGCAGATCATGCGAGATGAACAGATAGGTGAGATTGCGCCGCTTCTGCAACGCCCGCAACAGGTCGACCATCTGGGCCTGGATCAGCATGTCGAGTGCGCTGGTGGGCTCGTCGAGCACCACGAAGGTCGGCTCCAGCACGACCGCGCGCGCGAGCGCGATGCGCTGGCGCTGGCCGCCGGAGAATTCGTGCGGATAGCGAAAGCGCGTATCGGTATCGAGGCCGACGTCGGCGAGCGCCCGCACCACGCGCTGGTCGCGCTCCGCCGGCGTGAGCTTCGGGGAATGCACCCGCAGCCCCTCCTCGATGATGTCGGACACCGACATGCGCGGGCTGAGCGATCCATAGGGGTCCTGGAACACGATCTGCATGTCGCGGCGGAACGGCAACATGTCGCGGAATTTCAAGCCCGCGATCGGCTTGCCGAGGAAAACGATGCGGCCCTGCGAGGAGATGAGCCGCAGGATGGCGAGGCCGAGCGTGGTCTTGCCCGAGCCGGATTCGCCGACGATGCCGAGCGTCTCGCCCTGGCGCACCGCGATGCTCACGCCATCGACCGCCTTGATGTGGCCGACCACCCGCCGCAGGAAGCCGCGCTTGATCGGAAACCAGACCTTGAGGTCCTGTGTCTCCAGCACCACCGGGGAGCCGGGCCGCACCGGCGCCGGATCGGGCCGCGGCTCCGCCATGATGAGGGCGCGCGTATAGGGATGCTCGGGCGCCTTGAACACCCGCTCGATCGCGCCCTGCTCGACGATCCTCCCCTCCTTCATCACGCAGACCCGCTCCGCCAGCTTGCGCACGATGCCGAGGTCATGGGTGATGAACAGCATGGCCATGCCGAGCCGGCCCTGCAGATCCTTCAGGAGCTTGAGGATCTGCGCCTGCACGGTGACGTCGAGCGCGGTGGTGGGCTCGTCGGCGATCAACAGGTCGGGCTCGTTGGCGAGCGCCATGGCGATCATCACCCGCTGGCGCTGGCCGCCGGAAAGCTGGTGCGGATAGCTGTTGAGGCGGGTCTCCGGATCGGGGATGCCGACCTGGGAAAGAAGCTCGATCGTGCGCCGGCGGGCCGGCTCGCCGGTCACGCCCTGATGCAGCAGCAGGATCTCGCCGATCTGCTTCTCGATCGTGTGGAGCGGATTGAGCGAGGTCATCGGCTCCTGGAAGATGATGGTGATGTTGTTGCCGCGTACCTGACGGATCTGCCGCTCCGTCATGCTCAACAGCTCCTGCCCCTTGAAGCGGATCGAGCCGGAGGGGTGACGCGCTGCCGGATAGGGCAAAAGCTTCATCACCGAGAGCGCCGTCACCGACTTGCCGGAGCCCGATTCGCCGACCAGCGCCACGGTCTCACCCTTGGCGATGTCGAACGAGACATGATCGACCGCCAGCGTCTCGCGCGTGCCCTGCCTGAAGGCAATGGAGAGGTCGTCCACCTCGAGGAGCTTACCGAAGCTGG
>DASYFD010000034.1:0-65491 GCA_036498625.1 Xanthobacteraceae bacterium | reverse complement strand
CCATGGGCTTGCAGCTTCACCTTGATGCTCAATGGCGACTTCAGCACGCCGGCTGTCGGCGGCGGCGACACCACCACGACACTGGGCCGGCGGGTGGGGCTGCCGCGCAGCACCAGGCCGGGCAGGCGATCGGGCGGCAAGGCGGCCTCCTGCTCGGTTACGAGCTGGATCGCGCTCGCCGGCGTCGCCAGAACCAAGAAGCCGACCAGCCCAAGCGCGTTTCGCCCCATCCTGCGCCTACGGCGGCGGCGCTTCGGCGGCGCTGAATTCCTCGACATCGGCAACTGCATCGTGCGTGGCTCGGCGATCGGGGTGAGCGCGATCGCCCCGCCTTCCCCAATAAGGCCACCAGGCATATCGAACAAGGTATCCAGCCGCATTCTCACGTCCCGCCGCCGTCGCCGATGATGCTGTAAGGCGCCCAGAACAAGGGATGCGCATAGGTGAACAGGGTGTTGCCGGCGTCGTCCGTGAAGCCCGGACCGTCGAGCATGGACATCATCGCCTGCCGCAAAGCCTGCGCGCGGGTAAGCTGCGGGTCGGCGCTCTGCCGGCGGAACAGATCGGTGATCAGCTCGCGCGCCGAGGCGGAATGCACCGACCAGTTGGTGACCAGAAGGGCGCGCGTGCCGGCATAGAAGAAGGCGCGGCCGAGGCCTGAGGCCGCCTCCGCGCCGGCGGCGGCGCCGGACGCGGTGTTGCAGGCCGACAGCACGACCCAATCGGCGTCGAGCTTGAGCAGCAGGATCTTCTCCATGGTCAGCAAGCCGTTGCCCGGCACCCCGGCGACCTGGGGCGCGGTCAGGGCCAGAGCCGGCTGGGTCAGGCCGTCGAGGTCGCCCGGAACGAGGCCGTGGGTCGCGAAGGCGACGATGCGGAAGCGCGACAGATCGATGGTCTCGACGTTGCGCTCGTTGGCATCCTTACCGAGATAGAGCGCCTTGGTGGGGTCGGCGTCCAGGGCGCGCGCCACCGCGATCAATTCGGCCCGCGTGTCGGGAAGTCGCGGCAGCAGCGCGAGCTCGGTGCCCTCGATATCCGGTGCGTGGGCCGCGGCCCGGGTCGCAAACAGCGCCCCGCGCGTGGTCTCCGGGGCGGCCACCGCCAGCTGCGGCGACTCGGCCTGCGCCGGACCCTCGGCTTCGGCGGCCTCCTGCTCGTTGAAATAAGGATCGCCGAAGCCGATCAGCTTGTCACGGCGGGGCGCGCCCGGCGGCAGCCGCCGCAGCGTAAGCAGCGACGCAGTCGAGGGCACCATGCTCACCGCATGGGTGCGGGCGAGCCAGGGGGCATCCTGGTAGCTGGCGAACAAGGGCTCGGCAACTCCGATCGGCGACGCGGCGGTAGTCAAGAGACCCAGCGGCAGCATGCCCAACGCCCCATTGGTCACCACGATCAGGCTCTTGGCCGGCCGCCAACCGGATTGCACCGGCGCGAGCAGCAGGTCATAGAGCTGGTGCGCGAGCGCGAGATCGAACGGCGGGATGTCCCTCACTCCGGAGACGTTCGGCTCGAGCGCCGCGCGCAGCTTCTTGATCTTGGCGTCGATATCGCCGCCGCTCGCCGCTATGGCGGCGAACACCATGGGCCCCTGCTTTGGCACCGCCCACGCGAAGCTCGACAGGCTGCCGAAATAGAACGACACCAGCGCCTCATCGGGCTTGAGCGTCGACTTGATCTCATCGATGGTCGGCGGTTTCGGGTCGATCAGATCCGCATATTTCGGGAAGCGCCGTCTGATCTCCTGCCTGGCTTTGGTGTCGTCCGCCTGCAAGGTCTCGATCTGCTTGCGCAGACTTTCGAGCGCCGCGTCGTCGCGCTGCTCGGGCGGCAAGGCGAGCAGGTTGTTGAGAAGGCCCAATTGCGCGCCGACCTGCTTCGCGGTGTCCTGCTCCTTGCGGACCAGGGCCGCGACCGCCGGATCGTTCGCCGCCACCCGCGCGCCCGAGGCGCTGAGGGCTTGCTGCACGGAACGGCTGCGGATGGCTTCGGCGAGACGGAATGTCTCGGCTGCGGCATCGACGCCGGTAGCGGCCTGCGTGCGCGCCAGCAGTCCCATGTAGCGCTCCACCGTCGCCTGGATCTGATGCGCCCGCAGCACGATACCCAGCGCGCTGTCGTCACTGGTGTCGCTCGAGCCCGACAGCAAGGCCGGAATCGCGGCCTTGAATTCGCGCAGAGCCTCGGCGTCGCGGCCCGCCATGGCGAGGCCGATCGCGAGCGTGCCACGCGCATAGGCCGCATTGTAGCTCTCGCCGCCGTAACGGGCCGTTTGCCGAGTGACCAGAATCTGGGCGGCCGCTATCCCGGTATCGACCCGGCGCGTCCGATAGAGCGTGGCAATGCGTCCGACATTGATGCTGAACTGCTCTGCGCGCTTGGGCTCCCAGGACTTGGTCGCGGCATCGATCTGGTCATCGATCTGCGCTGCCGCGCGAGCGTTTCCCTGCAACGTAAGAAGAGTCGCGATCTGAGACAGGGTGTTGACGACCGCTTGCGCGTCATCCGCGAGACCGATGGTCCGATAGATATCGAGCGCGGTGCGGGCGAGCTTCTCGGCTTCCGGATAGCGACCTTGCTGGGCCAGCACTTCGGCGAGCGCAGCCGCCTGCTGCGCAGTGCCGGTGGTGTACTTGCCCGCGGCCGTGAGCCGGTTCAGCAGCGCGCGCCGTACATCCGCCTCGGCCTCGGCCAATCTTCCCTGGCGCGCCTTCATGCGTCCTTGGGCCGAGATCATCGCGTCGATGTTGAGCTCAAACACCGCTCGCGACGGCGCGACCGGCCACTTCGCAAGCACCAGAAGGGTTTCGCGCCGGGAGAGCTCGGCCCGCCGATACGACGCTTCCGCCTCGGCAAACCGTCCCCTGGCTTCGGCGAGCCCGGCCGTCGCCTCGTAGAGCTCGCTTTGCCAATTGCTGCCGTAGAGCGGGAAGCCGCCCCAGCTGCGCGACTCCGACACCAAGGCTTGAACCTTGCGCACGTAGGTCTCGGCTTGGGTGAGATCGCCGGTGCGGATCAACATCGTGCTGATGAATCGATAGGTGTTCATCAGCGGCCCTTTGTTGCCGCTCGCAATGGCCTCACGCGCCCGCGTGAGGTAAATTTCCATCGCCTTCTTCAGGTCGCCGGTGAAGTAGTATTGCAGCCCCTGCAACTGCCGTATCAAGCTGATCTCGTTCGGGGGGAGATGCCCCTTGCCAGCCGCCAGCGCGCTGTCGGCATCCGCGATGGCATCGGCATAGCGCCCGAGCTCCGAGCGTGCCTGTCCGCGCTTGTAGTAGAAGCGTGCCAACGCCGCCGCATCCGCGCCGGCGGGAGGCGGCTCATCGGCCTCGGCACGCTTTTTGGCTGCCGCCCCGGGACTGGGCTTCTGCTGATCCAGAATGGCTGTGATGTCCGCAACGGTGCCGGGCGGCACCGGTGCGGCAGTTTGGGCGTGACTGCGCTGGGGTGAAGTGGCAAGCAGGATAAGGGCCACCACGATACAGGCGTCGAGCCGACCCATAGCTTCCTTCCCGTGCTCCGATCAGGCCGCCACCTGGAGTTCGATTTTACCGTTTATTCTCCGGCGGCGCAAATCGGGCTGCAGCCGCTTACGGATCGTGTTGCCACCGTCACTTCCTCGGCTGATTGAAGTAGCGCAGATCGGGCGGCGGCTGATCCTTCTTCACGGGCATCAGATAGCCGTCGGAGCTGAGGAAATATGCCTCGTCATGGATGCGAACATACGAGTTGGCCTCGGCACAAACCTGCGTTCTCCACTCCGGCGGCTGAGCCGGAAGGCGGCGATATTTCTTCGTCACGGTCCACGGACCGGTCAATGCATGGTCGATCACCGTGATCTCGTTACGGAGGAAGTTGCGATCAGCCTTGTCGAGGTAGATCCGCTCCTGGATCACGCTCTGGCCGTCCTTGTGAAAGGGCAGGCCGGTGGCGTCATAGGTGCGCGGGTTCTTGAGGGCGCGGGTCTCGACCTCCAATACCTGGAAGCGGCCCTCGCCGTCCGGCTCGGTCCATTTGCCGATGGAGTAGCCCGCAAAGGTCGGCTCGATCTGCCTCGGCCAATCGCGCCCATCGGTATAGATTCGCCGATAGGAATCATTGACGTGACTGATCAGGACGTAGGTGATGTCCGGCGTCACCACGAATTCCATCGGGTCGAAGGCACTCATCATCATCGGCATGCCTTGCGGCAGGCAGTACCACTGCGGGGAGTCGCCCGGCTCGCCACGGGCCTGGGCCGCCAGGTTGGCGTCGTAAACGGCCTGGTACTCCGCGGTCAGCGGAGCCGGCTTGTCTCCCGGCAGAACCCAGCGCGGGTTGGTGGTGCGATCCCAGGCCCCCTTCAGGTCGGGATACTTCGTATCGTCGAAAGCCTGCGCGCCAGCAGGCGCCGTCAGCAGTGCCGCTGCGAGCGCGAAGGTCCTGACGAAGATTCCGGCAGCCATGTCGATCCTCCCACGTGACGACCTTGAGCAGATCTCGCTGTTCGGCGGCGCTCTTGTTTCCGTGCTTGATTGAAACTTCAGGTCCGGTGGCGCCTGATTCCTGGCGGGCATCAACAGCCCATGGTATCGTGGAAGACATTCCATAAGGTTTCCCCGACATTGGCAAGCGACAGTGGGCCCTTTGTGCCGATCTGGCATGTCACGGCGAGCAAGTCCGCCGCCAAGATCGTGTACCCGATCGATCTGCTGGCGGCGGTGCTCGATGGCTCGCTCGCACCTTCCACACAGGTCCGCGACGACGGCGCGGCGAGCTGGATCGCAGCGGGCGATCATCCGCGGATCGCGCCGCTGTTGGCACGCCGCGGCCAGATGACAGGCGGACGATGGCTGTTCGTGGCGCTGACCGCGCTGATCGGAGCGGGTTTGCTGGTGCCGCTGTTCGGGACGGGATTGCACGGCTGGACCACCCTTGTCGGCTTCGGGTTCCTGGTTGCGATGCTGCGGGAGAGCTACGACGCGGCGATCGAATCGATCGAGCTCACGCTCGGTGGACGGGTGCTGCTTTTTCTCGGCGGCATTGCGGCCTGCTTGATCGGCCTGGGTATATGCGATGCCCTCATCGAGCTCGGCCGGCTGAGCCTGTTTCCCGGGTTGCCAGAAAACTCGGATTGGCTGGCGGTCCCTTTGCTCGTCGGAGCCGTCCTGGTTTTCGTAGCTGTTTCATCGCTTCTGTGGGAGCGGTGGAAGCCCAATGGCCGGCGCGACCGCAAGGCGAGCGGGCCGAACCATCCGCTTGCTGTGCGGGCCGTGCAGACCACGGCCAAGGCCGCCCGAATCAAAGGCCTGCTCGGTGTCGGCGGCTGTCACAGCCGCGCCTGGACCGATGGCGACCGTTATGCCGGGCAGGCCAAGCAGGGCAAACCGGACGGCCCCGGCGTGTTCACCTGGGCGAGCGGCGCGCGCCATGAGGGCGAATGGCGCCAGGGCAAGCGGCACGGCGACGGCGTGGCGGTAACGGCCGACGGCACCGAAACCGCCGGCCGATGGTCTGACGATCGCTTGGCCGGGGCGTGATCCCTTCCATGCCGTATTCGGGCGGAAAGAGATCGGGAGTCGGACCCATGCGATCTTGGATCATGGAAACTTCGGCAGCTTTCCCGGCCGCATTCCTGACGGGATTGTTGTTGGTCGCTTCGGTCCGGGAAGCGGGAGCCGAAGCCTGGAAGCTCTACCTCAACGCCCGCTATGGCACGGCCGCTGAATATCCGGCCGATCGGTTCCGCCCCGAAAGGCCGCCGGAGAACGGCGACGGGCAGAGCTTCATGGCCAAGGATGGAGCCAAGCTGGCGATATTCGCCAGCCTGAATGTCGACGGCGATACACCCGCGACCTACGAGGCGTTTCTGCGTGGCGCCAGCTCCGACTACGACGAGGTCACCTTGCGGGCGAGCGGCAGCAATTGGTTGGTGCTGTCCGGCTATCGGGGCGGATCGATCTTCTACGAGAGGTATATTTTCGTCAAACGCAAGGACGTCGATACCATCCACGGGTTCGTGATTACCTATGGGCGCGACGCCAAGGCGGTCTACGATCCGATCGCGGCGCGCATCGCCCGGACCCTGCATTCAGCCCGATAAGCGCCGCCCGAAGCGCACTTGATTGCGAGACCAGGGGCAGGCCCCGAGGCGCCTCCCCATGCGCCGCCCGCATTGCTGGCCAATGCCCGCCACATGGGCGCAATTTCATAAGCATGCTTATAATATACGCGATGCAGGATATCGCCCATGGCCGCCAGGATCACCCCCAATCGGGAATTTGCCTTTACGCTCAATGACGTGGCCCGTCTGTTGCGGACCTACGCGGATCACCGGGCGGCGGAGTTCGGAATTACGCGGGCGCAATGGGCCGTGATGGCGCGGCTCGATCGCCAGGAAGGCCTCAAGCAGTCGGAGCTTGCCGAAATGCTCGACCTGCAGCCGATCACGCTCACGCGCCTGCTCGATCGGCTCGGCGACAGCGGCCTGATCGAGCGGCGGGCCGACCCGCATGATCGCCGCGCCAAGCGGCTGTTCTTGACGCCGGCGGCACGGCCGCTGCTGGAGCGCCTCGGCGCGCTTGGCGAGGAGCTGATGTCGACCGCGCTGGCGGGCATCGACCGTCCTACCGTCAAGCTGATGCTGGCCAATCTGTCGATCGCGAAAGAGAACCTGCGGCAGGTGATTCAGCGCAGGGCCCGGCCCGAGACTGGAAGAGACTTATGACCGATACGATTCTCAAGTTCCGCGGCGAGCCGGAAGCCGCGACAGGGGTCCGCAAGGCTTCGCTCGTGCGCATGCTGCGCGATCGGCTGCGCCTCATTCTGCTCGTCGTCGCTCCCGTGCTGGCGCTCGTTGCCGGGCTCGCCTTCTATCTCGCCGGCGGCCGCACCATCTCCACCGACAACGCCTATGTGGGGGCCCGCAAGGTGCTGGTGACGCCCGACATCTCGGGCAAGGTTGCCTCGATCCGGGTCACGGAGGGTGAGCGGGTCGCCGCCGGCGATGTGCTGTTCGATATCGATCCGACCCCGTTCCGGCTCGCGCTCAGCCAGGCGCAGAGCAAGCTCGACAGCGTGCGCACCGATTTCAACAACATGAAGAGCAATCTGAAATCCCTCGACAAGCTGGTCGAGCTCGCCCAGCAGAACGTCGCGCTGAAGCAGAAGGACGTCGACCGCAAGACCACGCTCCTGGCCAAGAACAGTGGCTCCCAGACCGACCTCGACAATTCTCTGTCGGCCACCGTCACCGCGCAGCTGCAGGCCCAATTGGCGGCCCAGCAGCAGGCGACCACGCTTAATGCGCTGCTCGGTAGGCCCGACCTGCCGATCGAGCAATACCCGCCCTATCAGCAGGCCAAGGCGGTGCTCGAGCAGGCCGAGCGCGATCTCGACCACACCACCTTGAAAGCACCGATCGGCGGCACCGCCACGCAGGTCGACAATATCCAGCTCGGCCGCTTCGTGACCGCCGGCACGCCGATCCTGAGCGTCATCGACGACGGCGCCCCCTGGGTCGATGCCAATCCCAAGGAAACCGACCTCACCAATCTGCGGGTCGGCCAAAAGGTCGCGATCGACGTCGATGCCTTCCCGGACCATGTCTTCCGCGGCACGGTGAGCTCGATCAGCCCCGGCACGGGGGCGCAATTCGCGATCCTGCCGCCGCAGAACGCCGTCGGCAATTGGGTGAAGGTGGTCCAGCGCGTGCCGGTGCGGATCTCCTTCGACGCCGGGCAGGACATCGGCCTGCTACGCGCCGGCATGAGCGTGACGGTCGACATCGATACCGGCCGACGCCGCTCGCTGTGGTCGCTGTTCGGGTCGGCCGGCACAGCTTCGAGAGACGGGCAGCCGTGAATCTCGGGCGCACCTCCCGCTGGCAGCGTTCGCTGGTCACGATCTGCGCGATGGCGGCCACCATCATGCAGGCGCTCGACACCACCATCGCCAATGTGGCGCTGCCCTATATGCAGGGCAGCCTTTCGGCCTCGCTCGACCAGATCAACTGGGTGCTGACCTCCTATATCGTGGCGTCCGCCATCATGACCGCCCCGATCGGCTGGATCGCGGATCGCTTCGGGCGCAAGAAGCTGTTCATCGTCTGCACCGCCGGCTTCACGGTCGCCTCGATGCTGTGCGGCCTTGCCGGCAATATCGGCGAGATGGTCGCGTTCCGCCTGCTGCAGGGAGTGTTCGGCGCCGCGCTGGTGCCGCTGTCGCAGTCGGTCATGCTCGATTCCTACTCGGCGGCGGAACGCGGCTCCGCCATGGCGATCTGGGGCATCGGGGTGATGCTGGGGCCGATCATGGGACCGACGCTCGGGGCCTGGCTCACAGACAACTACAATTGGCACTGGGTGTTCTTCATCAATCTTCCGGTCGGCATCGTGACCGTCGTCGGGCTCATGCTGTTCATGGACGAGACGGCGCAGCAGAAGCAGCTTCGCTTCGATTGGTTCGGCTTTCTGGCGCTCGCGGTCGGGATCGGGTCGATGCAGCTGATGCTCGATCGCGGCGAGCAGCTGGGCTGGTTCGAGTCCTCCGAGATCATCGCCGAGACCATCGTGTCGGCGATCGGCTTCTACTTCTTTCTGGCGCATTCGCTGACCACGGACACGCCGTTCGTTCGCTTCGACATCTTCAAGGATCGCAACTATGTGGGCGGCTGCCTGTTCATGGTCATCATCGGGCTGGTGCTGTTCGGCACCATGGCGCTGGTGACCCCGTTCATGCAGAACGTGCTGGGCTATCCGATACTCACGGCTGGCTTCCTGCTCGCCGCCCGCGGGGTCGGCACGCTGATCGCCATGGTGATGGTGGGCCGCCTGATGAAGATCGTCGCGCCGCGCTACCTGGTGCTGGCCGGGATGCTGCTCACGGTCTTCACGCTCGGCCAGATGGTCGACTTCACGGACCAGACCTCCCCGCATGCCATCGTGGTGGTGAGCGTGATCCAAGGCTTCGGCCTGGGCCTGGTCTTCGTTCCACTGAGCACGGTCGCGTTTGCGACGCTGCCGGGGCATTTGCGCACCGACGGCACCGCCATCCTGACGCTGGTGCGCAATCTCGGCAGCTCGGTGGGCATCTCGGTGGTGATCGCGCAGCTCACCTCCACCGCGAGCGGCATGCATGCCCGTCTGTCGGAATTCGTCACGCCCTTCAACGACGCCTTGACGATGCCCGATGCCGCCATGCTCAATCCCGGCACCGAGCTCGGGCGCGCCATGATGGAGCGCCTCTTGACCCAGCAGGCTACGATCATCGCCTATGCGAATGATTTCAAGCTGCTGATGTATCTGACGCTGGCCACCATCCCGCTGGTCTTCGTGATCGGGGTGGCGCGGCCCGCGGCGGCGGCCGCGCCGCCGGCACCCGCGCATTAGAGCATTTCAGGAAAAGTGGAATCCGGTTTTCCGTCCGAAAACGCGACAGTGCAAAAGTGCTGGACCGATGCCCGGGCGGACCGGCTGGATTTCTGAGACCGGTGGCGCCGCGGCAGCCTTGCTCATTCGCGATTGAGGTAGGGCCCGGTTCCGGGATCAGCGGCTTTGTAAGTACGGATGGCGTTGTTGACCGTCGTGACGTGGCCGCAACCCTGACATGCCACGGGCGCATAGTCCGCCGGATGCTGCGAGCTGGTGAAATTCTCGTGGCCACACTTGGGACACTTGCCGTTACAGGTGAATGTGAAGGGCATGGGACCCTTTCGTTCTTATTTGGTAGAGAATCTCCGAGCGACACTGTCTCTCTAATCCGAAAACCGGCCGTCGCAAAATCCAAAAAAGTCCAGCTGTGGCTTACCTGTCGCGGCGACGCTCCTGAAGCGCTCGTCGGGGTTGAGCTATGTCGATCGAAGGGTCCTGATGCGCGAATGCACAAGCGCGGACGTCAAGGTGACTGAAGAACGCCGCAGGCAAAGCCGGGCTCCCTAGCCGCGCCCGAATCGATCGAATACGGCGCCGCGCAGGAATTTCATCATGCGTCGCATCAGCTTTCGCTTTGGGCCCGAAATCGGTGCGCGCGTGCGCACTGTCTCGAGCGGGCCCGCGACGAACAGGCCGCGCTCCAAGATGACCCCGAAGACCAGCGGATTCCATTTCAGCAGAGCCCGCTCGACCTCCTGCGCCATGAAGCCGGCGATGATCTCGGGCGGCGGGTCGAACACCTCCGGCATCGTGGCGGAAAGGCCCTCATCGGTCAGGACGCTCCATCTCGAGACGCCGCCCATATGCGGCGAGCGCAATGCGTAGACCAGCCGGCCGATGCGGCTCTCGCGGATCGCATAGGAGCAGTAGACGCACGGCTCCGCGCTCACATAGATCGTGCAGTCGTCGAGGCTCACCGTGTCGAGCGTCTTCTGGGCCTGCGAGATCGCCACCACCTCGGCGTGCCGGGTCACGTCGCGTTCGTGCGCCACCCGGTTGGTGGACTCCGCGATCACTTCGCCGGCACGGCAGATCACGACCCCATAGGGGTACTCGCCTGCTTCCGCCGACCGCACCGCGACCGCGATGCAGCGCGTCATCATCTCGCGGTCCAGGCGATCCCGGCTGTCCCGATTGACCGCGTCCGCTTCCCGGCTGTTCATGCGCTACTCCCCCCGGAGCGGATCACGCGCCGACGTGCTCCGAAGCTGACGTTGGATAGGTCGTCGGCAGTTTATAAACAAAAGGACCGCGGTTGCGCGCCGGCTGCGGCGACGACGGTGCATCGCGCGGGTGAAGCCGCGTGGCCGAGGCCGTCGGCAGGCCGCCCGTCGCGGGAACAGCCGGTTGCCAGCTGTCCGTTGCCCGGCTTACTTCTGGCCGCTCTTGGGAACGATGCTCACGCTTTCGGCGATCCGGTGCAGGCCGTGGCTGAGCTCGGGCACTTGATCCGGGCGGAGATCACGGAATTCCTTCTGGCGAATGAGGAGCAGAGAGTCGATGTGGCAGGTGACAAGCTCCATGCTGAACTCGGCCCCGGCCTTGATGCCCTCGAGAATGGTGCTGAGCGTGTTCGCGATGAAGGTCAGCAGCTCGAACCCGACCGTGGTCCCGACGTCGCGCAATTGATTGGTGTGGAATTGAGCCGCGTCGATCCAGTCGTCGGCCGGCGCACCCGACCGGGCGCGATCGACGGCGCCGATCAGCTCGGTCAACTCGGCGTCGAGCCATTCGTCAAATCCGAGCTTGGCCTCCTCGATCTTGTTCTGGGCATTGTCGAGCGCCTTGCCGCGCGGAACGCCGCCCGGACGGCGCGCCAATGTCTGGAAACGCGTCTTGGGGGAAAAGATGCGCGCCTCGTTATCGGGATTGTCCGCCATCAGTTTTGTCCGGTTCGCGTGGCGTTGAACAGGCTGTCGATATCGTCTTGCGCGAGGGCAGGGCCGGTTTCCTTGGCGACCTCGATCGCGCCATCGCCTTTGCGGCGACCCACGCCGCCCGGGTAACCCTCGATCTTGAAGCGGCGGTCCGGGCCGAAATAGTTCTCCGTATCGATGAATTGGCGCGGATTGAATGCCACCCAGGCCAGGCGATCGTACAGGTTGGCGGGCGACAGCGGCTTGGCGACCACCATATTGGCACCGGCGTCGCGTCCGGCCTTGATGGTGGCCTCGCGGGTGTCGCTGGTCATGACCAGGATCGGCATGGTGCGATTTTCGTTGTTCGCATTGCGGCGGATGGTGCGCGTGAGCGCGAATCCGCCATGCGGCGGCAGCGCTCCGTCGCACAGCATGACATCGATCTTGTGACCGTTGAGCGTATCCAGAACCCCGGACGAGTCCCTCACCTCGAGGACCTTGTTCGCGCCGAACCCGCGCAGCATGCCATGAACAAGCAGGCACAAGAATGGACTCGGATCCGCAACGAGAATCAACAAATCGCGGAGATTGATGGTGCGCTCTGCCATGCCAATTCCTCAGCGCGCGCGCCAATGCGCGAGCCTCGCAAGAGCCGGGCAGTTTCGGATGCCGCTATTCGCGTCCGGCGGGCCCGTTTCGAGATTTAATTCAAGTAAACGCAGGCAATCGTTAATTAATCGTGGTTAATTTTCTGTTTAGGTCGGTTGCCCGGGCCGCCGGCTCATTCCTCCGGCGTCGGACCGCACCAGCCTGGCAGATAGCCGGCCTCCCGGCTTTTGGCCAATTGCAGGGCCTTTTCGAGCGCGTGGCTGAAATTGTCCTCGACCGACTTGCGCTTGATCCGCCGGCGCAGGAAGTCGGCCCACAGGAACTCGCTGAACGGCGTCGTATCCTTGGCGTAGCCGCCGGCGCGCCGCAATTCGCCCGCCAGGGAGCGGAACGGATCGTCGACGAGGCCGCTCACCGATTTGGGAATGTCCGTATGGCTGCGCCGGCGGCCCTTGTCATCGAAGGCATGCATCAGGTTGCGGTTCTCCAGGACGAACCAAAAGGCATCGGGCTCGAGCTTGCTGAGGTTCGCCACCACGCTGATGAGCACGTTCTTGACGCCCTCATCATGCAACGCCCGGGCCAGATGGTGGTGATCGATGACGAAGTGCCGGTCCCTCGGTCCAAGCACGACCGGGATCATGTGCTTGCCGAGGAACTCCGCGCCTTTCTTGCCGCCTTCCTCGCGCCAGCGCGCGCGCTTGGCCGCGACTTCGCGCATCCCCACGGTGATCTGCGTCGGACGCAGGTCCTTGATCGGGATGGGTTTGACGACTGGATCGCGGATGATGCTCATGAACGGCTCCCGGACGGGGGATGAATTGCGGTCCACAGATCGGATCGCCCATGTTCCAGCATACCGGACCCGCACCGGGGCGGTCCACCGCCCAGCCGCTCACGCCATGGTCGCAGACGGGTTCAGTCAGGTGCAGCCGACGAGCGCCCCTTCGCCCGGCTTGCATCGGTATCGACGTCTTGACGAAGGAGCTGATCTTCTCGCCACACGTACCTTACTGCCCTCACTCGGTCGGCCAATTCAATCGGCGTATATTTCGATTGGGGCAGATCAAACCCGAAGCCGAACAGCTCGATTTCTCTTTTCCAGGTTTTGGAAACCAGATCGGCCAGCGCGTCGGAGTAGTACGACCGGTAGTCGTTGCCGGGTCCTTGGCGTTGCGGCTTGCCGGCCCGGAATTCCAGCCCGAAATTTTGCGCCATCGCGCGCAGGTCACGATCCAACGTTGCGGTGCAATTGATCCAGTCCACGACGGACACGCCCGAAGGCTGCGAAAACAGCTGATAGTGCACGAACTTTCGACTCGGCCAGATCGAGCCGCGATCGGACACGGTCTTCATCAGATAGTCGAAACCCTTGTGGGCAATGCTGAAGTCGTAGTGATGGGAGTTGCGATATCTCTCGACGTGCCCGGCGGCGTGATGGAAATAGCTGACAAAAAACGAAAAGATGTTCCGAACATTGGAGAAGACGATCATATCGTCGACGGCCGAGACAGGAAGCGCATTAGCCTCGCCGAATGGAGCCGGAACGTCCCGCAACATCTCCCAGTCCTCATTGACCAGCGTCACGTGGTTGAGATCCTGCATCGGCAAAACGACTGTTCGATCGCTGTTTTCCCTTTGTGTAACGAAAGTTCCGCCGGTCTTGGGGACATGGATGAAGCAGATTTTTGCGGGTGGCCGAGCGTTCGCTTTCCCAGCACCCGGGTCGGCATGAAGCCACTCGGAAATGCTGCGCACCGGGCGTGATAGAACCACGCCGCGCAGAAGCGTCTTCAGTTGAGTCCGGGCCCCGACGCGCATCAGCCAGCTCCGCTGACCTGATGGTCACGGAAGTAATATTCGTTGTCCGGTTTTCTGTCTCCACACTCTTAAGTGCGGCGTGATTTACGTGCAATTTATGCGGCGGCTCGGCGGGATATGAATGTTATATTCTTTGCACAGCGATGCGTATCAACTTGGCATTAATTCTGAGGATGACGGCTTCCGGCGCGGTGCGGACGCGTTGATAAGCCGCAGGCTGAAATTGCCTTCAGCCCTGCCCCGTGTCGCATCGCGTGTCGGACCTATGCGCCGGACGCCACGGCAGCGAGCAGAATGATGATCTCGCCGATTTGCTCGAGCGCACCGGCGGTATCGCCGGTCTGCCCGCCGATCTGTCGCAGGCAGAGCCAGCGCATGGCCCAGAGCACCACCAGCAGCCACAGGAGCGCGATCACCGATCCGGCAGGACCCAGGCTCGCGAGCAGCAAGACGATCCCGAGCAGCGCCGCCACCATGACGGCTGCCGGCGAAGGCCGGCCGGCATCGGCGGAAAGACCGTCGGGACGCGCCGGTGGCACCAGCGCCAGGAACAGCGGCAGTATGGCGCGCGCCCCGGAGTGGGCGGCGATCAAAGCCAGCGCTGCCGGCCCCGGAGCCGCGAGGCTCGCGAGCGCACCGACGCGCAGCAGGAGCGACATCGCCAGCGCGCAGGCCCCATAGGTGCCGATCCGGCTGTCACGCATGATCTCGAGCTTGCGTTCAGGACCGCTGCCGCCGCCGAAGCCGTCGAACGTGTCGGCGAGCCCGTCCTCGTGCAGGCAGCCGGTGGCGCCGAGCGTCGCGGCGACCGCCAGGCCGGCGTCCACCAGCGGCGGCAGATCGAGATGAAACGCGATCCAATAGATCGCGGCGCCGACGAGGCCGATGATCGCGCCGACCACCGGCAGTGCCCAGCTGGCGCGCGCAATGTCGGCGCCCCCGATCGGTGTCGCATGAGGGAGCGGAAACCGGGTGGAGAAGAGCAGGCCGATCTTGAGGTCGGCGGCGACCCCGCGCAGCCAAGTGTCAGCGTCTGCCATCTATCGCCCCCGCCGGATGCTATTCTATAGGCCTTGCAGGGGCGGATTTGCTAGGCAGTCGAGCGGGTGGGGGGCGGGTTCCGACAAGCCCGTCAGCCTGAGGCGGGAGAAGACGTCGATGACCGGTTTTGCTTCCCTTGCCGAACTGCGCGACGCCTGCCTGAATTTGCCGCCGTCGCATCCCGGCGCCGCCGAGCGGGTCGCGAGCCGCGAGGCGACCCTGACCAAGCCGCCCGGCAGTCTCGGCCGCCTCGAGGACATGGTCGGCTGGCTGGCCCTTTGGCAGGGCCGCCATCCGCCGCGGCTCGACCGCATCGACGTTCTGGTTTTTGCCGGCAATCACGGGGTGACGGCGCAGGGCGTCTCGGCCTATCCGGCGGCGGTTACGGCCCAGATGGTGGCGAATTTCAATGCCGGCGGCGCCGCGATCAATCAGCTCGCCAAAATGGCCGGAGCCAACCTGCGCGTCATCGCGCTTGCGCTCGATGAGCCCACCGCCGACTTCACGCTGGCGCCCGCTATGGACGAGGCCGCGTTCCTGGCCGCGGTCGCGACCGGCGCCGATGCGGTCGCGCCCGACGCGGACCTGGTTTGCCTGGGCGAGATGGGCATCGGCAACACCACCGCGGCATCCGCCATCGCGGCAGCCCTGTTCGGGGGTGGCGGCGCCCGTTGGGCCGGGCGCGGCACCGGCGTGGATCATGCCGGCCTCGCCCGCAAGCAGGCCGTCATCGATACCGCGCTCGCCCGCCACGCCGCGGTGCTCGACGACCCGCTGATGATCGCGTCGGCGCTGGGGGGCCGGGAGCTTGCCGCTATCCTGGGTGCGGCGCTCGCCGCCAGGCGCCGCTGCATTCCGGTGCTGCTCGACGGTTTCGTCTCGACCGCAGCGGTCGCGCCGCTCGCGCGCCTGAATGCCGACGTGATCAGGCACGCACTGGCCGGCCACGTCTCGGCCGAAGCCGGCCACCGCCTGCTGCTCGAGGCGCTCGACCTCCCGCCGCTGCTCGATCTCAAGATGCGGCTTGGCGAAGCCTCGGGCGCCGCCGTCGCGGTCCTGCTGCTGCGCGCCGCGCTCGCCTGCCATACCGGAATGGCGACCTTCGCGGAGGCGCAGGTCTCCAACAAAACCGATCCGGCCTAACAGCCCTGCGCGATGGCGTGGAAGAAAGTGCCGCTGACCCGCTCGCGCTGCCCGCCGGCGGGACCGAGCGAACGGCCTCGCCCGTCCACCAGATCGGCGAGCGGCGCATCGTCACCGGGCGCGGTCAGCGTCGCGTAGTGAAACTCGTGTCCCCGCACCACGCCGCCGGTGGTTCCGAGCGGGCTATCGATGATGAGCCGCGCCTCCCGATAGCCGAGCTGCAGCTTGCGTTCTGCGAAGCTGGTCGCGTGCCCCAGCAATCCCGCCATGGCGTGGCGCCGCCCATCTGCGTCCGTGAGCCCCTGGCCCAGCACCATGTAGCCGCCGCACTCGCCGTGGACCGGCCGGGATTGGGCAAATTGCGCGAGCCCGGCGCGAAACCGTGACGCGGCCGCGAGCGTGCCTGCATGAAGCTCCGGATACCCGCCGGGCAGCCAGCAGGCGTCGCAGCGATCCGGCGGCGGCTCGTTGGCGAGCGGAGAGAAGGCAACGATCTCGGCACCGGCGCGGCGCCAGCCATCGAGAATGTGCGGATAGACGAAGCTGAAGGCCTGATCGAGCGCGAGCGCGATGCGTTGGCCGGGCGGCCGCAGCGCTGCCGCGGGCCTCCTCCCTCCCCCGCTTGCGGGGGAGGGTCGGGGAGGGGGCAGCAGAGGTGACGCGCTGGCAATCACGGCGTCGAGATCGAGGTGACGTTCCGCCAGCGCTGCCAGCCGATCGAGCCAGCCGATGAGATCGTCATGCTCGCCGGCCTGCACCAGCCCGAGATGGCGCTCGGGCAGCGCCAGCGCGGCGTCACGCGGAAAGGCGCCGAAAATCGGGATTGCCGGGGGTGCGCCCATGGCGGCGATCGCCTCGCTCACCAGCGCCCGATGCCGCTCGCTGCCGACGCGGTTGAGAATCACCCCGGCAATGCGCACCGCCGGATCATGTGCCGCAAAACCCCGCAGCACGGCGGCCGCCGACTGGGACTGTCCCGCCACATCGAGCACCAGCACCACCGGCAAGTGAAAGCGCGCCGCCAAATCGGCGGTGGTGCCGCAGCGGCCGGGCGACCCGGCCACTCCATCGAACAGGCCCATGACGCCTTCGATGACGAGGATTTCCGCACCGGCGGCGGCCTGCGCCATCAGGGCATCGAGCAGCGCGGGCTCCATGGCCCAGCTGTCGAGATTGAGGCCCGCAGCGCCGGTCGCGGCCGCATGGAAGCCCGGATCGATGTAATCCGGCCCCGCCTTGGCGGCCCGCACCGCGATGCGCCGCCGGCGGAGCGCCGCCAGGAGCGCGAGCGTGATCACGGTCTTGCCGCTGCCCGAACGGGGCGCCGCCACGATGAGGCCGCGCCCGCTCATGGAACCAGGCTCTCTGGCTCGTGACGGTCGCGACCCGCCGGACTATAGGCAACCCCATGAGCGCGGAGACAATCACGCCGGATCGACCGCTGCGCCGGGGCTGGACCACCGGGGCCTGCGCCACCGCGGCTGCCAAGTCCGCCTATGCGGCGCTGTTGACCGGCGAATTTCCCGATCCGGTCGAGGTGACCTTGCCGCGCGGGGAACGGGTCGCCTTCGCGCTTGCGCTCAGCCGCCGGGACGCCGGCTCGGCCACGGCCGGCATCGTCAAGGATGCGGGCGACGATCCGGACGTCACGCACGGTGCCTTGATCGTGGCAACCGTGCGGGAAGGCTTGCCCGGCGGCGGCGTCACCTTCCGGGCCGGTGCGGGAGTGGGCACCGTCACGCGCGCCGGTTTGGCGATTGCGCCGGGCGAGCCCGCCATCAATCCGGTGCCGCGCCAAATGATCCGTGGCGCCATCGCGGAAGTGGCCGCGGCGGCGGGCCACGCCGGCGACGTCGAGGTCGAGATCGCCATTCCGGGCGGCGAAGAGCTGGCGGCGAAAACCCTCAATGGGCGGCTCGGCATCGTGGGCGGCCTGTCGATCCTCGGCACCACCGGCATCGTGGTGCCGTATTCCTGCTCGGCCTGGATCGCTTCCATTCATCGCGGCATCGATGTGGCGCGCGCCGCCGGGCTCACGCACATTGCGGGCGCCACCGGAGCCAGCTCGGAGGCGGCGGTGCGCAAGCTCTACGATCTGCCCGAGACCGCGCTGATCGACATGGGGGACTTCGTCGGCGGCATGCTCAAATATGTCCGCGCCCATCCGGTGCCGCGAGTCACGATCGCGGGCGGCGTCGCCAAGATGACCAAGCTGGCGCAGGGCCTGCTCGATCTTCATTCCAAGCGCGGCGAGGTCGATCTGGCGGCGCTCGCCGGGCTCGCCGAGATGGCTGGCGCGAGCGCTACGTTGCGCGCGCGCATCGTCGCCGCCAACACCGCGGCGGAGGCCTTCGGCCACGCGCAGGCAGACGGCATCGGGCTCGGCGACGCGGTCGCGCGCGCCGCGCAGGCGGTCGCGGCCCGCGTGGTCGCGGGCCGCAGGATCGCGCTCGACACCGTGTTGTTTGATCGCGATGGAAGATTGGTCGGGCAGGCGGGATAGAACGAATTGTTTTCTTGTAGCCCGGATGAAGCCAACGGGTCGGCGCAAAGCGCCGCCCGATGATAAACTCCGCGTAATCTCGGGCGGCTGTCCCGCATTGGGCCATAGCCCGTAGAAGACGGGCGTCAACGCCCCGATGGCTCCATGCGGGCTACGACGCTGCATCACGGCGCGCCTCCGCGGAAACGGCGGCGATAATCCGGGTCGTAGAGCGCGCTGTCGCGAAAATCCTCAGGCGCGAGCGCGCGCCCGATCAGCACGATGGCGGTGCGCTCGATCGGATCGGCCGCGACTTGGGCCCCGATGTCGCCGAGCGTGCCGCGCAGGATGCGCTCATCGCTCCAGCTCGCCCGCACCACCACCGCGGCCGGACAATCGGCGCCGTAGAACGGCATGAGCTCGGCTACGATGTCGGCGAGCCGGTGGATTGCCAGATGGATCGCCAGCGTCGCCTTGCTGGCCGCGAACACGGCGAGCTGCTCGCTCGGCGGCATGCGCGAGGCGCGGCCCGGCATCCGGGTCAGCACCACGCTCTGCGCCACCTCGGGCACCGTGAGCTCGATTCGCAGCGCTGCGGCCGCCGCCGCGAACGCCGGCACGCCGGGCGTGACCGTATAGGGAATGCCGCGCCGCTCGAGCCTGCGGATTTGCTCCGCGAGCGCGCTGTAGACCGAGAGGTCGCCCGACTGCAGCCTTGCCACGTCGAGCCCGGCTGCGTGCGCCGCCACCAGCTCGGCCTCGATCTCATCGAGGGTCAGCGGGGCGGTGTCGAGGAGGCGCGCGCCGGGCGGACAATGGGTCAGCAATTCGCGCGGCACGATCGAGCCCGCGTAGAGGCAGACCGGAGAGCGCGCGATGAGATCGCGCCCCCGCAGCGTGATGAGATCGGCGGCGCCCGGGCCGGCGCCGATGAAATGCACGGTCACGGCGCGACCTCCGAGCTTGCCGTTTCCGAAATTGCCAGCGCGCAGGTGGCCGGGCCGATCGCGATCCGCGCCAGCACCAGGCACGCTGCCGGACCGCCGGCCGCCAGCGCCGCCGCTTCCGCCACGCAAGGCACGCCGGTCAGGGTCATCACGCGCTTCGAACGGGTCTCGACGCGGCTGGCCGCACTCTCGAGATCGGGTTGCGCAATCAGAACCAGCGGCACGCCGAGCGCCGAAGCGGCCGCCACGATGCCGGCCTCGTCATGCTTGGCGGCCGGCGCCGCGATGGCGTCGAGCATGGGGCGGGCCAAGCCGGCGCGGACGAGCGCGGCCGCGATCACCGCCTCGATCGCTTTGGCCGAGGTGCCCCGCCGGCAGCCGACGCCCGCCACCATCATGGCTTCACCCACCGCCACTGCGTGACCGGCATGGCCGGTCGCCAGGCCGTCATGGCGCCGACCGGGTCGGCGCGCGCGATGGCGATGCGGATCAGGTCGCCGCCCAGCTCCGAATAGCGCGCCAGCAGCAGCGCTTCGGTCTGGAGCGTTGCAGCATTGACCACAAGCCGGCCGCCAGCGCGCAATGCCGCCCTGACCGCATCGAGCACGCCCGGATCGCTGGCGCCGCCGCCCACGAAAATTGCATCCGGCACCGGCAAGCCGGCGAGTGCCGCCGGGGCGGCGCCCTGCACGATCTCCAGTCCCGGCACCCCGAAGTTCGCTGCGTTGCGCCCGATGCGCGCCGCGCGCTCCTGCTGCGCTTCGATCGCGATGGCGCGTAGCGAAGGATCGGCCAGCATCCATTCGATCGCGACCGATCCGGCGCCGGCCCCGATGTCCCACAGCAATTCTCCGCGCCGCGGCGCCAGCGACGACAGCGTCACGGCCCGCACCTCGCGCTTGGTGATCTGCCCGTCATGCTCGAACATCTGGTCGGGCAGGCCGGGCGCGCGCGCGATGATGCGTGCCCCATCCGCCGCCACGACCTCGATTGCCACAGTGTTGAGCGGGTCGACCGTGCCTAGATCGAACGCCGCCGCCGTGGAGGTGCTGATGCGCTCGCGCGTCCCGCCGAGCGCCTCCAAGACGGTGAAGCGCGATGCTCCAAAGCCGGTCGTGGCGAGCAAGGCGGCAAGCGCCGCCGGCCCTTCGCCGTCGGAGGTCAGCGCCAGCACCCGGGCGCCCGGTTGCAGATGCGGGCGTACGCGGTCGAGCGCGCGCCCGTGCAGCGAAACCAGCGTGCAGTCGGCGAGCGGCCAGCCGAGCCGCGCCGCCGCCAGGCTGAAGGCGGAAGGCGCCGGCACCACCATGGTCTCGCTCGGGTCGACATGCAGCGCCAGCACTGCGCCGACGCCGTAGAGATAGGGATCCCCCGAAGCGAGCACGCAAACCTGGCGTCCCCGCTGCGCCAGCACCTCCGTGACGGCTTGCTCGAATGGCGACGGCCATGGCCGCACCGCGCCGCGAATGAGCGCCGCCGCCAGGCCGAGATGGCGCTTGCCGCCGAACACGATCTCGGCACCGGAAACCAAACCGCGTGCGACCGCGGTGAGCCCTTCGATGCCGTCCTCGCCGATGCCCACGATGGACAGCCAGCGGGACGCTGCGGCAGTGTGGGCCACCACATCAAGGCGCGACATGCGACGCATCCTCATTTTGGGCGGCACCACGGAGGCGAGACGGCTGGCGGAGCGCCTCGCCGGGCGCTCCGATCTCGCGGTGACGCTGTCGCTCGCCGGCCGCACCGCCAATCCCGCCGCGCAGCCGGTGCCGGTGCGCAGCGGCGGCTTCGGAGGCGCAGACGGGCTCGCCGACTATCTGGCGAAGGAGCACATCGATGCGTTGATCGACGCCACCCACCCGTATGCCGCCATCGTGGCGGCCAATGCGGCGCGGGCCGCTCGCTCGGCCGGCGTGCCGCTGCTCGCGTTGCGACGGCCTCCCTGGGTCGCGGTCGCCGGTGATCGCTGGAACGAGGTCGCCGATGCAAGCGCGGCGGTGCAGGCGCTGGGCGATGCGCCGCGGCGCGTTTTCCTGGCGCTCGGGCGCAATGACATCGTGCCATTCGTCGAGGCGCCGCAACATCATTATCTGGTGCGCAGCGTTGATCCGGTGGAACCGCCATTGCGGGTGCCGCACGCGCGCTACGTCGTCGGGCGCGGTCCCTTCACGGAAGCTGACGATCGCGCCTTGCTCACGGCCCACGACATCGAGATTGTGGTGTGCAAGAACAGCGGCGGTGACGCCACCTATGGCAAGATCGTGGCGGCCCGGACGCTCGGCCTGACCGTCATCATGCTGCGCCGGCCGGCGCTGCCCGCGGTCGAGGCCGTGGCAACGATCGAGGATGCGCTGGCCTGGATCGATCATGCGTTGGTGCCTTGCGCGGATCGCGAAGTGTAGACCAGCGGCGAGAGTCCGTGCCGCGCGATCACATGGGTGTCGGCGGAACCCACGATGAGGAGCGTCGCCATGTCGGCGGCGTTGGGATCGGCGGCTGCCAATGTCGTCACCGTCACCTGCTCGTCGCCGCGCCCGACCGCGCGTCCGAACACCACCGGGGCCGACGGCGGCAGCAGCGCGCGCAAACGCTCGAAGGCGCGGCCGAGCTGCCAGGGCCGCGCGCGCGAGATCGGATTGTAGAGCGCGATCACGAAGCCGGCGCCGGCCGCGGCATCGAGCCGCCGCTCGATCAGCTCCCACGGCTTGAGATTGTCGGAGAGCGAGAGGGCGCAGAAATCATGGCCGAGCGGCGCCCCGACCCGGGCCGCGACCGCCAGCATGGCCGTCACACCCGGCACGATGGTGAGGTCGAGCGCGCGCCAGGCCGGCGGGCCGGTGGCGATTTCCTCGCACACCGCGGCCGCCATGGCGAAGACACCCGGGTCGCCGCCCGACACGACGGCGACGTTGGCGCCGGCGGCGGCGTGAGCGAGTGCCGCGGCGGCGCGCGCTCCTTCCTCGCGGTTGTCCGAAGCGTGCCGGCTCTGGCCTTCCCGCACCGGAACACGGTCGAGATAACGGCCGTACCCATAGAGCGCATCCGCCGTGGTGAGCGCGGCCTGCGCTTGCGGGGTGATGAAACGGTCATCTCCGGGGCCGAGCCCGATGACGGCGAGATGTCCGCTCACGTGCGCTTCTCCCAGCCGGGCACCAGCACGATCGCGAAATAGGGCGCATCGTCGTCCGGCTTGTCGGCGAGCCGCATCATCACGGCGGCCTTGGTCGAGCCGCGCTCCACATAGATGGCGCGCTCGAGCCGGCCGATGCGCGCGAGCGTGCGGCGGATTTTGGGCAGGTGACGGCCGAGCTTCATCACCACGGCGGCGTCGGCATCCTTGAGACGTCGCTCCAGCTCGGGCTCCGGCAGCGTCGCGGGCAAAGCCATGAACACGTCGTCGCCCTGCGCGATCGGGGCGCCGACCGCCGACCAGCAGCCGGACATTCCGGTCACGCCGGCGATGACCTGGGTCGGATAGCGCGGCGCGAGGCGCACATGCAGGTGCATGTAGGAGCCATAGAACAGCGGATCGCCTTCGCAGATCACCGCCACGGCGCGGCCGGCATCGAGCTGCGCCGCAAGCGTCTCGGCAGCGGTGTCGTAGAACGCGCGCAGCGCATCGCGATAGACGCAGGCCTGGCGCGGGAACTCGGTGGTGAGCGGATAGAACAGCGGCAGCTCTTCGACCCCGGCCTTGAGATGGCTCGCCGCGATCGCGCGGGCGTGGCTCTGGCTGCCGTTCTTGGCGAAGTGGACCACCAGATCCGCTTCCTGCAGCGCCCGCAGCGCCTTCAATGTCACGAGCTCGGGATCGCCCGGTCCCACCCCGATGCCCATGAGACGGCCGCTCACAGACCCGTCCTCGCCAGCGCATTGATGGCGGCCGCCGCCATGGCGCTGCCGCCCATGCGGCCGCGCACCACAAGGAACGGCACGCCGTGCGGATCGGCGGCGAGCGCCGCCTTGGACTCGGCTGCCCCCACGAAGCCGACCGGAACCCCGATGATGGCGGCCGGCTTGGGGGCGTCCTCGGCCAGCAACTCGATGAGGCGGAACAAGGCGGTCGGCGCGTTGCCGATCGCCACCACGGCACCGCCCAGCCGCTCGCCCCACAGCTCCAGGGCGGCGGCCGATCGGGTCGTGGCGCGCTGCTCCGCAATCGCCGGCACGCGCGCATCGCGCAGCGTGCAGACGACCTCGTTGCGGGCCGGCAGCCGCGCCCGTGTCACGCCGTGCGCCACCATCTCGGCATCGCACAGGATCGGGGCGCCGGCTAAGAGCGCGCGTCGCGCCGCGCCCACCAGATCGCCGCCGAAACCGATGTGCCGCGCTGCTTCCACCAGACCGCAGGCATGGATCATGCGCACCACGATGTCGGCTTCCTCCGGCGAGAAGGCCGACAAGTCGGCTTCTGCCCGGATGATGGCGAACGACCGCTCGTAGATGGCGGCACCGTCGCGCAGATAGGCTTGCGGCTCAGCCATGGCGGATCGCTCCGAAAATCTCGGCGAGATGCGCGCCGCCCAGACGCCGCAGCGTGTCGGCGGAGGTCTCGCCCGGCCGGCCCACGCGCGCGACCTCGCGGGCGATGCGCTCCAGGGCGGAAGTCACCGCAGCCGCCGCCGTGGTGGCGGCCGGCTGATCGCGGGCGCAGCCGTCCGCAACGAGACCGCAGCCGTTCGGCTTACCCACGATCGTGAGCGCCGCCGTGCCCGGATGCGCGCAGCCCTTGGGGCAACCCGACAGGTGGACCGTCAGCGAACCGTCGAGGAGGCCCGCTGCCGCGCTGCTGATCTGCGGCGCGAGCGCGCGCGCCGGAATTTCCGCTGACGCGCAAATCGGCGCGCCGGCGCAAGCCACCACGTTGCGGCGTGGATCGTCACGTTGCGTGATGAAGCCGAGGTTTTCCGCCCGGGCGGCGAGTGCCGGCGCGGTCTCGGACGTGACGCCGATGATCAGGAGCGCGCGTCCGGGCGCCGTGCGCAGCCCGAGCACGCCGGCGCGCCGGGCGGCTTCGATCAGGCTCTCGAATGCATCGGCGTCCGCATGCCCGAAGGCAAGACCGATGCCGAGCCCCAGGCGTTCGTCGCGCAACGGATGGGTGCCGATCGGCTCCGACCGCGGCCGCGGCGCCGGGCCGGCCGTGTCGATCAACCGCTCCGCGACCACAGCGCGGAACACATCTGGTCCATGACGCCGGATGAGATCGTGGGCGCGCGCCTGCGGCCCGTGCTGCGCCATGGTTTCCAGGAGCCGCGCCACCGACTCGGCCGCGTCCGCCGGCGCGACCACGCCGATTGGCGTCGCGCTCGCCGCATCGCCGCCGAGCCCGACATGCCAGCCGGCGGAGCAGGCCCGCAGCCGGATGTCGGCCCGCACGGCATCGAGATGGAGATCGGTACCGGCATCGATGACGACGGAGACTTTCGGCCCCAGCATGGCGGCGAAGGAGGAGGCGGCGAGTCGCTGGCGCAACGCGGCGGCGAGGCCATGAGCATCGATTGTTTGGTGGGGCTCCAAGCCGGCGAGCGGGTCGGTGAGTATCGGAACGCCGTCGCCCGCATCGATGCGCAGCGCCGCCACCGTGTCGGCGAAAGCCGGCGCCGAAGCTGCGGTCAGGCCGCGGATCTGGATGCTGCCACGTGCCGTGATCTCGATGATGCCGTTACCGTGACGGCGTGCGGCCGCGCACAGGGCCGCGGCGGCATCGAGCCCGATGGTGGTGCTGCTCAAGAGCCGCACCAGCAAACCGTCGCCGGTTTGCATCGGGGCCGTCAGGCCCGGGCAGGCACCGCGGCGGCGAGGGCTCACGATCGCGTTCATGCGTGTGCCTCCGCCCGCAGTGCTTTGAGGTCCGCGTCGATGTCGTTGCGGCGTGGATGCCACAGCCCGCGCCGGCGCAGGCCATCGAGGCGATCCGCAATGGCACCCGCCGCCGCCGGATTCTCGCGCAGCAGAAATGCACGCACGCGCGGGTCCGCCAGATAGGCCTCGTGCACGAGATCGAACAGCTCGCTCGGCACCGCATTGGTGGTCTGCACAAAATCCGCCAGGCGATCGACGGTCTCGGCCAGCTCGGCAGCGCCGCGGGCGCCGTGACGCATCTGGCCTTCGATGAAGCGCGGGCTCACGGCGCGCGCCCGCACGATACGGGCGAGTGCCGCCGCCAGCGGCCGCGCGCGCGGGCGCTGCGGATCGGTGAGGTCGAGCATAACCAGGTCGGGCGCGCGGCCGAGCGCGGCGGCGGCGGCCGCAAAGCCGCCCACGAAGGAGACATCCTCGGAGCCTTCCAGCAGATCGCGGCCCGGATCATCGCCGGGATGCACCAGCAGATCGGCGCCCGCCACGCGCTGCGCGAAGGCGCCCGGCGATGCTTCGCCGTCGCCGAGCGCGCCCCCGTAGGAATGGGAACCAGCATCCAGATAGGCGGTTGCGATCTGCGCCTGGTCGGCGTCGCGCCCGATCAGGTCGTCGACGCCGGCCCCGTAGGCGCCCGGTGCGGTCCCGAAAATGCGTGCCAGACCGCCGTCACGCGAGTCTGCCCGGCGCGCCGCGACCAGCGGATTGTCCTCGTCGGGTTCCTCGCGCCCGGCCACCGCCTGCACGGCCGCATCGAGGAGCGCGATCTGCGCCGGAAAGAGATCGCGGAACAATCCGGAGATGCGCCAGGTGACGTCGATGCGGGCACGCCCGATGCTGGCGAGCGGCAGCACCTCGATGCCGGTGACCCGGCCGGTGCCATGATCCCAGGTCGGCCGGCAGCCCAGATAGGCGAGGCTCTGGGCGATCTCCTCGCCGCCGGTGCGCAGCGTCGCGCTGCCCCACAGATCGACCACCAGGGCGCGCGGCATCTCGCCATGGGTCTGCAGATGCCCGCGGATCACCTCGTCGGCCGCGAGCGCGCCCAGATCCATGGCGGTTTGGGTCGGCAGCATGCGGGGATCGGCGGTGTAGAGATTGCGTCCGGTCGGCAGCACGTCGCGCCGCCCGCGCGTGGGCGCGCCAGCCGGACCGGGCGCGACGCGCCGGCCGTCGAGGGCGGCGAGGAGGGCGGTGCGTTCTGCAGCAGCGGATTCTTCACCTCCCCCTTGCAGGGGGAGGTGGTGCGCCGCGTTGCTGGGGGATGGCATGCGTCCACCTGGCACGCGCCCATAAATGTGCAGGCCGTCCTTGATGGCCAGATCTTTTAGATCACAGAGCCAGGCATCGATGCGCTTGAGGGCTTCGTCGGGGCCGGTGGCGCGATCGATGCCGGCTTCGCCGGCGAGCCCGCTGCGTTGTGCGATTTCCACGATCAGGGCGGCCAGGCGCTGCCGGCGCCGTGGATCGAGGCCATCGGCCTGCGCGTATTCATCGACCAGCCGTTCCAAATCCCGCGCGGCGCCGGTGAGCTCACCATCGACCAGCGGCGGCGGCAGGTGGCCGATGGTGACGCCGGCGATGCGGCGTTTGGCCTGCGCGGCCTCGCCCGGATTGCTGACGATGAACGGGTAGAACACGGGGAGCGCGCCCAGCACGGCTTCAGGGAAGCAGGCCGCCGTCAGCGCCACCGCCTTGCCGGGCAACCATTCTGGCGTGCCGTGGGCCCCCATATGGACGAGGGCATCGACCTTGCGGGCATGTTGCAGCCAAAGCCCGAAGGCGAGCAGCGCATGGCGCGGCGGCAACGCTGGATCGTGATAGGTGGCGCGGCGATCGCTGGCGCGGCCGCGATCGGGCGGCAATGCCACCGTGATATTGCCGAAACTCCGCGCGCGGAACCGGAATGCGCCAGCGCCGACATCGGGGTCGGCCGCGGGTTCGCCCCAAGCCTGGTTGATGCGTTCCGCGATTTCGGCCGGCAGCTCCGCCAACATTCGCGCGTAGTCTGCAAGCGGTAGTGTCGCATCGGCGCGCGCGCCGCTCACCTCATCAAGCAACAGCCGGGCGCTTGGCACCTCGCCGACCGCATAGCCGGCGCCAGCCAGATCGGCCAGCAGCGCGGCCACGCTCGCCGGCACGTCGAGGCCGACCGCATAGCCGGTGCGCCCTGGCGCGCCCGGATAATCCGGCATCAGGATCGCGATGCGTCGCGCATGGCGCGGCGTCGTGCGCAAGCGCACCAGCGCCGCCACCCGGTCCGCCACCCGGTCGATGCGGTCGGGCTCCGGCTGGTTGACCAGCGCCGTGAAGGCGAGCCCGGCATGGGCCGGCAACGGATGCTTGAACGAGATGGCGCCGGCCAGAATGCGGCCGTCGAGCTCCGGCAAGACGATATTCATGGCGAGATCGGAGGCGCCGAGGCCGCGCGGGCTGTCGCACCAGGCCGTGCGTTTGGTGGAGGCGATGACGGTCTGCAGCACCGGCACGTCCGGCCCATCGAGGGGTGTTGGCTCGCCCGGATTGCCCCCGGCTGCGAATGCGGTGGTGCAGACGATCGCGGCGGGATCGAGCCGCGCCAATGAATCGATCATGAAGCTTGCGGCATCCGGATCCTTGAGGCGGGTGACGAACAGCGGCGCCGGCGCCAGGCCGCGCGCCGATAGCGCCGCGCACAGCGCATCGATCGGCGCGGTGTCGGCGGCGAGCAGCAGCGCGCGGTAGAACACGATCGGTACCACCGGGGCGCCGGGGGCGAGCGTCGCGATGAGTGCTTCGAGCGAAACGGCGCCTTCGCGCATCAGATATCCGGCCACGCGCGGCACCGGCTGCGGCGGCCCGCAATCGAGCGCACGGCCGGCATGACCGGCGAGCCGGCGCAACAAGGCGCGCAGGTTCTCGCGTCCGCCTTCGCGGAAGAAGGCAAGCAAAGTGTCGAGCTCGCGTTGCGCCAGCGTGGAGGCAGCAGCCAGGCGCGGATCGTCGCGGTCCTCGCCGGGCAGCACTGCGAGCGCAATGCCACGCTCGCGCGCCAGGACCGACAGCCGCTCGATCCCGTAGCGCCACCAGTCGAGACCGCCGAGCAGGCGAACCAGGATCACCTTGGCGTGGGCGCCCACGCGCTCGATCCACAGGTCGACCGACATGGGATGGCGCAGATCGCGCATATGCGCGAGCCGCATGCTCGGCAGCACGTCGCGCTCCAGCGCCCAGGCGGCCGCGATGCCGGCGAGGTCGCTGTCGGCGAACGACAGCACCACCAGGTCGCCGGGCGGCTGGCCGAGATCGATCGGCTCGACCAGATCGTCCAGCGCGGTGGAGGATGTGGTCAAGAGGTGCATGGAATCACCCGAGCAATGTGCGCACGACCGCGGCGCGGTCGAAGCCCTTGCGGCCGATCACCACCAGGGCGCCTCTGCGGGCTTCGCTCGCGTGCCAGGGCCGATCGTATTGATGGCTGACCCGCGTGCCGACCGCCTGCACCAGGAGCCGCAGGGGCTTGCCGGCGACCGCCGCGAAACCCTTCACGCGCAGCACGTCGAACTGCTCCGGCAGCGCCCCGACCCGCGCCGCCAATGCGGCCGCATCCGCGATCTCGGGCAGCGCCACCACGAAGCTGTCGAAATCGTCGTGGTCGTGGGCCGCTTCCTGGTCGTGCCAGGTGCGGCGGTTCTCGATATCGTCCTCGCTGCCGAGCGCGAGGCCGAGCAGCGTGGCCGGATCGACCCGGCCGCTGCTCGCCATCAGCACCTTGACGGCGGGCGGCAGCACGCCCGCGATCGCCGCCATGGCGCGGTCGATACCGGCGGCATCGAGCAGATCGCGCTTGTTGAGCACCACCAGATCGGCGCAGGCGACCTGGTCCTCGAACACTTCCTCGATCGGATTGTCGTGCTCGAGCGCATTGTCGGCGGCGCGCTGGCGCGCCAGCGCCTCGAGGTCGGCGGCGACGCGGCCCTCGGCGAGCGCCAACCCGTCCACCACCGCGATGACGCCATCGACCGTCACCCGGTTGCGGATCGCGGGCCACAGAAAGGCCTGCACGAGCGGCTTGGGCAGCGCGAGACCCGAGGTCTCGATCACGATGTGATCAGGCGCGCGCGCCAGGATGGTGTCGAGCGCCGGGATGAACTCGTCGGCGACCGTGCAGCACAAGCAGCCATTGGCGAGCTCGACGATGTTTTCCTCCGGACAAAAGGCATCGCCGCAGCCCTTGATGAGCTCGCCGTCGACCCCGACATCGCCGAACTCGTTGACAATCACGGCGAGCTTCCTGCCCTGCGGATTGGCGAGCACATGGCGGATGAGGGTCGTCTTGCCGGCGCCCAGGAAGCCGGTGACGATCGTGCAGGGCACGCGCTTGAGCGAAACATTCATTCGGGCGTCTCTTTGAAATCGAGCGGGGGCGTGCGGGCGCAGAGCCCGCGCTTGAGCACGTCCGGGCGGCCGCGCCAGGGCAAAATGCCGTCGAGTGCGTCGGCCAGCATGCGAGCGCCCGCCACCAGGGCGGGCGCGCAGTTGGCATCGAGCCCGCCGAAAATATAGGTCCAGGAGCCGTTCGCCCGCATGGCGGCGCTGGGGCCGCGCGAGCAATTGGCGAGGCAGCGGATCGGCCGCACCGCGATGCCGGTGCCGACCGCCGTGCGTGCGGTCGCGGCCGCCAGCAGCGCGCCCGGCAAAGGATCGATCGCAAGCCCGCCCGGACCCCGGCAGGTGACGCACACATAGATGGTGGCGACGTCGGCCGACGCGCTCACATCCGGACGGTTGCTGTTTTCGCTATCGCTGAACGTCACCCGTGCGACTCCGCGGGGACACGAGTCCCATGGGTGCAGGATGCGAATCGACCCAGCGCCGAGGCACCCCGCCCGGCTCACGACCGAATCGACGGCAGGTCTCCTGGCTCGCGGGTCACCGCCCGTCACCGCCTTCCCGGGGATGTCCCAGTGGCTTGTGGTTCGGGCTCGCCGCTTACAGTTGCGGGGGCAGCTGCGGAATCGGAACCTGGGAACTCATGTTCCCCGTTCCACACCGCATTCCCTGTTCGCTCTCACGTGAGAGACCGTCGATCGCGGCCACTTAACGGCCCTCCGGCGCGCCTTGTCAATGCAGACGGGATTCCATCCCCGCGGGCCTCGAGAGGAGGCCGAGACAGGACGCCGACATTGATTCAGATCTCGGAAACGCCCAGGTGCTGCCGAACGCGCACACAAGAACGCATGGCTCCGGGCGCCCGATCATTGAAAATACAATCCGGAAACAATAAACCGCTGCCCAGGGACGCTGGAGCTATGCAGGCCGCGCAGTGGTCGAAGGAATGCTTATGACCCACCACGGGACTGCATCGCGCGCGATGCGCACAAAAAAACCGACGCGGAATTCCGCGCCGGCGCAAATCGCCAGTTTCAATTTCCCGAATAACCCGGCCACGCCTGATTCGTCAACCGCGGCTCGCGATCATCGTCATGATGCTTGGACCGTGGAGTGAAAGCCAAGCTTGCGCTTTAATTCAGGGCGGCACACCCTTGCGAAGGGAGACGGCAGATGGCGTTTTCGATCACCAGCACCAGCTTCAAGGACGGCGACTATTTGCCGAAGGATTTCATCCTGTCGGCTGATTTCGGCTTCGGCTGCGCCGGGGGCAACACCTCGCCGCATCTCGCGTGGTCCGGCGCGCCGGCGGGGACCAAAAGCTTTGCCGTCACCTGCTACGACCCCGACGCGCCGACCGGTTCCGGCTTCTGGCACTGGCTGGTGGTGAACATCCCGGCGCAGGTGAGCGAGCTTGCGCCAGGCGCAGGCAGCGCCGGCGGCAAGCTGCCGGCGGGCGCTTTGCAGACGCGCACCGATTTCGGCGCGCCCGGCTACGGCGGCCCGTGCCCGCCCGCGGGCGACCATCCGCACCGTTATCTGTTCACCGTGTTCGCCGTGAGTGCCGACAAGCTCGACGTCAAGGCCGACACATCGGCGGCGGTCGTCGGGTTCAATCTGCATTTCAACACGCTGGCGAAAGCGAGCCTCATGGGGCTGTTCAAGAGATGAGGTTCGGCTTCTGGCCATCGTCGACGGTGGATTTCGCCGCAGCAATGATTTCCTGCATCGTCCGGCCACTGGGGCCGCTTTCCTCGCCTTCGATCAGGGCGCGCACGAGCCGCTCTCGCCGCTCATGATCGCTCCGGACGAGATCGCGAATCCATCATGCCGCTGTTTCGATCTTGTAAGGTCGAACCAGGAGATCAGCTGGTATTTTCCACGCTTCGCTAATCTTGTGAATCATCTCTACTGTAAGAGCACGCCTACGCGTCAGAATTTCCGACGCGCGCGAGCGCGATCCCAGCAGCTCCGCCAGCTCGCTCTGGCTGTGCCCGAGCTCCTCGACCGCGTAGTGGAGCACGTCGATCGGGTCGAATCGTTCGATGCTTTCGATCGGCCACCGCTTGGCCTCGTAGCTCTCGACCAACGCGACCAGCACGTCGAGCCGGTCGCCGTCGTCGCTGCCCTCCTGCGCGCCCCAGCAGGCGTCGATCTCGGCGAGCGCGGCGCGGTGATCCTGATCGCTACGAATGGGCCGGATGTTCACGAGATGCTCCATCAAAATTGCGACACGGTCAGTGGATCGATGTCGTCATATTGAGCATGGCTGCCGATGAACTTCACGAAGGCGATTTGCCGACGGAAATCGAAGGCAACCACGAGCCGATAGTTTCCTCCGGCAACCTCGAATCTCACCCGCTCGCCGTTGAGCACTTTGGCTTTGGGTGCCGCTGACTGGATTTCGTCGGCCGAGACCCAATGCGCAGCGCGGACCAGTTTGTACCACCGTTCGAGCGAAACCTTCGTTTCCGGGTGTCTACCCCAAAAATTGACGAGCACATTTCGCGCAATGACCCGCATACAAAGGAATATACGCTGTTCCCAATTTGGGAACAAGCGTCTGGGGCAGCCAGCAAAAATGAGAGAAATGTGGCAGATTTCACCGCGTAGCGCCGATCCCGCGACGGGAGCGGTGCTTCCGGACGGTTCACAATTTGCCGGCACCGCCATGGTCGTTATAGTCGCGCGCTTGTCGGCGCTGAGGCTGGCGAAGTGCATCAAATAACGCGCAAGGAACGCAATTGTGAGCGCCCGCCTTACGCTCGTGCTCGGCGGCGCTCGCTCCGGCAAGAGCCGCTATGCCGAGACCCTCATCATGGCGCTGCCGCCGCCCTGGATCTATGCGGCGACCGGGCAGGGGCTCGATGCCGAGATGGTTGCGCGCATCGGCGCCCATCGGGCGCGCCGCGGCGCCGGCTGGACCACGGTCGAGACCCCGCGTGAGCTGGCCGCAACGCTCACCGCCCACGGAAGGATGCCGGTTCTGGTCGACTGTTTGACGCTCTGGCTCTCCAACCTCATGATGGCGGAGGTGTCGATCGATGCGGAGCTTGACCGGCTCGAGCAGGCGCTGGACAAGGCCACCGCGCCGGTGGTTCTGGTCGCCAACGAGGTCGGCTCCGGCATCGTGCCCGACAATGCGCTGGCGCGCCGCTTCCGTGATCGGCAAGGCTGGCTCAACCAGCGCATCGCCGCGCAGGCCGACCAGGTGGTCCTGATCGTGGCCGGATTGCCGCTGTTCTTGAAAGGACGCCCGACCGAATGACCGATGCAGTCGATGAGGCCGAAGCCGAGCGGCATCGCGCCAAGATGGCCAAGCGCAAGGCCGTGCAGGATGCCGAAGTCGCGGGCAAGACCATCGAGAAGGGTCTGCTCATCGTCCATACCGGGACCGGCAAGGGCAAATCCACCGCCGCTTTCGGGCTTGCGCTGCGCATGCTCGGCCGCGGCCACCGGGTCGGCGTGGTGCAATTCGTCAAGGGCGCCTGGCACACTGGCGAGCGCGATGCGTTTGCGGCATTCGGGGACCGGGTATCCTGGCACACCATGGGGGAAGGCTTCACCTGGGAGACGCAGGACATCAAGCGCGACATCGCGGCCGCCGAGCGCGCCTGGGCGAAGGCGCTCGAGCTGATGGCGGATGCGAGCTTCGGGCTGGTGGTGCTCGATGAGCTCAACATCGCGCTGCGCTACGAGTATCTCGATCTCGATGCGGTGGTTTCCGCGCTTGGCCGGCGCCGCAGCGGCCTGCACGTGGTGGTCACCGGCCGCAACGCCAAGCCCAAATTGATCGAGGGTGCCGACCTGGTCACCGAGATGACGCTGGTGAAGCATCATTTTGCGGCCGGCGTGAAGGCGCAGGCCGGCATCGAATTTTGACCATGGGGCGCGCCCTCATGTTCCAGGGCACCGGCTCGGACGTCGGCAAGTCGCTGATCGTGGCCGGGCTCGCGCGCGCCTTTGCGAGCCGGGGCCTCGAGGTGCGGCCGTTCAAGTCGCAGAACATGTCGAACAATGCGGCGGTGACGGCCGGCGGCGGCGAGATCGGCCGCGCCCAGGCGCTGCAGGCGCGCGCCGCGCGGGTGGCGGCGAGCGTGCATATGAATCCGGTCCTGCTCAAGCCGCAGAGCGAGGTCGGGGCGCAGATCGTGGTGCAGGGCCGCGTCTATGGCGCCGCCAAGGCGGCCGAGTATCAGAAGCTCAAGCCCGAGCTGATGCGGTTCGTGCTGGAGAGCTTTGGCCGGCTCAAGCAGGAAGCCGATCTCGTGCTGGTCGAGGGCGCGGGCAGCGCGTCGGAAGTGAACCTGCGGCAGCATGACATCGCCAATATGGGTTTTGCGCACGCCGCCGAGGTGCCGGTGGTGCTGATCGGCGACATCGACCGCGGCGGCGTGATCGCGAGCCTGGTCGGCACCAAGGCGGTGATCGATGCGGAAGATGCGGCGCTGGTGTGCGGGTTTTTGGTGAACAAATTTCGCGGCGATCCGGCCCTGTTCGAAGGCGGCATGGCAACGGTTGCGCGCTTGACCGGCTGGGAGCCGCTCGGCCTCATCCCGCATTTCCCCGACGCCCGGCTGCTGCCCGCCGAGGATGCGCTCGGGCTCGATCGCGCAGCGGCCGCCAAGCCGAAGGCGCGGCTGCGCATCGCGGTGCCGATCCTGCCGCACATCGCCAATTTCGACGATCTCGATCCGCTCGAAGCGGAGCCCGCGGCCGAGATCGTGCGGGTGCGGCCCGGCGCGGCGCTGCCCGGCGACGCCGATCTCGTCATCCTGCCGGGCTCCAAGGCCACCATCGCGGATCTGGCGGCGCTGCGCGCCGCCGGCTTCGACGTGGATATCGTGGCGCACCGGCGGCGTGGCGGCACGGTTCTCGGCCTGTGTGGCGGTTACCAGATGCTCGGCGGCGCGATCCGCGATCCGGCCGGCATCGAAGGCCCGCCCGGCACCGCTCAAGGCCTCGGCCTGCTCGCGGTTGAGACCGCGCTGTCAGACGACAAGCGGCTCGAGCCGGTGAGCGGCACCACCCACGACGGCATTTCGGTCAGCGGCTACGAGATGCATATGGGGGTCACGCAAGGCGCCGACTGCGCGCGGCCGTTTGCGCGGCTTGCTGACGGCTCGCCCGAGGGCGCCGTCTCGGCCGACGGACAGGTGATCGGCACCTACATTCATGGAATTTTTTCCGACGACCGGCAGCGCGCGGCCTGGCTCGCGCGCTTTGCGGCCGGGCCCGCCGCCATCGGCTATGAAGGCCTGATCGATGCGACCCTCGATCGGCTGGCCGCGCATCTCGCCCGCCACATCCATCTCGATCGCCTGCTCAGCCTGTCGCGATGAGACCCAGAGCCAAGAGGGCGATGAGCCCGATCAGGATCGCGTCGGCGTGACGGTAGAGCCGGAGCGCTGCCCTGATGTCGGCGGCATTGGCTGCGCGCCTGCCGTCGCCCATCATGGCGTCGTCGACCGCGACGCCGTCATAGACGCGCGGGCCCGCCAGCATGAGTCCGAGCGCTCCCGCCATGGCGGCTTCCGGATAGCCCGCATTGGGGGAGCGGTGCCGATGCGCATCGCGGCGCAACGCGCGCCAGGCATTCGCCGGCGAGGCCGCTGTGGTGAAGCCGGCTGCTGCGATGATCAGCAGGCCCGAGAGGCGCGCCGCCGGCAGGTTGACGAGATCATCGAGCCGCGCCGCCGCCCAACCGAAGGCCGCGTGCCGGGGCGTGCGAAACCCGATCATGCTGTCGGCGGTGTTGATCGCCTTGTAGACGGCGGCGCCCGCAAGCCCCCCGATTGTCATCCAGAGGGCCGGCGCAACCACGCCGTCGGAGAAATTCTCCGCCAGGCTTTCGATCGCGGCCCGCGCCACCCCCGCCTCATCGAGCGCCTGCGCGTCGCGGCCCACGATATGCGATACTGCCTCCCGGCCGGCCGAAAGGCCGGACCCTTCAAGGGCGGTGGCGACGCGTGCCACGTGCGCATGCAGGCTGCGCTGGGCCAGCAAGGTGCTGGCCACAAGGGCTGCCGCGATCAATCCGAACGGCAGCCCCATGAGGCCGCGCTCGAACAGGAATGCGATGGTGCCGACCACTGTGATCAGGATCAGAATCGTGACCATTCCGGCCATCCGCCGCGCCCGGGGCGTTGCAGCATCGCGGTTCAGGTGCCGGTCGAGTGCGCCGATCAGGGCGCCCATCCAGGTCACCGGATGGCCGATCATGCGCGTGAGCCGGTCCGGATAGCCGACCATGAGCTCGAGCAGGAGGGCGAGAAGGGTGAGCGGGGCGGCCATCGAGACTCACATGGATGCGGCGCAATTGGATGCGGCGGAAATGGACGCGGCGCCGATCCAGCATGGCGGCGATCTCGGCGCCGCGCGGCTTCTATTTCCCGGCGCCCCGGAACCATTCGTCGACCTGTCGACCGGGATCAATCCCTATCCGTATCCGATCCCGCAATTGCCGCCGGATCTGTTCGCCCGGCTGCCCGAGGCGGCCGCGCTGGAGCGGCTGGCGGATGTAGCGGCGCGGGCCTATGGGGCGCCCTCGGCGGCGCACGTGGTGGCGGCGCCCGGCACCCAGATCCTGCTGCCGCTGGTGGCGGCCCTAGTGCGGCCCGGACGTGCCCCGGTGCTGGGGCCGACCTATGCGGAGCACGCCCGGGCCGCCGCCCGCGGCGGGCATCAGGTCGAGGAAGTGGCCCACCTCGCGAGCCTGCGCGATGCCGCGCTCGCGGTCGTGGTCAATCCCAACAATCCGGATGGGCGGATCATCCCGCGCGAAGCGCTGCTCGCCTGCGCGCACGATCTGCCGGCCGGTAGCCTCCTGGTAGTGGACGAGGCGTTCATGGATGTAGGCGCGCCCGGCCTGAGCCTCGCCCCGGATAGCGGCCGCCCCAATATCGTGGTGCTGCGGTCGTTCGGGAAATTTTTCGGGCTGGCGGGGCTGCGGCTCGGCTTTGCGCTCGCCGATCCGGTCCTCGCGGCGCGGTTGCGGGCAGGGCTCGGCCCCTGGGCGGTCGCCGGACCCGCGCTTGCGATCGGCGCGGCCGCCTTGGCGGATCAGTCCTGGGCCGAGACGATGCGCGTGCGCCTCGCGCAAACCGCCCTGCGCCTCGATCAAGTCCTGGCCGCAGCCGGCCTCGCTATCGTGGGCGGCACGTCGCTGTTCCGGCTGGTGCGCACCAAGGCGGCGCCCGAATTGTTTCAGCACCTCGGGCAAGCCGGCATCCTGGTGCGCCACTTCGCCGGGGAGCCCACATGGCTGCGCTTCGGGCTGCCGGCGGCCGAGCCCGGTTGGCGACGCCTCACCGCCGCCCTGGCGGATTTCCGTGCGCCGGGCGCTGGCGGATGACGGGCGCGGACTGGTGGAGCGGGGCGTGTACAGGCTCGTGGAGGATGTAGCGCCGGTTTTGGGAATGTGGTAGCAAAGTGGCTTCCAAAGACGGAGGAGCGGCCAAGTTGGCCCAACGAGGCTGGATTGGCGCTAACCAAATCAATTGTGAGCAGCAAGACGGGAGAACGCGCATGGGACGATTAAGCACGGCTTTGTTGGCAGGCGTTGCGCTCATCGTGACGGGCGGCGCGGTTTTGGCGCACCACTCTTTCGCGATGTTCGATACCGACCATCCGATGGAGCTGCAGGGCACAGTGACTGAGTTCAAGTTCACCAGCCCGCATACCTTCATTCTGTTGGAGGTCAAGGGATCGGACGGCACTGCCACGACCTGGAATCTCGAAGGCGCGAGCCCGAGTGCTCTCGTCCGCGAAGGTTGGGCGAGCAAGACCCTCAAGGCGGGTGACCAGCTGAAAATGACCATCGATCCGCTGCGCAGCGGCGCGCCGGGCGGTGCCTGGTCGGAGAAGAAGACCAATTTCTCCAGCGGACAGCCGATCGTCACGCACTGATTGGCGAACCTGAGGGCCAGTCGGGAACGGTTGGTGCTCGACCGAAGCCCGATTGGCGCGATTACGCTGGCGGCGGTGCTCGTCTTGTCGAGCGCCGCCGTTCGCGTTTGATGAAACGGAATATCCGGACATCGAGGGGCGTTTGAAAGGGTTGTCATGCGTAATCGAAGCTCGCTTGCCGCCATCGCGTTCGCGGCGGCGCTCGCCACCGTCACGACCGGGGCTGTGGCCCTCGATGCGGCCAAGCACGATGCGAGGTATCCGGACATCGGCGGGACCTGGGTGAGGCCGGGCGCCGCCCAGTGGGATCCGACCAAGCCCTCGGGCTTGCGCCAGCAGGCCCCGCTCACGCCGGAGTATCAGGCCATTTTCGAGGCCAACCTCGACATCACGAAGGCCGGCGGCCAGGAATACAATCCGCAGGTCAATTGCCTGCCGGCCGGCATGCCGCGGGTGATGATCGCGTATGATCCGCTCGAGTTCATCGTCACGCCGGACGTCACCTATATCCGCAGCGATCATCTGATGCAGCTCCGCCGCATCTACACCGACGGCCGGTCCTGGCCGGGAGAGATCACGCCGAGCTTCCTCGGCTATTCGATCGGCCGATGGGTCGACCCGGACGGCGACGGGCGTTATGGCGCGCTCGAGGTGGAGACCCGTACCCTCAAGGGGCCGCGCTCGCTCGACGCTAGCGGCCTGCCCCTGCACGCCGACAACCAGACCATCGTCAAGGAGCGGATCTTTCTCGACCGGGCCAATCGCAATCTTCTGCATGATCAGGTCACCACCATCGATCATGCCTATTCCAGGCCGTGGACCGTCACCCGCAGCTACAATCGCGATCCCGATCCGGTCTGGGTCGAGAACAATTGCGGCGCCGACAACCACTATGTGTCGCTCGGCCGGGAAACGTATTTCATCAGCGCGGATGGCTACCTGATGCCCACCAAGAAGGACCAGCCGGTGCCGGTCTTGAAAGACTTCGGACAATCCCCGAAGTGATTGTGCCCGGGCCGGCCGCAAGATGATGATGCCTGGCCGATGTGTTGGTCGCGGCACGCTCGGCGCGATCGCGCTGGCCGGCGCGCTGAGCCTCCTGGGCGGTCTCGCGCTTGCGGGCGACGGCGCGAGCTATCCGGACCTGAAAGGCGAGTGGATGCGGCTCGGCAGCGGCGCGTTCGATCCGAGCAAGCCGGCGGGCCGCGGACAGCAGGCACCGCTGACGGCGGAATATCAGGCGGTTCTGGAGGCGAGCCTGGCCGAGCAGGCCGCCGGCGGGCAGGGCAACAACCCGATGGGAGAATGCATTCCGCCCGGCATGCCGCGCACCATGATCAACTACGAGGGCATGGAGCTCATCGTCACGCCGGAGACCACCTACATCATGCTGCTGGAGCCAATGAACCAGCTGCGGCGCATCTATACGGACGGACGAACGTGGCCTGCGCAGATCACGCCGTCCTACCTCGGCTATTCGATCGGCCGCTGGGTGGACGAGAACCACGACGGCCGGTTCGATGCACTCCTGGTGGAGACGCGGGGAATCAAGGGCCCCCGCAGCTACGACAGCAGCGGCATGCCGTTTCACCGGGACGGCCAGACCGTCATCAAGGAACGGATCTTTCCCGACCAGGCCAATGGCGACATCGTCCACAACGAGATCACCACCATCGACCATGCCCTGACCCGCCCGTGGACGGTGACCAGGAGCTATCGCCGGGTGCAGAAGCAGATCTGGGTCGAGGTCAATTGCGCCGAGGACAACCACCAGATTAGGATCGGCGGGGAGCGCTACTATGTGAGCGGGGACGGCTACCTGATGCCCACCCGCAAGGACCAGTCGGCCCCGGATTTGAGGGCCTTCAATCGAGCGCGGTAACCACGAAACCGCGGCAACATGCCATTCTGGGGTCGTGTCGCTATAAGGTGAACCCGTTGTAGGGTGGTACGTGATTGGAGAGATACGTTGCAGGGTGTGGTGATGAAGCGTTCGTCTCGCGTTCCGGCTTCGCGGTCTCCGGGAAGAAGCCGCAGACTTCTTCCGATCGACGCGGTCACGCTGGCGAGCTTGGCGACCCTGGGGGGCGCCAGCGCGCAGTCGCCCGATGCCGCCCGATATCCCGACATGCGGGCGCAATGGAGCCGGCTGGGCAGAGCGCAATGGGATCCGGCCAGGCCGGCGGGCCGCGGCCAGCAGATTTATCTCGACAAGGCCGGCCCGGACGTTCTTCATGACGATATCACGATCATCCATCACGCCTTGACCCGCCCCTGGACGGTGCAAAACAAATGCCATCGCGAACGGCAATCCTGCTGGTCGGAATATGTTTGCGGGGAGAACAACCGACAGGTCATCGTGGGCAAGGAAAACTGTTTCGTCAGCGCGGATGGCTACCTGATGCCCACCGAGAAAAACCAGCCGCCGCCGGAGCTCAACGGCTCCAATCGACCGCCACGATAGGGAACAGGCAGCGGCCATCGCCTGCCTCAGCGTCATCACGGAGGAACCACCATGCTGCTTCGAAACACGATCACCACCATGGCGCTGGCGACAGCGCTCCTGGCCGGCGCCGGCGCCCGCGCCGATGACGCGGCGAAATACCCGAACCTGAAGGGCCAATGGGTCGGCATCGGCGCCGGCGCGGACGCGGCCTGGGATCCCGGCAAGCCGGCCGGCGCCGGGCAGCAGGCGCCTTTGACCCCGCAATATCAGACGATCTATCAGGCCGCGCTCGCGCGCCACGCGGGCGGCATCAAGGATCCGACCACCTGCCTGCCGCCCGGCATGCCGCGCACCATGGTGATGTACGAGCCGATGGAGATCATCGTGATGCCGGACACCACCTACCTGATGATCACCTATATGAGCGAATTCCGCCGGATATTCACCGACGGCCGCAAGTGGCCGGCGGAGATCGAGCCGTCCTATGCGGGCTATTCGATCGGCCAATGGGTCGATGAGAAGGACGGCCACTACAACGCGCTCGAGGTCGAGACTCGCGGCCTCAAGGGCCCCCGCACTTTCGATGCGAGCGGCCTGCCGATGCACGAGGACAACGAGACCGTGGTCAAGGAGCGGATCTATCTGGACAAGAACGATCTCAACCTCCTGCACGACGAGGTCACCACCATCGATCACGCCTTGACCCGTCCGTGGACCGTGACCAGGAGCTACTACCGGGAGCCCAACCCGGTCTGGTCGGAGTTCGTTTGCTCCGAGGACAATCATCAGGTCATGCTCGGCAAGGAGAACTACGTCATCAGCGATCAGGGCTATCTGTCGCCCACGCGGCCGGGCCAGCCGGCGCCGGACCTGAAATATTTCAATCAGCCCAAGAAATAGGCGCCGCGCCTGCGGCCCTGGTTCGTTCTTCGAGAGTCTCAGGAGCGCGGGCATTGCCCGCGCTTTCATCATGCGGCTGAAACAGTCAAATCTCTGTGCAGAGACACCCAGCCACTGCCGGATTTGAGGTGTTCGATCAGCAACCGGAATAGGCCATACGGGCGCACGGGGTCTGATTGGCCGGCCGCGCCTGAAAGCCGCCATCGCGTCGCGGCCCGCGCACCGAACAATACGCGAATTTTATTCCGCCCCTTTTTGCCGGAACAACCGCACTTCACATTTCCAGAAAATGCTCTAACGTGGCGTCAAGGAGCGGCGGCCTCAAGGTCGCTCCATAGAAGAAAACGATGCGCCAGGGGGAGTGGGAATGCTTGAATTCGCCGAGGGGCTCGCCTGCGTCGTGATGGGGCGCACGCTTCGACTGGTCGGCCGCACGGCGCTCAAGCCCCGCAGCACGGAGTTGGCGGCCAGGTCGCGGGCTTCGACAAAGCTCAAGGCGCAGGCATGCGCGCTCCAGAATCTATCCCGTTGACGCGCCGAAACCGAGTTGATATCCGCAATAATGCCGGGGGGCATACATGCATCTGATACCGCAGTCTTGGTCGCATCTCCACATTCTGGTGAGCGTGTTCCCGTCGGTCGGGCTCATATTCGCGCTCGGTTTTTACGCCACCGCGTTCTTCACCAATAACGAGACGTTGAAGCGAACCAGCCTGGTCGCCTTCGGCGTCCTCGGCCTCCTGGCCATCCCGACCTATCTCAGCGGCGATGGCTCGATGGAGGCGTTGGCCCAGAATCCCAAGTTCTCGGAGGACATGGTGAGCGCCCACCAGGGTTGGGGCGTGGCGGCGCTGGCGCTCCTGGGGCTGACCGGACTGGCGGCCTGGATTTCGCTGTGGCGCTTTCGCGGCGCCGGACGGCTCTCCGACAATGCGCTGCATCTGGTCCTGGGTCTCGCCATCGTCACCCTCGGCCTCATGGCGGTGGTGGGAGAGCTGGGCTGGGAGATCAATCACACCGAGATCCGGCTGGCGACGCAGAAGACCCCGCAGATCTGGTCGCATGTCCACATCATCCTCAATCATCTGCCGACCGTCGGATTCGTGTTTGCGCTCGTCTTCTACATTGCGGCGCTCGCGCTGGACAACGTGGTCATGAAGCGCAGCAGCCTGGTGCTGTTCGTGATATGCGCCGTCCTGGGGGTGCCGACGTTTGTGACCGGCAACGCCTCGATGTGGGCGCTGACCGATCCACCGGTGACCGGGATTTCCAAGGCGGTGATCAATGCGCACCGCGATTTTGCCTTGTACTCGCTGTTCGGCCTGGCGTTTACCGGCGTCACCGCCTGGATTCAGCTGTGGCGGTTCCGGCATCTGGGACGCTTCTCCAACGGCGCCCTCTATGTGGTGCTGGCCTTCGCGGTGATCACGCTCGGCATCCTGGGCGAGACCGGGCACCGCGGTGGGCAGATCAATCACCCCGAGATCCGCGTGGCGGGCGATGTGCTGCCGACGGATCCGGCGCTCGGCCTGAGCCCCATGGTGGAGCATGAGATCAACCAGGTGCTGTGGTTCGTGCCGTGGCAGACCGTGCACTTCTTCGGATTTGCGCTGATATTCGGCACCGCACTCGCCGTCTCGCTGCGCGTGCTCGGCTTCTGGAAAACCATATCGTTCTCCGCCGTGCACCGGATACTTCCGCTCGGCGTGTTCGGGGTGGTGACCAACGTCTTCAGCGGCATGCTGATTCTGCAGGCCGATTCGTCGCGCTACCTGAACGAGATCACGTTCGTGCCGAAGGTCATCTTCATCACCATCGGGGCCATCGCGGTCCTGTATTTCTCGGTGTCGGAACGGCTTTGGGAGGTCAAGGCCGGAGAGGATGCGCCGATGAGCGCCAAGTGGGTCGCCGCCCTGGTGCTGCTGTCCTGGACCGGGGTGATCATCGGCGGCCGGCTCTTGCCCTACGTCTAATGCGGAGGATCGCCCATGGCGAACATCGACGTCATCTTGATGGTCATCGGGGTCGTGGCCTGTGCCATCGGTCTGGTCCTGTTCGGAACATATGCCCTGAACCGGTCGCTGGACCGCAGTGCGCCCTAACCTCTCGTCCCTGACGGACGTAACGATCGAGGGAGAATGAACGTGCTCGAATGGCTGGCGGGTTCTCCGTTCGCAATGTGGGTCGACGAATCGTGGGGCTGGCCGCTCGCGCTGACAGTCCACGCCATCGGGATGGCGACGGTGGTCGGTCTCATGTTCATCATCGGGCTGCGCCTCTTGGGGGCGTTCCCAAGCATTCCCTACACGTCGCTGGGCAAGCTGATCCCGCTTATCTGGATTGCGGTCGTGTTCCAGGCCATCAGCGGATTTACCCTGTGGGTGACGAAGCCGGCGCAATATCTGGGCGACGTCATGTTCGATACCAAGTTCACCCTTGTCATCATCGCCTCGATCGCGATGTGGTATTTCCATGTCACCTACAGGCGGGAGGTCGCGAATTGGCAGGCGGCCGGGACCGTCACCTCGCGCGGCGTCAAGCTCGCGGCCCTTGCCTGCCTGTTGTGGGCCGCCGTTACCATCGGGGGACGACTGACCGCGTATCTCGGATCGTTGTATCTGCGCTGACGCAAGCGCGTTGCGCTTCCTCGAGGGACGCTTCATGGCGGCAAGGTTGGTTTCCGCGATCGCGCTTGCGGGGGTGCTCGCGGCATCCGCCGCTACCGCGCAGGTCATCAGCCACCGCGACGTCGGCTCGCATATGGCCTTGGCCATGGTGGCGGCCGCGGTCGCCAAGTGCGAGCAGAACGGCGGCGGCCTCACGGTCGCGGTGGTGGATCGCCAGGGCCAGTTGCGCGCCCTCCTGGTGGCCGATAACGCGAGCCCCCACCATGTCGAGCTGGCGCAGCGCAAGGCCTATACGGCGCTGACCTCGCGCCGGACCTCGGCCGAATGGGCGAAGGCGACCGAGCCCGGCAGCCGCACCGCCGGCCAGCGCAGCATGGCGAAGGTGGTGCCGTTGAGCGGTGGCGTTCCGATCAAGGTCGGCGACGAAACCATCGGCGCCGTCGGGGTGAGCGGTTCGACCACCGAGCAGGACGAGATCTGCGCCACCGCCGGCCTCGCCAGCGTCGCGGATCAGCTCAAGTAGCGTTGAGTTGCGGGCAGACGATCTGCCGGTAGGGCACATCGCCCCACAGAATTCCGCGATCGCGTGCAAACGCGTTCATTCCGGCCACGAAGGTTTCGGAGATCGCCGTGTCGTAATAGGGCAGGTCGCGGGCGATGAGCTCGGCGATCAGCTCGGCCTGCGCGGGCGGGAACAACTTGCGGCCGATCGCGGTGGCGAGCGCGAGGTCGTTCTTCAGCGCCGCATGGGTCTTGGCGATGGCCCGGATCGCAGCGGCTGCGGTTTGCGGCGCGGCTTCGACCAGCCGATCGGCGGCGGCGAGCGAGGCCATCGTGTAGTTGAAGCAAGCCTTCGGACCGTCGCCGCGCCTCACGTCGAGCACGACCGATCCGACGCCCTGGCGCACCGCGACCTCCGCCCCCATGCCGTTCGCCCAGAATCCATCGATCTTGCGCTCCGCCAGCGCCTGCGCCGCCGTCACGCCGAAATTCATGCCGGCGCCCTGCGCGCCCGGCACCGGCGCGATGGTGACGCCGTCGCGCGCCGGATCGATGCCGGCCGCGAGCAACAAGCCGCGCAGCCCCATCTCGACCCAGGGGGCTGCCCCGATGCGGGCGCCCTTGACGCTGCCGACGTCGCCGCGCCGGGCGCCGAAATCCTTGTGCATCACCAGGAACCAATACATGCCCTGCGCCTGCGCGCAGAGGAGCTTGACGCCTTGCCATTGCGGAAAAGCCGCGAGCGCCGAATGCGCCGAGCCGCCGACCAGATCGACGGCACCGTCGCGCAGCGCCGCATAGGCCTTGTCGACCGGGAAGATCAGCTCGAGCTCGACATCGAGCCCCTCCTGCGCGAAGCAGCCGAGCTCGATGGCCGCGATGGCGGGGAAATACGAGTTGGAGATCATGTCGGGCACGGCGAGCTTCATGGTACGACAGCCCTTTTCTGGTCGCGCCTGTGGCCCGTAGCCCGCATGGAGCGAAGCGCAATGCGGGGGCGGCGTTCCCGGATTGCGCCATAGCCCGCGAAGACGGGCGTAAACGCCCTGATGGCTCCATCCGGGCTAACGACTACTCGTGCTTGACCGGCGCATTCATGGCGACATCGCCGCGGCGCTGTTGCGTAAGCTCGTCGCCGAGCGCGAAGTAGTCGCTGCGCACCGCTAACGCGGCTTGGCGCTCCAGCTCCGCCGGCCAATGGCCGAGATCGTATCCGTGCCAGGGTGTTTGCGGGGTCAGCGGCGGCAGCCCGAGCCGTTCCCAGATCGCGCGCGCCTCTTCCATGAAGGCGCGCTTGGGTAATGCCACCGGCGCGTAGGTGCCCTTGAGCATGGCGTTGATCAGCACCGCGGCGGTCTCGCCGCCGTCGAGGGGGCCGCGCGGACCATGGCCCGGATCCTTGTGCGGCAGCACCTTAAGATCGTGCTGCGGCTGGCAGCGGTAGGACATGGCCCAGAACAACGCGTCGGCGTTTTCTGGATCGATGTCCTGGTCGACCGCGATGATCCATTTGCCGGCGAACCGGTGCAGCGCAGACGCGCCGTGGAGCGCGCGCCAGACCTCCGTCTCTGCCGCGCCGCGCTCGAACTGGATGGCGATTACCGCATAGAGGCTGGTCAGAGGCTCGTGCATCGCCACCCGGGTGACGCCGCGGATGGAAAGGTTGCTTTTCAGGTGATGCAGGTAGACCGGCTCCATCGCGACCTTGCGGATGACGCTCGATTCGCTCGGGGCCACCTGGCTGATGAAGGAGGTCAGGATCGGGTGCCGCCGGCGGGTGATCGCCGTCACCTCCATGAAGGCGTTGTATTCCTGCAGATTGACGTAGCCGTGCGATTCGCCGAACGGCGCCTCGGGCTCCAGGAGCTGCGTATCGATCAAGCCCTCGATCACGATCTCGGCCTCGGCCGGCACCAGAAGATCGACCGTCTTGGCCCGCACCACGTTGATCGGACCTCCGGCGAGCGCGCCCGCCACCCAGATCTCGTCGAGGCTCTCGGGCATTTTCTGCACCGATGCGTAGGAGATGACCGGCGGGCACCCGACCACCACCGCGCAGGGCAGCGGCACGCCGCGCGCCCGGCATTTCTCCCAATGGGCATAAATGCCGGCGCGCAGCTCGACGGAAGGGTTCATGCCGAGCCGCCGCCGCGCCTTGATCTGCCCGCGATAGTTGCCGAGATTCTGGATCCCGCTGTCCGGATCCCTGGTGATGTAATGGCCGGCGGAAAGATAAGGCGCGTTGTCGAAGCCCGGTGTCGATATGGGCACCGGCAGCCCGTCGAGCGCGCGGCCGTCCTGCTCGAGCTCGTCCCCGATCGTCACCACCTCCTGGCAAGGCGCGTCCGCCACCAGCTGCGGCGCCAGCGGATTGGCGATCGCCTGGATCCAGGTCGCGCCGATCTCCTCGAGCGGCTTGCCGAAGCCCATCCGATAGACATCGCGGCTGGCCGCGAGGCCGGCGACCAGCACCGACATGTCGTAACGGCGGCCCTTGGAATCGGTCGGCTGGGTGAACAGGAACGCCTTGCGCTCGCCTTCCGGAATGCCGCCGCGGTATTGCCAGCGCACCAGCGGGTGCATCAGCGTGTCCTTGTTGATCGGCTCGTCGATCACATGCAGGAGACCGGCCCGCGCCAGCGCCAGCACGTGCTGGTGCAGGTCCGCATAGCTGCGCGGGTGCGACGGGGCGCCGTCGCGATAGAGCGCGAGCGGATCGCGCGGGCTGCGCATCAGGCATCCTCCAGCGCGATGCTGTCGGCGCGGCGCTGGCTTTCGATCATCGCGCTGCGCAACAGGAATTGGCGCGCGCGCGCCGGGTCGGCGGCGATCCGGCGCAATTCGTCGAGATTGCGCTGCCGCTGCTCCGGATCGGCGGCCTCCAGGCGCTTCTTGTTGGCAATCGACTGCTCCTGCACGAACTCGATCGCCACGGTGCGGCGCTGCCGGTCGTAGAGATCGAGCAGGCGTTCGGGCTCGCCGCCCGTGAGAATGCGGGCAAGCTTGTCGACGAGATTGACCGCATCCTGGATGCCGCCATTGAGCCCCATGCCGCCGATCGGATTGTTCACATGGGCGGCATCGCCCGCCAGCAGCACCCGGCCATGGCGAAAGCTCGCCGCCACCCGCTGGTGGGTGACATAGAGATTGCGGTGCACGACCTCGTAGGGGAGCGGGGCGGGAAAGAACTTGTTGAGCCGCGCCTGCACGCCGGCCTCGCCCAGCACCTCGGCGTCGGTCTCGGCCGGCTCGGTCGGAAACACGGTGCGCCACAGGCCGGGCGGGCCGTCGGCCGAAACCTTGAAGCAATTGCACCAGGCGCCCGGGTCGGCGAAATAGCTGCGGTAGCAGTAGCCGCGCTGCGCCTCGAAATCGTACGGCGTGGTGAGCACCACGAACCGCTCCGGCCAGGTGAAGCCCTCGAACGCGATGCCGCATTGCTTGCGCACCGTGCTGCGGCCGCCGTCGGCGCCGATCAGATAGGCGCCGCGATGGGTCGCGGTGCCGGCCGGGCCGCGGGTGTCGAGGCTGACGCCGCCTGCGTCCTGCCGCAGGTCGACCGCGGCGTGGCCGAACAGGATCTCCACATCGGGAAATTGCTGCAGCCGCTCGAGGATGAGCCCGGCGGTCTTGAACTGCTCGCATTGCACCACATACGGATAGCGGGTGTCGTCCTTGAGCACCGCGTGATCGAACTGCGCCACCAATTGGCCGCTCGGCCGGTCCCAGAACTGGAAGATCGGCGCCACCAGGCCGACGCGCGCCATGTCCTGCGCCAGCCCGTCCTCGCTCAATAGCTCGAGGGTCGCCGGATGGGTGGTGGCGGCGCGCGGATCGGCCTGCGGACCGTCGTTCTCCTCGAACAGCCGCACCGGCACGCCGCGCCGCGCCAGCAGCCAGGCGCACAACAGCCCGACCGGTCCGCCGCCCGCGATCAGAACGCGCCGATCTTCGAGGGTCATGGTGGTGCTCGACGCAGGTGAGGTGCCCTTGTCCCGGCCTTGAGCCGGGACCGTTCCAGATTCCGCGTTTGGAACGGTCCCGGGTCAAGCCCGGGACAAGTTCGCAGTGCTCTCATCAACGCAAACCCCGATCTCAAGCTCTGCCCTCGTCATAATAATGAATCTCGAACAGCATGCAGCCGCCGGCCGATTTGAACGGGCCGTGCCGCACGCCGGGCGGCCGGCACGCATAGGTGGGGGCCTGGAAGGATTCGCCGCCCTCGCCCGTCGGATCGTTGCCGACGATGAGATCGCCCGAGATCAGATAGACCTCTTCCCAGTGGTCGTGCACGAACGGGGCGGTGGTGTAGACGCCCGGATCGAAGCGCAAGAGTCGCGTGCGGCTTCCCGATTTTCCGTTCTCGTCGATGTCGCTGGCGAGAATCTTCTGCTTGATGCCGGGCGGATAGCCTTCCGGGGTCGCCCAGCCGGCCGCCATGTCGACGCGGGTGAATTCGAGATGCGGCTTGTTCATCGCCATCCGGTTGATCCTGCTGCGGTCTTTGAGACTAGCAGGCGGCCCGGCGCGGCGAAATCGGTCATTTCGCGGCCGGCTTGATGTTTGGCCGCCGACCGGGCAAACCTCGCCCCGAAACAACATCGCGAGCGAGAGGGCAGGGGCATGGATCTACAACTCAAGGGGCGCACCGCCCTCGTCACCGGCGCCAGCATGGGGATCGGGCGCGCCATTGCGGTGACGCTCGCGGCCGAAGGCATGAAGATGGCGGTGGTGGCGCGCCGGCGCGAATTGCTCGAGAAGCTCGGCGAGGAAATCGTGGCGGCGGGCGGCATCGCCCCGGCCATCATCGTGGCCGACATGATGGACCAGGCTTCGCCGCTGCGCATCCGCGACGAGGCACTGGCCGCGCTCGGCTCGATCGAGATCCTGATCAATTGCGCGGGCGCCAGCAAGCCGCTGCCGGTGGACGCCGGTGACGACAAGTGGGACGAGGCGATGACGCTCAATTTCACCCGCGTGCGCCAATTGACCCATGCGGTGCTGCCCCAGATGCAGGCTCAGCGCTTCGGCCGCATCGTCAACATCACGGGGAAATCGGAGCCCGACCGGCTCAACGCGGCGTTCGCCGCCAAGGCCGGGATTCACGCCTGGTCCAAGGGCCTGTCGAAGGAGATCGGCAAGCAGGGCATCACCGTCAACTGCGTGGCGCCGGGCCGCATCATGAGCGAGCAGATCCGCCGGCTCTATCCGGAGCCGGAACGCCAGGCGCTCTCCGACACCGAAATCTCGGTCGGCCGCTACGGCGAGCCCGAGGACGTCGCCCTGGTGGTGGCGATGCTGGCCTCGCCGCGCGCCGCCTATTTCACCGGCGTGGTGATCCCGGTGGATGGCGGATTGCGGCGGTATCAGTTTTAGCGTTGCAGGATGGGTTGAGCTCTCGCGTAACCCAGCATGAGCGGTTGATGGGTTTCGCATAGCCCGCGAAGGCATCAGGGCGTTTACGCCCGTCTTCGCGGGCTATGGCGTAAACGCCCTTATGAGCTCAACCCATCCTACGGTGCTACGTCGGCGCCCATTCCGCAAACGTTCGGATGAAGCGGTCGTCCAGGATCCGCGCGCTCGGCCACGGCTCCTTGGCTTCGCCGCGCTCGATCTGCAGCGACCAGAACACGTTCATGCTTTGCTCGTTCGGCAGGGCGCCGCGCTCGTCATAGCCCGGCACGATGGCGTCGTAGGCGCGCTCCGCATACATCTTCTGGAACTTCAGCCGCTCCATATAGGTGGCGACCACCAGGGCGCGTTCGGCGCGGGCGAGGCGGATGGCGGCGACATGCGCGGCCAGAATCGCCCGCACCGTGTTGGGATTGTCGTCGAGAAATTTTTTCCTGGCCACGAACACGTGCTTGGGCCATTGCGGTGCGATCTCCTCGCCCTGGCTGCCCAGGATGTTCAAGCCCGCATCCGCCACCATCCAGTTCATCGGGGGCGCCAGGATGCCGATCGCCAGCCGCTCGGATTTCAGCGCCTGGGCGATGCTGGCGGGCGGGCCGGCCTGCACGATCTGGACGTCCTTCTCCGGCACCAGACCGTGGCGCCGCAGCGCGTAGCGGGTGAGCTGATCGGTGGCGGAGCCGAAGGTTGATACGCCGGCGGTCTTGCCCTTCAGCGCCTCCCAGCTCTTGATCGAGGGCTGCGCCAGCCAGGCGTAATCGGACTGATGGAAGCCGGCATAGAAGGCGATGACCGGCTGGTTGGCATTGAGCATGTTGATCAGCCCGTCGGCCGACTGGATGGAGAAATCAATCGAGCCGCCGATCAGCGCCTGCGACACCTCGGCGTCGCCCCGGAAGGCGGTGAGCTCGATGTCGAGGCCCTGGCTCTTCCAGGTGCGGCCGGCCGCCAGATAGATCGGCAGGAAGCTCGCGGCGTCGACCGGGATGGCGGCGATGAGCTTGCTCTTCTCGAGCGGGCCCGCCGCCGATAGTGGCCTTGCCGCGAGGGCCGTGAGCCCGGCGCCGGCGCCCGCCTGCAGCAAGGCCCGACGCGAAATCCGCGATGTCGTCATGATGCCGCTCCGCGTGTGCTTGCTGCGATCCTTCACGCCCGCCAAGCCTGCAGCCGGGCCTCCACCGCATTGCCGAGCTGATTGATCAATAGCCCGATCAGCACCAGGATGACCAGGGGCACGAACACGTCGGCGGTGCGCAAGTGCGCCGCGTAAAACGTGATGCGATAGCCGAGCCCGGCATTGGAGCTGAACATCTCGCCCAGCACAACGCCATGGAGCGCGCGGCCGAGCCCGATCCGCATGCCGGCGATGATCAGCGGCACCGCGGCCGGCAGGATCACCTTGCGGATCACGTCGAGCCGCGTGCCCCCGAAGGCCCGCACCGGGCGAATGAGCTGCGGGTCGACCCCGTGCACGCCCGCCACCGTGTTGACCACCACCGACACGAAGCTGAGCAGGAACGTGATCGCCACCACGGTGGCGAAGCCGAAGCCGAGCCACACGATGATCAGCGGATAGAACGCGATCAGCGGCGAGGAATAGAGGAACCAGACGAACGGATCGATGGCGTATTCGGTCAGCCGGTTGAGCCCCATGGCGATGCCGAGCCCGATCCCGACCACGAGCGAGAGCCCGTAGCCGGCCGCGAACTCGATCAGCGAGACCTTGAGATCGGCGAGGATCTCGCCCGATTGCAGCTGCGCCACGAAAGCCGCCGCGATGCGCGAGGGGTTGCTCACCACCACCGGGTTGATCAGGTCGAAGCGGGCGGCGGTCTCCCAGACGAGAAGGAAAGCCAGCGTCCCGATGACGCCGAGCACGAGCTGCTCGTGCGGCGCGCTGGCGCGCGCGGTCGGGCGGACGGCGGGCGTGATGCCGATTTCGCTCATGTCTCGCTCATATTTTACTCATGGGTCGAGGCTCCAGGGCGCGATCAAGCCCTCGATCCGGCGCAGCACTGTCACCAGCACGAAACCGAAGCTGGCGACGACAGTGACCAGCACGAAGATCTCGGCTGCCCGCTCGCTGCTCGAATAGACCTGGATCAGGCGGCCGACGCCGCGCACCGACACATACATCTCGGCCGCGATCAGCCCCACGATGGCGCGCCCGACCGCGAGCCGCACCCCGACCATGACGGAGGGAAGCGCGCCCGGCAGCGTGGCCTTGAGGATCACCTGCGATCGGCTCGCCCCGAAGGCCCGGCAGGCGCGAATCCAGGATTCATGCACCTGGGTGATGCCCGTCATGGTGTTGATGACGATCGGGACGACGGCGGCGAGAAACACCATGATGGCTTTGGATTGAGTGCCGACCCCGAACCACACCACCACCACCGGCACGAAGGCGATGATCGGTGAGGTGTTGAGCGCAACGATCAGGGGCTCGAACAGATAGTGCAGCCGCCGCGACAGCGCGAAGGCGGTGCCGGCCGCGATGCCGATCGCGATTGCCGGAACAAAACCCTGGATGAATTCCTGCAGGCTGACCGCGACATTGCTGCCGAGCTCGCCGGAGGCGCTCATCTGGATGAAGGTCGCCGCCACCTCGGACGGATAGGAGATCAGGTCCGAGCGGATGATGTCATTGCCGCCGATGATCTGCCAGGCGATGAGGAACAGCGCGACCGCCAGGAATCCGACCGCGCCGCGGGCGAAGCGGTGGCGCACGAGCGAGGCCCAGGTCACACCGCGGGCCGGGGCCGGGGCCGCCAGGCTCAGGTCGGGCGCGCTCATGTCACCGCAGCCGGCTGCGGCTGCTCCCAGGAGTTCGACGCCAGCACCTCCTGCTGCAGCAAATCCCAGATACGCTGGCGGTAGGCCGTGAAGGCTGGATCGTTGCGGATGTCGAGCGGGCGCGGCCGCTTGAGCGTGATGGGAATATCCGCGATGACGCGGCCCGGCGAGGCGCTCATCACGATGGTACGGTCGGCCAGATAGATCGCCTCGTCGATGTCGTGGGTGACGAACAGGATGGTCTTGCGGCCGCGCTCCCAGATGCGCAGCAGCTCGGAGCCCATCACCTGGCGGATCTGCGCGTCGAGCGCCCCGAACGGCTCGTCCATCAACAGCACCTGCGGCTCGACCGCGAGCGCGCGCGCGATTCCGACGCGCTGGCGCATGCCGCCGGACAATTGATGCGGATAGGAGCGCTCGAAGGCGCCCAATCCCACCATGGCGACATGCCGGCGGGCGATGGCGCTGCGCTCCTTCGCCGGGATGCCCTTGAGCTCGAGGCCGAGTTCCACATTGGCGAGCACGGTGCGCCAGGGCAGCAGGGCGAAATCCTGGAACACCAGCGCGCGGTCGGAGCCCGGCGCGGTCACCAGGGCGCCGTCGAGCCGCACCGCTCCACGGCTCGGCCGCAGCAGCGCGGCGATCAGCATCAGGAGCGTGCTCTTGCCGCAGCCCGAGGGCCCCACGATGGTGACGAACGCGCCGTCCTCGATCGACAGATCGACGTCGGCGAGCGCCAGGAACGCGCTGCCACGCTGCGGATAGGCCAGGCTGAGATGTTCGAGGTCGAGCCGGCCCATGGGCGGTCATCTGTCCTGCTTGGTTCCGGGCTGGAACGGGAGTGCCGGTTGCCCTTAAGGCGCCCACTCGGCAAATGTGCCGATGAATCGCTCGTCCATCAACCGTGCGGCCGGCCAGGGCTCCGGCACGGTGCCGGCCGCGATCACGATCGACCAGAAGATGTCCATGTATTTGTCGTCCGGCAATCGGCCGCGCTCGTCGAAGGCCGGCAGGTTCTCGTCGTAGGCGCGCCCCGCATAGGACGGCTGATACTTCACCTGGTCGACCAGAACCTTGACGGCGAGCGCGCGATCCTGCCGCGCCAGCCTGATGGCCGCCACATGGGCGCGCAGGAAGGCGCGGATGGTTTCCGGATAGTCGGCGAGGAACTTGGCGCGCGCCACGAAGGTGTGCTTGGGCCATTGCGGGGCGATCTCTTTTTCCTGCGTGCCCAGCACGGTGAGGCCCAGGTCCTCCGCCACCCATTTGGTGGGTGCCGACTGGATGGCGGCCAGGAGGCGGCCGGAGCGCAACAATTGAATGCTGGTGGCCGACGGGCCGGCCTGCATGATCTGCACGTCGGTCTCCGGCTTGAGCCCGTGCTTGCGCAGCACATAGCGGGTGAGCTGGTCGGTCAGCGACCCGAAGGTCGACACCCCGATGGTGCCGCCCTTGAGATCCGCCCAGGTCTTGATCGAGGATTGCGCCAGCCAGGCGAAATCGGCCTGGTGGAATCCGGCATAGAAACCCCGCACCGGCTGGTTGGCGACGATCAGGTTGATCAACCCGTCAAAGGACTGCAGCGACAGGTCGAGCGAGCCGCCCGCCATCGCCTGGCTTACCTCGGCGTCGCCCCGGAAGCTGACGATCTCGACCTCGAGGCCCTGCTCCTTCCAGGTGCGGGCGGCCGCCACATAGACCGGCAGGAAGCTGGCGGCCGGCACCGCCAGGCCCAGGGTCAACTTGGGCTTCTCGATCTTGCCCGGCGCCGCGCCGGCCTGCGGTGCCGCCAGCAGGGCTCCCGCCCCGATGCCGGCCTGCACGAAGCCGCGCCGGGACAGCTTGCGCGCCGAGGCCATTCACTGCTCCTTGGATGGTCGATCCGGTCAGTTGCGCCGACACTAATGCGGCGGCGGCCCGACCGGAAGTGGCGCCCTTGCCGCAGCATTGTCGTCGAATGTCGGCTCATAGCGCGATATGGTGCGTGGTCCTGGTGACCCGCAAAGCGCGAGGTGCCCCGTGATGGAGCACGGCTCAAACCCGACCCCCACCGGCGCAGCCCGTATGACGCGCCGCCGCGTCATCCGCATCGTTGCGGCCGCCGCGGGCCTGCCGCTGACCATCGCTGCGGTCCGCGCCACCGCCCCGCCGGGCCAGATGTTCCACTGGCAGGGCGAGGTGCTCGATGCGGTGTCGGAACTCACTCTCTGGCACAGCGATGCGGCGCTCTGCCGGCGCACCATCTTGCGGGTCGAGGCCGAGATCGCGCGCTACGAGCGGATCTTCAGCCTGTATCGGCCGGACAGCGAGATCGCGCGCCTCAATGCGGCGGGGGAATTGCGCCGGCCCGCGCCGGAACTGCGCGCCCTCATCGAAGAGGGTCAGCGCTTTGGCGTGCTGAGCGCGGGCGCCTTCGACATCTCTGTGCAGCCGCTGTGGCAGCTCTATGCGGCGCATTTCTGGTCGCACGCGCAGATCGTCCCGGACATCGTCGCCCGCGCCCAGGAGGTGGCGCGCCAGCTGGTCGATTTCCGCCGCATCGAGACCGGCGCCGGGCGCATCGCGTTCGCGCGGGAGGGGATGGGCATAACGCTCAACAGCCTTGCCCAGGGCTATGTCACCGACGCCATCGCCGACATGCTGCGCAACCAAGGCTTCGAATCGGCCGTGGTCGATCTGGGCGAGTATCACACCTTGGGCCGCCACCCGGACGGCCAACCGTGGCGGATCGGAATCCGCAATGCGCTGGCGGAGAGCGAGGTCGACCGTGTCATCGAGCTCGACGACGCGGCACTCGCGGTATCCGGAGGCTACGGCACCACCTTTGAGCCGACCGGGCATTTCCATCATATCTTTGATCCGCGGACCGGAGCCAGCGCCAACAAACTTGCCGATGCGGCCGTGATCGGTCCGCGGGCCACGGCGGCGAACGCGCTCGCGGTTGCGATCTGCGTCGTCGGTGAGGAGCGCGCTCAGGCCCTCTTGGACGCATGTCCGGGAATGCGTGCGATCGTCACCCGGCCGGACGGGGTCTCGGTCGCCATCGGTCAATCCTGAGCTGAAAAGGGGTCGCGGTCCGGTGCGCTGTGTCAATGCAATCTCAGGGCCTACTTATTGGTGGCGTAGCGTCGGCATCGCGTTGCTGGCACTCGTGTTCGCGTCACCCGCCATGGCCGAGAAGGGCAAGCTGCGGGAGCGGCTCACGTCCGAGGTCGTGGCGAAGGTCTTCCCCGGCGGCGTCGAGCGGCTCGGACCGGAGGAAGGCTCGCCGCCTGCGATCGCGGTCTTCCGGGGTGGCAAGGTGGTGGGTTTTGCGTTCTCGACCCTCGATATCGTGGCGGCGCCCGGATATTCGACGACACCATTCGACGTGATCGCCGGCGTGGATCTCGGCGGCCGCATCACCGGCGCCGAGGTGGTGTTCCACAAAGAGCCCCATATCGTTCACGACGCGGTGCGCCAGCGCCTGCTCGATACTTTCCTCGCCCGCGAAGCCGGCCGGCCGCTCTCCGCCGACGCCGACGTGCTGCCGCCGGACTTCGTCGCCGGTGCGACCGTCAGCGCGCGCGCCATGCGGGCCGCCGTCCTGGCATCGGCGCGGCTGGTGTTGCGCGCACGCGTCCCCGGCGCCGCCGTCACGGTTCCGACCCTCGATGTCGAGGGCTTCAAGCTCATGTCATGGGACGAGCTTCTCGCCGAAGGCGCCGTGGTGCGCCGGCGGGTTACCGCGGGCGAGGTGGCGGCGGCCCTGGCCGGAGCGGGCGCAGCCGGCGCCAAGCTCGACGTGCCGCTCGGCAAGCCCGACGATCTCTATATTGAATTCGCGACCGCGTTGCTCACCCCACCGGCGATCGGCGGCAATCTGCTCGGCCTGTTGAATTTCGAGGAGCACAAGCGCCGGATGCCGAGCGGCGTCCAGGCGATCATCGTCGCATCCACCGGCCCTTACGATTTTCTCGGCAAGAAATTCTTTCAGGACAGCGAGGGCCGGCGCTTCGATCGCCTGCGCCTCGTTCAGGACGGCCAGACCTACGGCTTCGTGCAAGACGACTATCAATGGGCGAGCCCCTACGCCGGGGACCTCTGGGGGCAGCAGAATGCCGGGGTGTTTGCGCTGCCCGCGCGGGCGGGCTTCGACCCCTTGCGGCCGTGGCGGTTGGAGCTTCTGGTCAATGGCGCGGGTGCTACGCCGGTGACGGTCGCGTTCGGACTCGACTACCAGGTCCCGGCTGCGCACGTACTCATGCCGGAACGGCCGCCGGTCGCCGCCTGGGTCGAGGCTTGGCGTGACAGCCGCGTCAATGTTGCGGTTCTCGCCGTGCTGCTCTCGGTCCTTACCCTGATCTTCGCTTTCCAGTCGGTTCTGGCGCGTTCCCGCCGGGCCCACCGGTTGGTGCGCAACGGATTCCTGCTGGTTGTTCTGGTCTGGCTTGGCTGGACGGCCGGCACGCAGCTGTCGATCGTCAATGTCATCAACTATGCGCGGGCGCCGTTCCTCGGCCTCGACATCGGGTTTTATCTCGCCGAGCCGCTGATGCTCATTCTTGCGGCCTACACCCTGTTGTCGGTGGTGCTGATCGGGCGCGGCGTGTTCTGCGGCTGGCTGTGCCCGTTCGGCGCGCTCCAGGAATTGCTGGCTCAGCTGTCCCGGGCGCTCGATGTGCCGCAATGGAATCCGCCGACTGCGCTCGAGCAGCGCTTGCGAATGGGCAAGTACGTCGCCGCCATCGCGGTGCTGATCTTGGGAGTAACCGCGATCGACCCGTCCGGTGTTACCACCGAGATCGAGCCATTCAAGACCGCCATCACTGCAAAATTCACCCGAGCCTGGCCTTATCTGCTCTATGCCGGGGCCTTGCTGGCCGTCGGGTTGTTCTCCGAGCGGGCCTATTGCCGCTTCCTCTGCCCGCTCGGCGGCGTGCTCGCCATGCTCGATCGGCTGCACCTCGTCGATCTGCTCAAGCGCCGCCCCGAATGCGGCAATCCCTGCCATCTGTGCGAACGCTCGTGCCCGGTGGGAGCGATCGAGAAGACAGGCCGGATCGTCACGGCGGAGTGCTTTCAGTGCCTCGACTGCCAGGTCGAATACCATGACGACCGGCGGTGCCCGCCGCTGGTGCTCGCCGCCAGGCTCCGGAATGGCGACAAGCCGATTGCCGGCTTGGCGGAGAATGCCTGACGTTCGAGTCGGCAAGGCATCCCGGTACTGCGATCCGCATCCTGCGGGCCCAGAACCGTCTTGCGCGCGATTTTAGTCAACATCGCTGACCAAGTCCGATCGTTGTCCCTGATTTTGCTTGAGATATTTCAGGCTTGCCGGAAGGTGATTCCTTTCTTCGCAGGCATCAAGAGCATCCGCGCTCAAGGGGTGGTTCTTTTTGTTTTGGACCATGCCTGTAGGTACCTTCCGTTGGTGATGCGTGTCCCGATGATAGGACCAAAGAAAAATCAATGGCTTGGACTTTTGGTCGTTAGTTTTAGTAATAGGACCAAAGAAAAAATAATAAGCGGGACTCTTTTAGATCGCGTCCAACTTTTCGCAGCGCACTAAATGCAAACATTCACGTTATCAGCTTGCCCGCAACCATGCATCGGAGTAAGCGTTGAGTTCGTCATGCAACTTGTCTTAGGCGTGGGAGGGGCGAATGATTCGAGCCCGAGCACTGGCCTTGATGGGCATGGTTCTGGCCGGCGCCGTTGTCTGGCGCGCAGCAACAGTTTCCGCTGAAAACTCTGTCCCTGCGGCCGCAACCCCTGCCAGTACGGCCTTGGGCCAATATACGGCTTGGCAAACCTGGAAGCTGTATTGCGTCGAGTGCCATATCGGTCCCAGGGCCCCGGCGGGATTGAACCTGCAGGCTTTGGATCTCGACCATCTCGAGAAAAACGGCGCGGTGTGGGAGAAGCTGTTGCGCAAGCTGCGCAATCGCGAGATGCCGCCCGCCGGGATGCCGCGGCCGGACGAGGCCACCTACCGCAGCCTGGTCAATTTTATCGAGAGCGAGCGCGATCGCGCCGCGCAGCTCAAGCCCAATCCGGGACATCCCACGCTCCATCGCCTCAACCGGACGGAATATGCGAACGCGGTCCGCGATCTGCTGGCGATCGAGGTCGACGTCGCGGAGATGTTGCCGGCCGACGACACCGGCTACGGCTTCGACAATATCGGCGACGTGCTGCAGGTATCGCCCTTGCTGATGGAGCGGTATCTCTCCGCGGCCGGCAGGATCAGCCGGCTCGCCATCGGCGATACCACGCTGCCGGTTGCCTATCAGACCTATTCGGTTTCGCACGGGCTCAACCAGGTCGACCGCATGAGCGAGAACATGCCGCTCGGCTCGCGCGGCGGCACGTTCGTTCGCCATTATTTCCCGGTCGACGGCCAATATGATGTTTCGGTGAGCCTCGCCAGAGGCAAGGCCGACGAGTTCCTGGGGATGGGGCAGGACCGCACGCTCGATCTCACGCTCGACGGTCAAAGGCTCGGATTGTTCGCCATTCCGGCCCAAAAGGGGCAGGGGCAGGCCGTCTTCGGTACCGGGCACGACCCCGATTCGCACATGAAGGTCCGTCTCCCCGTCAAGGCGGGTCCGCATACCCTTGTTGCGACGTTCCTGAAAGACACGGTGGTGTCCGAGGACATTCTTCCGCAGCGAGGCCGCGGCGGGAACGGGAACGACAAGGACTACTTCGAAGGCGTGGGCGCCATCTCGGTGGTCGGCCCGTACGATGTGCAGGGGCCCGGCGCAACCGAGGCCCGCGACCGGATATTCGTCTGCCATCCCGGGGCGCCGGCCGAGGAGCAGGCCTGCGCGGAGAAGATCATCGCCAACCTGGCGCACCGCGCGTTTCGGCGGCCGCTGGCTGCCGATGACCTCCCGCCGCTCACGGCTCTCTATCGCCGCGGCGCTCAGCGCGGCGGGTTCGAGGCGGGAATAAGATTGGCGTTGCAGACGATCCTGGTATCGCCCGATTTTATTTTCCGCACCGAGGTTGATCCGCCGGACGCCGCGCGCGGGAGCGTTCACCGGATCAGCGACATCGAGCTGGCCTCGCGCCTCTCCTTCTTCCTGTGGAGCAGCCTGCCCGACGACGCGCTGCTCGCCGCGGCCGAGCGCGGGCAGCTCGGCGACAAGGCGGTCCTGGAGGCCCAGGTCCGCCGCATGCTGGCCGATCCCCGCTCGCAGGCCCTGGTCAAGAACTTCGTCGGCCAATGGCTGTTCCTGCGCAATATCCCGAGGATCGTGCCGGATTCGGGCGCCTTCCCGAACTTCGACGATAATTTGCGCCAGGCGCTCGAGCAGGAGACGGAGCTGCTGGTCGAAAGCACATTGCGTGAGGACCGCAGCGTCGCCGATCTCCTGAAGACGGACTACACCTTCGTCAATCAGCGCTTGGCCGAGCACTATGGGATGAAGGGCATCTACGGCAACGAGTTTCGGCGCGTAGCGATCACCGACCCGAACCGGCAGGGCCTGCTCGGGCAGGCCAGCATCATGACGGTCACCTCCTACCCGGACCGGACGGCGCCGACGGTCCGCGGCAAGTGGGTGCTGGAGCAGCTTCTGGGCACGCCGCCGCCGCCACCACCGCCCAATGTTCCGGCGCTGAAAGACGACGCCAGCGCCAAGGTCCTGACCATGCGTGAACGCATGGAGCAGCACCGGGCCAGTCCGCAATGCGCCGCTTGCCACCGGCTCATGGACCCGATCGGCTTTGCGCTCGAGAACTTCGACGGCATCGGCCGATGGCGCGACACCGCCGGTGAAGAAGGAACCGGAGCGATCGATTCCTCCGGGGTTCTGCCCGACGGCACGGGGTTCAACGGGCCATCGGGCTTGCGCGACATCCTGCTGCGCCGACGGGGCCAGTTCATAGAGACCTTTACGGAGCGGCTCCTGACCTATGCGCTGGGGCGCGGCGTTGAAGAGTACGACGCGCCGGTCATTCGCAAGATCGCGCGCGACGCTTCGAAGGACGACCAAAGGTGGTCATCCATCATTCTCGGTATCGTCAACAGCAACCCGTTTCAAATGAGGAGGGTAAGCGATGGTTATAACTAGGAAGTCCATTCCCCGCCGAGCCTTCTTGCGCGGGACGGGCGCGGCCCTTGCGCTCCCCATGCTGGGCGCCATGACCCCGGCCTTCGCCCTCGAAGCGAAGCGGCCGACCCGCATGTCGTTCATCGAGGTTCCCAATGGGATCATGAACCTGAACGGCGAGTGGACGCCCAAGACGGTGGGCGCCGACTTCGAGCTGACCCAGACCTTGCAACCGCTCGCGTCCTTCCGCGACCGCATGCTGGTGCTGAGCGGGCTCGATCAACAACAAAGCGCTGGCCTCGCGTTCGAGGTGGGCGGCGATCATCCGCGCGCTTGCACCGCCTGGCTGACGGGGACGCACGCGAAAATGACCTCGGGCGCGGATTTGCATGCCGGCACCTCCGCCGACCAGATCGCGGCCAAGGAATTCGGCAAGTACACCCAGCTCGCCTCGCTCGAGATCGGCCTGGAGACGCCCGAGGTGGTGGGCGCCTGCGAGTCCGCCTATGGCTGCGCCTATTACAACACGATCTCGTGGCGCAACGAGACCACGCCGTTGCCGATGGAGAACCGCCCCCGCGTCATCTTCGAGCGCCTGTTCGGCGACTCGGGCTCGACCGATCCGCAGGTGCGCTCGGCGCTGCGGGAGGACGATCGCAGTATCCTCGATGCCGTCACCGAGAAGGTCAAGCAGCTGCGTGGAAAGCTCGGCGGACCCGATCGCGGGAAGATCGACCAGTATTTGGATGCCGTGCGGGACGTCGAGCGCCGCATCCAGCTGGCGGAGCAGCAGGGCGACCGCGATCTGCCGCAGGTATCGGCCCCCGTGGGCATCCCCGGAGTCTTTTCGGACTACTACAAGCTGATGGCTGATCTCCTGGTTCTGGCTTGGCAGACCGACATGACGCGGGTTTGCACATTCCAGATCGGGCACGAGATGAGCGGACGCGCCTATCCGGAGCTCGGCTTCGGCGATTCCCATCATTCCGTAACGCATCACCACGGCGATGCCGAGAAGATCGCCAAGACCGCCCAGATCAATGCCTTCCACACCAAGATGCTGGCGTATTATCTCGACAAGCTGCGCGCGACGCCGGACGGCGACGGATCGCTGCTCGATCACTCGATGATGCTCTATGGCGGAGCGCTGAGCGACGGCAATCTCCACCTCTATACCAGCCTGCCACTCTTGCTTGTTGCCGGCAGCGCTACCGGGATCAAGGGCGGACAGCATATCCGCTATCCCAACCGCACGCCGATGACCAATCTGCTGCTCACCATGCTCGACAAGGCAAACGTTCCCCGCCTGGCGAAGCTCGGCGACAGCACCGGCAGGCTCGATTTGACGGCATCCGCCGCGCGGGCGGCGGATGCGAATCAACCGCGTAAGGCGCTCTAGATCCAGGGCGTGTCCCTCCCGTCATTGGCGTCGCCGGATTGACCCGGCGACGCCGATGCAGTGGGACGACGTTTCAGGACCGGAAGCGACCGGGATCGGCCCGGCCGTTCGACACCCAGGAAAACCGCTCCAAACAGGAGAGCAACGATGAGCATTAGGGCAACGATTCTGGCGAGTGCGCTGGGCTTGCCGCTCTTTGCGGGCACCGCGTTTGCCGCCGAGACCAAGAATGTGTTGCTGGCGGATGCCGCCAAGCAAGGGGACCGCGAGGCCGTGCGCGCGCTGTTGAACGGCCCCGCGAAGAATGATGTTGCGGGCGCCGAGGCGCTCATCGCGGCGGCCGAGCGCAATGACGCGCAGATGGTCGACCTTCTGTTGGGCGCAGGCGCCGACCCCAAGGCCGCCAACCCCTACGGCGCAACGGCGCTGTATGCGGCGGCGGCCAACCCGGATGCGACCATCACCGTGAAGCTTTTGACAGCGGGCGCCGATCCCAACGCGCACCTCTTGTCGGGCGAAACGCCACTGATGCGGGCGGCGCGCCAGGGCAACCTCGCGGCCGTGCGGGCGTTGCTGGCCGCCAAGGCCGATCCCAACGCGCAGGAAGGAAAAGGCGGACAGACCGCCTTGATGTGGGCGATGTCGGAACGCCAGTCCGCAGTAGCCAAGGAGCTGCTGGGGCATGGCGCGGACGTCAATGCCCGTTCGAAATCGGGTTTCACCGCGCTGATGTTTGCCGCCCAGCAGGGCGATGTGGAGTCCGCCCGCATCCTGCTCAAGGCCAAAGCCAATCCGAATGACGTCATGCCGAAGTCGGGCGCAACGCCCTTGATCATCGCCAGCTCGATCGGCAACCCCGATGTCGCGAAGCTGCTGCTCGACAACGGAGCCGATCCCAATGCCGTCGATGCGAACGGCTTCACCTCCTTGCATCACGCCGTGCGGGATTCCGATTACGGGCTTGATCCGGCGACCAAAGCGGTCGCGGTGACCCTGGTGAAGACGCTGCTGGCGCATGGTGCAAACCCCAATGCTCGTCTCCAGCTGGACAAGGACAAGGTCGCCGCCGAAAGGAAGGCACAAGCCGGCGGCGTCGGAGCCAGGACCAAGCGCACCGCCATCACCATTACCGAGGTCGAGCTGGAAGGCGCTACCCCGCTTGCACTTGCGGCCGAGGTCAACAACATCGAAGCCGTCAAGGTGCTGGTGGATGGCGGGGCGGATCCGCTCATTGCGACCGAGCAGGGCACGACGCCGCTGATCCTGGCGTCCGGGGCCGGCACCGACGTGCAAAGGGCAAGATCGCTCGAGGAACGGGCAACCGCGGTCCAGACCGCAAGGTATCTCCTGGACCATGGCGCCGATGTCAATGCCGCCGGACAGTTCGGGTGGACCGCGCTGCATGCGGCCTCCTATCAGGGCTTGAACGATGTCGTTGCCTTGCTGGCCAGCAAGGGTGCCAAGCTCGACACCATGGACCAGCTGGGGCAGACGCCGTTGAGCATCTCGCTTTCGGTTCTCACCAAGGATGCCGGGGCTCGCCGCCTGCAGATTCCGCGCCGATACCGCGGAGACACGGCCGAGCTTCTGCTCAAGCTCGGTGCCACGCCCCTCAACAAATCCGGGGTCGTGATCGTGCTTCAGCGCAACGGCGATCTGGTCGCCGGGGAATAGGCGACCTCTCGCTCGGTCCTAGTGGATCGGTTCCGTTCGTAGGGGCGGGCCTTGTGCCCGCCCGCTTCTCCGCGTTCGCGGCCCGACGGGCGACCACCACCAGGGCGTTCACGCCCGTCTTCGACGGGCTATGGGTCGCCCTTACGAGAGGACCCGGCGTATGGGTCCGATTCCAACTCTGTCGATCATGCTCAGGCCAAGAGCCCTGCCATCGGGGCCGCCGCTTCGCTGCCGGGGAACACCTCGGCGGCGAGCGCGCCGTCATCGACCCGCAGGTGGTCCCTGAGCAGGCCCTTGAGCACCGTGCGCAGGTCGGTGGTGGCCTTGAGGTCGCGCTTCTCGAACAGATCCGCCTCCCTGAGGCCGGGCCAATCCGCGATCACGCGACCGCCCTTGAGGGCCCCGCCCGCCAGGAGCGCGACCGTGCCGGTGCCGTGATCGGTGCCCTCGTTGCCGTTGACACGGGCGGTGCGGCCCAACTCGGTGACCAGCGCCACCACGGTCTCGCCCCAGGCCTCTCCCATGTTGGTCTTGATGGCCGCGATGGCGCCATCGAGCGCGCCCAGCAGCGAGGCCAGGCGGCCGCTGACGGCGCCTTCGTTGACATGGGTGTCCCAGCCATCGAGCGCGAGCGCCCCGATGCGCGGGCCGTCCGGGCTGGCGAGGAATTTTGCCGCCGCCCCGGCCGCCTCGGCGAAATAGGCGCGCACCTGCTCGATATTGCCGCCGGGCACCGCCGGCAGCTTGGGGTCGGGAGCCTCGCTGATGCCGCCCGCCCGCGCGATGGCGGTGAGCCCCAGCCGATCCTCGAGCGCGCGCGCGAAGGTGGGATCGGTGTGGCGATAGAGCTCGAGCAGACGCATGGTGGTCTCCTCGCTCACCGGCTGCAGGCGCGGCGGCGTCCATGACAGCACCGGCGTGGGCCCGCGCACCACCAGTGGGGTCACCGGCCCGACCGCGAAGGCGCGTCGGCCGCGCGGATTGGCCGGGTCGCCCGGCGCGAGCCCGGCGAGCGCGCGATTGAGCCAGCCGGTATCGACGGCGCCGGGCTTGGACAGCCCGCTTTCCAGCACGTCCTGCCCGTCGAAATGCGAGCGCTCCCGATAGGGCGTCGCCACCGCATGCACGATGGTGGCTTCGCCGGCCTGATAGAGGCGATGGACGTTCGGCATGGCGGGATTGAGCGCGAAGAATCCGTCGAGCGGCAGCGCCGGGGTCTTGCCGTCGAGCCGCAGCGCATTGTCGCCGCGCAGCTTGATCCAATCGGGATCGCCGACCGGCGCCACCGCGGCGAGCCCGTCGAGCGCGCCCCGCAGCACGATGGTCAACAGACGCGGGTCGCGGCCTTCCGCCCGCGCGATCCGCGGTACATGGGCCCAGGCGAACAGCACGCCGGTGCCGAGCAGCAGCTCGCGGCGGGTCGCGGCATGATGCGCGAAAGGTTGCAACGTGGCCGACATGGTCTTCTCCATCATCTGCGCAGGAATTCGGGTGCCATCACCACGAACGCCAGCGCCTGCTGCTTGCTTTCGGCCCGCGCCACCGTGAGACGGGTCTCCTGCGACGCCAGCGGGCCGAGTCCGGTATCGAGCACCGCCTGCGGGTCGAGGTTGTCGGCGACATTCTGCGCGAACGCGTTGGCGTTCTGCAGCCGCAGCGCCAGGCCGTCGAGCCAGGCGGCGTTGTCGTCCGGGAAGCCCTTGGGGGCAGGCGGCCGCCACAGCGGCTCCCCGAGCAAGCCCTGCACGTTCGTCATGCGCTCGATCTGCCCTTGGGTGCCGGTCGCCCGCCGCATCGCCGCGATCCATTCGCCCGGCCGCTTGACCTTGGCCTGCTCCGGTGCCCAGGATTCGGGCGCGCCGACCAGCGCCTTGGCGACCTCCTTGAGGTCGCCGTCGGTGTCGAGGAAACGCTCGGTCAGGCGATCCACCAGCGCCGGCGGCGGATCGTCGGCGATGAAGTGGCGCACCAGCTTGGTGGCCACATGCCGGGCGGTGGCGGGATGGCGGGCCAGATCGGCCAGCACGCTGCGGCCCTGCTCGATGCCGGTGTCCGGATAGCTGTTCCCGATCAGGGTCTGCGGCGCCGGCTCGTGCATGCGCCTGTTGAACACGAACTCGCCGCCGTGATCCGGATTGTCGACGGTCGGCAGGATGGTCCAGCCGGTGATCACCTTGGCGAAATTGGTGACGTCGGCCTGCGCATAGACGGTCCGCACCCCGAGCGTATGCAGCTCGAGGATCT
>DASYFD010000033.1:0-5608 GCA_036498625.1 Xanthobacteraceae bacterium | reverse complement strand
AAAAAATCTCATGGAATTTCTTCTTCACCGCCGGCGTGGCGCGCTGGATGTAGGGAAAGTCCATCGGGATCACCTTGACGCTGGCGACGGCGGGACTGCCGGCCGGCGGCTCGACATCGGTGCGCGCCGCATAGATGCCCTCCGGCGGCCACAGCCGCTCCGCCTCCAGGCTCAGCTGATATTCGGCGAGCAGCTTGGCGGCGTTCGGGTGGGCCGCGCCCTTGACCACCGCGGTCACCGCCGGAATCGCGAAGGTGCCGTCCGCCGGGAAGATGTTCTGGATCGGATGGCCGGCGCGGCGCGCCTCGTTGGCATATTGGGCGTCGGCGCCGGCCGCGATCGGGCGCTCGCCGCTCTTCACCAGGTTGACCGCCTGCTCATTGCCCGGAACGATCAGCACGTCGTTGCGGTTGAGGGCTTCGTAATAGCCCCAGCCGCGCAGCTTCGACATCATGGCGACCACGCCGACCTGCAGCGAGGTGAAGGAGGGGTCGGTCATCACCAGCTTGCCCTTGTATTTGGGCAGCGTGAGGTCATCCCAGGTCCTGGGCAGGTCGGCTGCCGCAATGAGGTCGGTGCGCACATAAATCGCGATCAGGCTCACGCGCTGGGCGACGTAGTTTCCGTTCGGATCGTTCAAGGCCGCCGGCACCGCTTCGAAGCCCGCCGGCCGAAACGGCACGAACAGCCCCTTGGCGGTGAGATCGATGGCGGCTGCCGGATCGGATGTCACCAGCACGTCGGCGGCGATGCGGCCGGCATCGCGCTCCATCATGAAGCGGCGCAGGACCTCGGTGCCGCCGGAGCGAAACAGCTCGACCTTGATGCCGAATTTCTGCTCGAACGCGGTCGCGACCTTCTGGGCCGCCGCGATCGGCGCCGAGGTGTAGAGCGAGACCTTGCCCTCGCGCCTGGCGGCATCGAGGTCGACCGTGTCCGCCGCCGCGGCGGTGCGCAGAACGCACGGCAGGCCGAGCGCCGCTGCGCCCGCCAGCACCGCACGGCGCGTCAAACCGTTGCTGGGGATCATGATCTCATCCGCACTGGCATTGCGTGCCGGCGGGATGATCGGGATATTGCCGGTCCGGCGCAAGCTCGGCGAATTGACGCAGGAGACCGACATGAAATTTTATGACTACGCCCCGGCGCCGAGCCCGCGCCGGGTGCGTATTTTCCTGGCCGAGAAGGGCATCACGCTGCCGACCGTGCAGGTCGACCTGCGCAAAGGCGAGCAGCTCACGGAAAGCTTCCGCGCCATCAATCCCGACTGCACCGTGCCGGTGCTGGAACTCGATGACGGCACCCGCATCGCCGATGCGGTCGGCATCTGCGTCTATTTCGAGGCGGTGCGGCCGACCCCGCCGCTGATGGGAGGCGACCCGCAGGGCAGGGCGATCGTGGTTGCGGCGCAAAGGCGCGCCGAGCGGGAGGGCTTCTATGCCGTGGTGGAGGCCTTCCGCAATTTCACCCCCGGCATGAAGGGACGCTCGCTCCCCGGCCCGGACGATTACCCGCAGATCCCGGCGCTTGCCGAGCGCGGCCGCGCCCGGGTCCTGCGCTTCTTCGAGACCGTGGAGGCTGAGCTTGCGGGGCGCGACTTCGTCTGCGGTCCCGGCTACAGCATTGCCGACATCACCACATTGGTGACGGTCGATTTCGCCAAATGGATCAAGCTTCCGATCCCCGATCACTGCGTCAACCTGCGCCGCTGGTACGACGCGGTCTCCGCCCGCCCCAGCGCCAAGGCATGAGGCGCTTGTCCTTTTCCCGGACGCAGTGCAGCGCGCAGCGGTGCACTGCAGATCCGGGATCGTTCCAAACGCCGGCGTCCGGAACGGTCCCGGCTCAAGGCCGGGACGAGTGCGACCCGGATTTCGCTTACGCTCCATCCGGGCTACAGAAAGAGGCGAAAACCCAAAGGAGAATCCCATGGAGCTGCGCCCCGCAGGATCGACCCCGTCGCGCCGGATGTCGACCGACTGGTTCACCGGAACGGTCTGGCAGGACCCCATCATCGAGGCGCCGGAGCCGGCGCGGCTGCGCACCGCGCTGGTGACTTTCGAGGCCGGCGCCCGTACCGCCTGGCACACCCATCCGCTCGGCCAGACTCTCTATGTGGTGTCCGGCGTCGGCCGGGCGCAGGCGTCGGGCGGGCCGCTGCGCGAAATCCGCGCCGGCGACGTCATATGGTTTCCGCCCGGCGAGAAGCACTGGCACGGCGCCGCGCCCACGACCGCCATGGTGCATATCGCCATGCAGGAGGCGCTCGACGGCAAGCATGTCGAATGGATGGAGCAGGTGACGCAGGAGCAGTACACCGCTGCGGTGGCGCGCTGAGCAGCACCGTGTTGTTGGCAGCCCGTTTGTAGGGGCGCCCCTCGTGGGCGCCCGCCACCCGCCGCAGGCGTCGAGAGGGCGGCCACAAGAGCCGCCCCTACGCAATGCGGTCGGCGCATTTCCGATGCGTGACCGCGAACCAGAAACCGCCTAGAACGAGCCGATCACCGGAGTTTCCCATGAACGCCCCCGCCGCCATCGTCCCACCTTACAAGCACACACCGCTGTTTCCCCTCGGCCAGGACGCCGCGCCCTATCGCAAGCTCGGCTCGCAGGGCGTGCGGGTCGAGAAGTTGATGGGCCGCGACATGCTGGTGGTCGAGCGCGAGGCCCTGCGCATGCTCGCCGAGGCCGCCTTCGGCGACATCAATCATCTGCTGCGGCCCGGGCATCTCGCCCAGTTGCGCTCGATCCTGTCCGATCCGGAGGCGAGCCCGAACGACAAGTTCGTGGCCTACGACTTCCTCAAGAACGCCAATATCGCGGCCGGCGGCGTGCTGCCCATGTGCCAGGACACCGGCACCGTCATCATCATGGGCAAGAAGGGGCGGCTGGTCTTCACCGACGGCGACGACGAGGCGGCGCTCGCGGAAGGCGCGCGCGATTCTTATCTCAAGCGCAATCTGCGCTACTCGCAGCTGGCACCGCTCTCCATGTTCGAGGAGAAGAACACGCGCTCCAACATGCCGGCGCAGGTGGAGATCTATGCCGACAGCCAGGGCGGCGAGGACGCCTACAAGTTCCTGTTCATCGCCAAGGGCGGCGGCTCGGCCAACAAGTCGTTCCTGTTCCAGGCGACGCCCTCGATCCTCACCCATGACCGCATGCTGGCCTTCCTCAAGGAGAAGATCCTCACGCTCGGCACCGCCGCCTGTCCGCCCTATCACCTGGCCATCGTGATCGGCGGCACCTCGGCCGAGCTCACCATGAAGACCGTGAAGCTCGCTTCCTGCCGCTATCTCGATCAGCTTCCCACCCAGGGCTCCGAGGACGGCCACGCCTTCCGCGACCTCGCGATGGAGCAGGAGGTGCACAAGCTCACCCAGTCGCTCGGCGTCGGCGCGCAGTTCGGCGGCAAATATTTCTGCCACGACGTGCGGGTGATCCGGCTGCCGCGCCACGGCGCTTCGCTCCCGATCGGCCTTGGCGTCTCCTGCTCGGCCGATCGCCAGGCGCTCGGCAAGATCACCCGCGACGGCATCTACCTCGAGGAGCTCGAGCACAATCCGGCGCAATACCTGCCCGACCTCGACGGCAAGACGCTCGGCGGCGACGTGGTCGAGATCGATCTGCGCCAGCCCATGAAGGAGATCCTTTCCCAGCTCAGCCGCCATCCGATCAAGACACGGCTGTCGCTCACCGGCCCCATGGTGGTGGCGCGCGATCTGGCGCACGCCAAGCTGCGCGAGCGGCTGGAGAGCGGGCAGGGGCTGCCGGACTATTTCAAGAACCATCCGGTCTATTACGCCGGCCCCGCCAAGACGCCGGAAGGCTATGCGTCGGGCTCCTTCGGTCCGACCACGGCGGGCCGCATGGACAGCTTCATCGAGCAGTTCCAGGCCGCCGGCGGCTCGCTGGTCTCGCTTGCCAAGGGCAACCGCTCGGCCGCGGTGCGCGAGGCCTGCCACAAGCACGGCGGCTTCTATCTGGCCTCGATCGGCGGCGCGGCCGCCAACCTCGCCGAGCACTGCATCAAGAAGGTCGAGGTGCTGGAATATCCCGAGCTCGGCATGGAGGCGATCTGGCGCATCGAGGTGGAGAATTTTCCCGCCTTCATCGTGATCGACGACAAGGACAACGACTTCTTCAAGGAATTGAACTTGGGGTGAGGGAATTCCACTTGTCATGGCCGGGCTTGTCCCGGCCATCTCGCTCATGTTGTCCCGACCGTGCGACCCTTGTCGAGATTGCCGGGACATCAGGGCGTTAACGCCCGTCTTCGCGGGCTATGCCCGGCAATGACAAAACGAAACGGCTACCCCAGCGCGCTGACGCCGGCCTGCGCGACCTGCTCGTCCTCATGCGACTGCACGCCCGATACCCCGATGGCGCCGACGCATTCGCCTTTGTGCATGATCGGCAAGCCGCCCTGGATCAGGATCCCGGCGGGGAAATTCGCGAATGCCGGCCGCTCCTTGACGCGGTCCTCGAAGAACTTGCTCGAACGCTTGGTCATGGCCGCCGTGCGCGCCTTGCCGATCGAGACCTCGGCCGAGATCGGCGGCGCCCCGTCCATGCGATGGAAGCCGAGCAGAAAGCCGCCTTCGTCCAGCACCGCGATCGCGACGTTCCATTTGTTCTTGTGCGCTTCCGCCGTGCACGCGCTCACGGCCTTCTCGACGTCGGTGGCTGTCAGGCACGGCTTGTCGCGCATGGGAGCTCCTCGGTCGGGCGCGCCGCGAGGCGGCTCAATTCCATCTCATGGCTTTATGGTTTGGATCGAAACCTTGCCGTCGGCCTGGAAGGTGACCGTAACGGTAGCCGCCCCCTCGTCGATGTCCACGCCTTTGGTGAACTCCGCCAGGCTCGAATTGAGAACCTTGTTCTGGGCATTCCAATAATTGAAGTTCCCGTTTTCTAGGATCGCAAACTTCATGCCCGCGCCCCAGGTGCTCCTGATGTTCTTGCCCGACTTGTCCCGGTAGGGGACGCTCTCCCCGCGATAATAGAACGTCTTCACGCGCAGCGCGGAATCGAACTGATAGCATTGTCCGGTCTCGGCCGCGACCCAGCCGCGCGAAATCCAGGAACCCTCTTCCTGCGGATAGGCCATCGCGGCGTAAATGAGGTGAGGGAAGTCGTTGCAGAATCGGATGTCCGCCGCCCGGGCGCCCGCATTGGCGAGCAGGCAAACCAGTCCCGCGATGCAGCCGCATGCTCTTGCTGCCACCGGCATCCGCGCTCCTTCTTGGCAAATACCGTCAATAGCGCCGACCGCGATCCGCCGGGCCTGCGATCCGTCGCGAAATGATCTATCATGCGCAAGTTTGGAGCAAACTGTTTTTGCGAGCGGGGCATGAGACCCCGGAGCGAGATTGATCTGCCAGTGGCTGCCCATTAGTCTGTCGACCTGAACATCAACGGAGCCACGCATGACCGACAGCAACGCGCTGAGTGCCGAACGCGAACGCAATGCCGTGGCGCCGCGCCGCAAGGGTCCGCCGGTTTGGCTCGACATGGACCAGCAGGAGCTCGATGCCGCCTACGACCAGAGCAAATATGCCGCCAACCAGGCCCAGGTCCAGGGCCGCCGTCTGGTCCTGAGCGCGCG
>DASYFD010000032.1:0-3659 GCA_036498625.1 Xanthobacteraceae bacterium | reverse complement strand
TCGATCGCCAAGAAATACACCAACCGCGGCCTGCAGTTCCTCGACCTGATCCAGGAAGGCAATATCGGCTTGATGAAGGCGGTCGACAAGTTCGAGTACCGGCGCGGCTACAAGTTCTCGACCTACGCGACCTGGTGGATCAGGCAGGCCATCACCCGCTCGATCGCGGACCAGGCCCGCACCATCCGCATCCCGGTGCACATGATCGAGACCATCAACAAGATCGTGCGCACGAGCCGCCAGATGCTCAACGAGATCGGCCGCGAGCCCACGCCCGAGGAGTTGGCCGAGAAGCTCGGCATGCCGCTCGAGAAGGTGCGCAAGGTGCTCAAGATCGCCAAGGAGCCGCTGTCGCTCGAGACCCCGATCGGCGACGAGGAGGACTCGCATCTCGGCGACTTCATCGAGGACAAGAACGCCATCCTGCCGATCGACGCCGCCATCCAGTCGAACCTGCGCGAGACCACCACGCGGGTGCTGGCCTCGCTCACGCCGCGCGAGGAGCGCGTGCTGCGCATGCGCTTCGGCATCGGCATGAACACCGACCATACGCTGGAAGAGGTCGGCCAGCAGTTCTCGGTGACGCGCGAGCGCATCCGCCAGATCGAGGCCAAGGCGCTGCGCAAGCTGAAGCATCCGAGCAGGTCAAGGAAGCTGCGGAGCTTCCTGGATAACTAGGTTGTTCGATGACTGAGACGAAACGCAATATTGAGGTGGACGAAGCGACCGCCGCGGCGCTGGAATAGCGCGCCGCCGAGCGTGGCCTGTCCGTTTCCGATCTCATCGCCGAGATGACTGCAGTTCACGGCCCCGCACGAGTTTTTCCTCGTGAAGAGATTGCCGAGCTCGATCGCCAATGGATGGCGATCAAATCGGGTGAAGCCACAGTGCCGCATAAGAAGGTCGTGCGTTGGCTTCAGACCTGGGGAACGCCCGCGTTTAGGCCTTGGAACGATCGGTGAGGCTCGAATGGTCGGTCACGGCGTTGGCAGACTTGGACCGATTTTCAGCGTTTCTTCATGATCGAGACGACTGGCAAAGATTGTCGCGGCGGAGCTTATTCAAATAGCTCAGGTCCTGTCCGATCATCCGGAGCTTGGAAGACCGATCGAGGGGAGTAACGATTTTCGCGAGGTTGTCCTGAAGGTTTGAACGCATTGTATGTTTTTCAATATAACTACGACGGTGAGCCCTTGTCATGCTTCGGGTGTTTCACGGTCGCGAGGTGCGTGAATGAAGCGGTTCGACCTCGATCCGATCGCGCTCCACGACCGCATGTCGGCGGCGGGCGAGCTCAGCCGCGAAGCTACGGAGTAGCGACGGTATCGGGATCGCGGCACGGCCGAATTGTCGGCCCTTGCATTTGCCGCTACCATACGGGCTCCCGGAACCTACCCCGGAGCGTCCTCCATGAAATCCCTGTTCCTGAGCTTCATCGGCGTGCTGGCGATCCTCGGCGCCATATTCGCGGCGGCGTTTTTCTTCGGCGGGTTCTTCAATGTCGCGGCGAGCGAGGACGATCCCGACATCGTCAACTGGGCGATCGAGCACGTCCGCGCGGCCTCGATCGGGCGCCATGCGACCGTCAAGCCGACCGTGTCGCTCGATGATCCCGCGCTGGTGCAAGCCGGCGCGAAAAGCTTCTCCCAGCGTGGCTGCGTGCATTGTCACGGCGGGCCGGGGGTGGAGTGGTCCAAGTTCTCGGAAGGCCTCAATCCGGGTCCGCCCGACCTCAAGGACGTGGCCGACGATCCGGCCGAGGAGATTTTCTGGGTCGTCAAGAACGGCATCAAGATGACCGGCATGCCGAGCTTCGGCAAGATCGAGGTGCCGGACCCGGAAATCTGGAGCATCGTGGCCTTTGTGAAGAAGCTAAAGACTGTGTCGGAGGAGGATTACAAAGCGTGGACGGCGGCGGCGCCCGCAGCGAAGCCCTGATTGTGCGGCCGCGCGAGCCAAATTGCGTTCAGGGATGCACCGCATTTCACTCCTTCTCCCCGCTGGGGAGAAGGTGGGATGAGGGGGCTCGGGCGGTGCGATAACGGAATCATCGTAACCCCCTCTCCCCACCCTCTACCCTTCGGGGTGAGGGAGTGAAACGCCGTGCTCACCTGATTATTGCTTGTTCGCAATTTTCCCGATCATGCTTTAGAACGGGCGGCGCCTTCCAACGCTTCCCAAACCGGACACACCAGCGAAAATGAAAGTTGGACTCTTCGACCACGTCGAGCGCTCGGACCGGCCGCTTGCCACCCAATTCGACGAGCGGCTGAAATTCGCGGTCGCGGCCGAGGTGGCCGGCATCTATTGCCTGCATGTGGCGGAGCATCATGCGACGCCGCTCAACATGGTGCCGGTGCCGGGCGTCTATCTGGGCGCGGTCGCGCGCGCCACCTCGCGGCTGCGGCTGGGGCCGCTGGTCTATCTGCTGCCGCTCTACTCGCCGCTGCGCCTGATCGAGGAAATCTGCATGCTCGATCACCTGAGCCATGGCCGGCTCGAGATCGGGGTGGGGCGCGGGGTCTCGCCGTTCGAGCTCAACTTCCACAAGGTCGCGCACGACCAGTCGCGCGAGATTTTCATGGATGCCTTTGCCTGCATCAGCGCCGGATTGACCAGCGACACATTGAATCATGCAGGCCCGCATTTCACCTACAAGAACGTGCCGATGGCGCTGCGCCCGCTGCAGCAGCCGCATCCGCCGTTCTGGTACGGCTCGTCGAACCAGATCGGCGCCGCCTGGTCGGGCGAGCGCGGCATGCATTTCGCCGCCAACGGCCCGACCGCGCTCGCCAAAGGCAATATCGCGGCTTACCGCGAGGCGCTCGCCAAGGGCGCCGGCCCGGCGGTGCCCAAGGCGGAATTCAAGGGCGGCACCGCCATCGGCCTCCTGCGTCATATCGTGGTGGCCGAGACCGATGCGGAAGCGCGCCGCATCGCCCAGCCCGCCATCGCGCATCATTCCGCGAGCCTCAACCATCTGCGCAACACCCAGAGCGGAAGCGTGCCCGATCCGCGCTCGAACATTCACCGCGGCACCACCTTCGAGGAATGGGAGCGCGACGGCATGGCGATCGCCGGCAGCCCTGCCACCGTGTGGGCCGCGATCGAGCAGCAGGCGGGCGAGCTCGGCATCAACTATCTGGTGTCCTATCTGTTCTTCGGCGCCATGACGCTCGAGCAGGCGCTGCGCTCGCTCGAATTGTTCCGCGCCGAGGTGATGCCGAAGATCGCTCGGCTTTGATGGAAGTTTGTGCCCTGGAGGCAATCTCTGACCTGTCATGCTCCGCGAATGCGGAGCATCCAGTAACCCCGGTGCCATTTGGTGAGATCGAGCTGTGCCAAAATTGAATCCCCTGATTACTGGGTCGTCCGCTTTCGCGGACGATGACAGCGGAGAGTCACGCGCCATGCGCCAGCTGCCACGGTTCGCATTCTGCCTCCTGACCGCGCTCGCGGCCGCCGCGCCGGCGGCGGCGCAAACCTGGCCGGCCCGGCCGATTACCATGGTGGTGCCGTTTCCGCCCGGGCCGGCGCTCGATCTGGTGGCGCGGCTGGTCGGCATCAAGCTCGCCGACGCGCTTGGCCAGAGCGTGGTGACCGAGAACCGCACCGGCGCCAACGGCATGATCGGCTCGAGCCTGGTGGCGCGCGCGCCG
>DASYFD010000031.1:0-5149 GCA_036498625.1 Xanthobacteraceae bacterium | reverse complement strand
ATCGCGATCCTGACCGGCGGCACCATGGTGTCGTCCGATCTCGGCATCAAGCTCGAGAACGTCACCGTCGCCATGCTGGGCCGCGCCAAGAAGGTGATGGTCGACAAGGAGAACACCACGGTCGTGAGCGGCGCCGGCAAGAAGACCGACATCCAGGGTCGCATTGCTCAGATCAAGGCGCAGATCGAGGAGACCACCTCGGACTATGACCGCGAGAAGCTGCAGGAGCGGCTGGCCAAGCTCGCCGGTGGCGTCGCGGTGCTGCGCGTCGGCGGCGCGACCGAGGTCGAGGTGAAGGAGCGCAAGGACCGCGTGGACGACGCCATGCACGCGACCCGGGCGGCGGTCGAGGAAGGCATTTTGCCGGGCGGCGGCGTCGCATTGCTGCGCGCCAGCGAGGTGCTCAAGAAGATCCGCACCCAGAACGACGACCAGAAGACCGGCGTCGAGATCGTGCGCAAGGCGCTGTCCGCTCCGGCGCGGCAGATCGCCATCAATGCGGGCGAGGACGGATCGGTCATCGTCGGCAAGATCCTGGAGAAGGATCAGTACGTCTACGGCTTCGACGCCCAGAACGGCGAGTACGTCAACCTGATGTCGAAGGGCATCATCGATCCGACCAAGGTGGTGCGCGCAGCCCTGCAAGGCGCCGCTTCCGTGGCCGGCCTCCTGATCACCACCGAGGCGATGGTGGCCGAGCTGCCCAAGAAGGCATCCCCGGCGCCGGCGATGCCCGGTGGCGGCGGCGGCATGGACTTCTGAGCGTCTGCCGAACCGGGGCGAAAGCCTCGATCAGCAAGCAAGTGGCGGCCGGTTTCCCGGCCGCCACCAATCCAAACACGCGGTTTTGATTAAGTGCGGCAAGCCCGAGGGCCGCAACCTTACGCCGCCGCGGTCGCCGGCTGGGTCGGACGCTTGTCGATCACCTTGTCGACCACGCCGAAATCGACCGCCATCTCCGCGGTCAGGAAATAGTCGCGCTCGAGCGCGTCCTCGATCTTCTTCAGCGGCTGGCCGGTGTGCTGGACATAGATCTGGTTGAGCCGCTTCTTGAGGTTCAGAATCTCCTGGGCATGGTTCATGATGTCGGTCGCCTGGCCCTCGAAACCGCCGGAAGGCTGGTGCAGCATGATGCGGGAATTGGGCAGCGCGAAGCGCTGGCCCTTCTCGCCGGCGGCGAGCAGGAGCGAGGCCATGGAGGCGGCCTGGCCGATGCACAGGGTCGACACCGGCGGGCGGATGAAATGCATGGTGTCGTAGATCGCCATCCCCGAGGTGACCACGCCTCCCGGGGAATTGATGTACATCGAAATTTCCTTCTTCGGCGTCTCGGCCTCGAGAAACAGAAGTTGCGCGACCACCAGGGTCGACATCCCGTCCTCGATCGGACCGGTAATGAAAATGATGCGCTCCTTGAGCAGGCGCGAATAAATGTCGTAGGACCGCTCGCCGCGGACGGTCTGCTCGACCACCATGGGGACGATGTAGTTCATGTACGTATCGCGGGGATCTCTCATCTGGGCTCCTTCGGCCCGCACGGGCCGGAATCGTCGGGCTTTCGCCTGCCTTGTAGCACACCGCAATGCGCCCGCACCGGTTCTCGGCGAAAACAGTCGATATCAGCCATGCGTCCGCATGAGGCCAAAGTTGCGGCAATCTCGCAGATCCGCGCTATAAAGCCGCCCCCACATCGTTTTTCCCGCCCATGGCCCCTCCCCTCATTCAGCTTAACGATATTTCACTCACTTTCGGCGGCACGCCGCTCCTCGATGGGGTCGAGCTGTCGGTGGCATCGGGAGAGCGGGTGTGCCTGGTGGGCCGCAACGGATCGGGTAAATCGACCCTGCTCAGGATAGCGGCCGGGCTGGTCGAGCCCGACCGCGGAACCCGCTTCGTGCAGCCTGGCGCGACCATCCGCTACCTGCCGCAGGAACCGGACCTGTCCGCGCATGCAACCACCCTCGCCTATGTGCAGTCCGGGCTCGGCCCGGGCGACGACCCGCACCAGGCCCGCTATTATCTGGAGCAGCTCGGGCTCGGCGGCGACGAGAATCCGGCGCGCCTGTCGGGCGGCGAGGCGCGCCGCGCTGCTTTGGCGCGCGTGCTCGCTCCGGCACCCGACATCATGCTGCTCGATGAGCCTACCAACCATCTCGACCTGACCACCATCGAATGGCTGGAGCGCGAGCTCGACCAAAGGCGCACCGCGCTGGTCCTGATCAGTCATGACCGGCGCTTTCTCGAAACTCTGTCGCGCAGCACGGTCTGGCTCGATCGCGGCAAGACCCGACGGATCGAGCTCGGGTTCGGCGCCTTCGAGCCCTGGCGCGACGAAGTGCTGGCGGAGGAGGAGCGCGATCATCACAAGCTCGGTCGCAAGATCGAGGCCGAGCTGCATTGGCTGCGCTACGGGGTGACGGGACGGCGCAAGCGCAATGTCCGCCGCTTCGCGGACTTGCAGAAATTGCGGCAGACCCGGCGCGAGTACCGCGGGGCCGCCGGCAAGGCCGTCATCGACGCGGCGCAGGCGGAAAAGTCCGGAGCGCTGGTGATCGAGGCCGACAAGATCAGCAAGGCCTTTGCGGGCCGCCCGATCATCGTCGATTTTTCGATCCGTGTGATGCGGGGCGACCGGATCGGCATCGTCGGACCCAACGGCACCGGCAAGACCACGCTGATCAATGTGCTGACCGGCGCGCTCGCGCCCGACTCCGGGCAGGTCCGGCTGGGCGCCAATGTGCAGATGGCGACCCTCGACCAGGGACGCGAAGGCCTCGATCCATCCTGGACCCTGGGCGAGGCATTGACCGGCGGCCGCGGCGACACACTGATCATCCGCGGACAGTCGCGGCATGTGGTGGGCTATATGCGCGACTTCCTGTTCGCGCCCGAGCAGGTGCGAACCCCGCTCGGGGTGCTCTCGGGCGGCGAGCGCGGCCGCCTCATGCTGGCGCGGGCATTGGCCCAGCCCTCCAACCTGCTGGTCCTGGACGAGCCTACCAATGATCTCGATCTCGAGACGCTCGACGTGCTCGAGGAGATGATCGGCGACTATGCCGGCACCGTCATTCTCATCAGCCATGATCGCGATTTCCTCGACCGCACCGTGAACGCCGTGATCACGTCGGAGGGAGACGGCCATTGGACCGAATATGCCGGCGGCTATACCGACATGCTGGCGCAGCGCGGCCGAGCCGTCGCGAGCAAGAAGCCCGCGAGAGCCAGGCCCGCCGTCGACCCCAAGCCCGTCCCGCCCGCCTCGGAGCGCAAGCCCGACAAGCGACGCTTGAGCTTCCATGAGAAGCATGCGCTCGAGACGCTGCCGCGACAGATCGCGACTCTGCAGGGCCAGATCGGGCAGCTGCAGCAACGGCTGGACGATCCCAATCTCTATGCCCGCGATCGAGCGGCGTTTGCGGAAGTGTCCGGCGCGCTCGCCGCCGCGCAGCTCGAATTGACCTCGGCGGAGGAGAAATGGCTGAAGCTCGAAATCTTGCGCGAGGAGATCGAGGGCCCATGAGCGCATGGGTGGATTCACGGCGCTTGGCTCGGGGCCTGCGCGGCACTATCAGGTCGGTTCACGCTATTGATCAATACGTTCCGCGCCGCGGCCGGATCAGCCGTCGTGCCATATGACGCTCCCAATCGTCGGCTCCGGTTTCGAGGAGAAAGGCATGCCAGGCACCGAGAAGTTCATGGCCGATCTCCTGGCCATCATAGGCTCGACCGCACAATCAGAAGACCAGCAGATCGACGCCGCCGCGCAACTGGCCCTGTCCCATGCGGCTGATTTGAAGGATTCGCTCGATCAATGGATCGGGAAAGCGAGCGGCGACCAGGGCCTCATCAGCGCGCACAAGGCCATCATCGCGGAGCAAAATCGACACCCAGTGAAATCCGGCGCCTGGCGCGTGCTGCACGCGGCGGAGAACGTCATCGGGGATCAAAAGATCAATCTTCGGCCCTCCGCCCGCGTCCCTTCACGCAAGCTGAGGCGTTAGGAAAATCTCGCATTTCGCCGCTACAATGGCCGCCGCAACGGATCGGGCCCGCCAATCGCACGGTTGTGGACCGACGCCACGAATTGCGATAAGCCGGGCCGTCAGATTGGAGCCGACATGACCGTGCAAATTACGCCCACATCGACCCAGCACACCGGCATGAGCGTATCGGCGGAAGGGTCGGTCGCGGCCTGGCATGTTACGTTTCAAATACAGCGTGACGAAACTCTGCACGTCGCGATATCGATCCCGCTTTCGGGTCCGCCCACGCATCAAGAGGCACAGCAAAAGGCGCTGAAAATCCTGCAGAGCTTCCTGAGCGACGCCAGCGAGGCCGCCAAAAACTATCAATTCTCGGGCTAGAGCATTTTCAGGAAAAGAGGAATCCGGTTTTCCGTCCGAGAATGCGACAATGCAAAAAATGCCCGAGCGGTTTCTCTTTACGGTCTCTGTGAAACCGCTCCAGATCCTCAATTATCCAGGAAGCTGCGGAGAATCCTCGATCGGCTCGGATGCTTGAGCTTGCGCAGGGCTCTTGCCTCGATCTGGCGGATGCGCTCGCGCGTCACCGAGAACTGCTGGCCGACCTCTTCTAGCGTATGGTCGGTGTTCATGCCGATGCCGAAGCGCATGCGCAGCACGCGCTCCTCGCGCGCCGTGAGCGAGGCCAGCACCTGGGTCGTGGTCTCGCGCAGGTTCGATTGGATGGCGGCGTCGATCGGCAGGATGGCGTTCTTGTCCTCGATGAAATCGCCGAGATGCGAGTCCTCCTCGTCGCCGACCGGAGTCTCGAGCGACAACGGCTCCTTGGCGATCTTGAGCACCTTGCGCACCTTCTCGAGCGGCATGCCGAGCTTGATGGCGAGCTCCTCGGGGGTGGGCTCGCGGCCGATTTCGTTGAGCAGCTGGCGCGAGGTGCGCACGATCTTGGTAATGGCGTCGACCATATGCACCGGGATGCGGATGGTGCGGGCCTGGTCGGCGGTCGAGCGGGTGATGGCCTGGCGGATCCACCAGGTCGCGTAGGTCGAGAACTTGTAGCCGCGCCGGTACTCGAACTTGTCGACCGCCTTCATCAAGCCGATATTGCCTTCCTGGATCAGGTCGAGGAACTGCAGGCCGCGGTTGGTGTATTTCTTGGCGATCGA
>DASYFD010000030.1:0-2638 GCA_036498625.1 Xanthobacteraceae bacterium | reverse complement strand
GCCATGGCAGCGTCCTGGCCACCCAGGAGACCCTCGACCTGATGCGGCTGCGCTACGGCGACAATTTCGCCGGCAGCACGCAGGCGGTCCGCTATGGCGAGAGCCTGAGCATCGGCGGCGTCACGGTGAGGTTCCATCCGGCCGGCCATGTGCTGGGCTCGGCGCAGGTGGCGGTCGAGCACGAAGGCGTGCGGATCGTGGCGTCCGGCGACTACAAGGACGTGGCGGACCCGGCCTGTGCCCCGTTCGAGCTGGTCCCGTGCGATGTCTTCATCACCGAGGCGACTTTCGGGCTGCCGGTGTTCCGCCACGGCAACCCCGATGGCGAGATCGCCAAGCTGCTGCGCTCGGTCGCGGTGTTTCCCGAGCGCGCCCATCTGGTCGGGGCCTATTCGCTCGGCAAGGCGCAGCGCGTCATCGCGCTCATCCGCAACGCCGGCTACGCGCAGCCGATCTACCTGCATGGCGCGCTCGAAAGCATCACCCGCTACTACCAGGGCCGCGGCATCGATCTCGGCGAGCTGCGCGCGGTTCGCGATGCCGACAAGGCGGAGCTTGCCGGCGCCATCGTGCTCTGCCCGCCTTCCGCTCTCAACGAGCTGTGGTCGCGTCGCTTCCCCGATCCGGTCACCGCCTTCGCGTCGGGGTGGATGCGGGTGCGGGCGCGCGGGCGCCAGCGCGGCATCGCGCTGCCGCTGGTCATCTCCGATCATGCGGACTGGGACGGGCTCACCGCCACCATCGCGGCGACAGGGGCGGCGGAAGTCTGGGTGACGCACGGGAAGGAAGATGCACTGGTGCATTTCGCCGTGACCAACGGGCTTAAGGCACGGCCGCTGGCGCTGGTCGGCTATGGCGAGGAGGACGAGGCCGACGGCGGCCCCGAGAGCGCCGGCCCGCAGGGCGGGCCGGCATGAACCGCTTTGCCCAATTGCTCGACCGGCTCGGGTACGAACCCGGCCGCAACAACAAGCTGCGGCTGATGACCGAATATTTCCGCAGCGTCCCGGATCCGGAGCGCGGCTTCGCGCTCGCCGCCCTGACCGGTGCGTTGAGCTTCCAGCATGCCAAGCCCGGCATCATCCGGTCGCTGATCGCGCAGCGCACCGACGCGGTGCTGTTCGCCTTGTCCTACGACTATGTGGGCGATCTGTCCGAGACCGTGGCCCTGATGTGGCCAGCGCCGAAACGCCAAGCCGATGCGGGCGCCTCGCTCACCCTGTCGGCGGTGATCGAGACCCTCGCCAGGCTCGGCAAGTCCGAGCTGCCGGCGCAGCTCGCGCGCTGGCTGGACCAGCTCGACGAGACCGGCCGCTGGGCGCTGTTGAAGCTCGTCACCGGCGGCCTGCGCATCGGAGTTTCGGCGCGGCTCGCCAAGACCGCGGCGGCGGCGCTGCGCGACATCGACGTGCAGGAGATCGAGCTGATCTGGCCGGGCCTCGCGCCGCCCTATCTGGACTTGTTCGCGTGGCTCGAAGGCCGCGCCGAGAAACCTTTGAGCCGCGACCCGGTGCCGTTCCGGCCCGCCATGCTGGCCCATGCCATCGATGACGGCGACCTCGCCGGTCTCGATCCCGCCGACTTCATGGCGGAATGGAAGTGGGACGGCATCAGGGTGCAGGCGGTCGCGGCGCCCGGCGAGGATGGCAACCGGCTGGCACGGCTTTATTCCCGCACCGGCGAGGACATCTCCAACAGCTTTCCGGATCTGATCGAGGCCATGCGCTTCACCGGCGCCATCGACGGGGAACTCCTGGTGGTGCGCGAAGGCCGGGTGCAGAGCTTCAACGTGCTGCAGCAACGTCTCAACCGCAAAACCGTCAATGCCAAGATGCTGGCGGAATTCCCGGTGCATCTGCGCGCCTATGATCTCCTGGTCGAGGGCGAGACCGATCTGCGCGAGCGCCCGTTCGCGGAGCGCCGGGCGGGCCTCGCGGATTTCATCGCCCGCCTGGACGAGCCGCGCATCGATCTCTCCCCGCTGGTGCCGTTTCGCACCTGGGACGAGCTCGCGGCCGCGCGCGCCGATCCGGCGCTCGCCGGCGCCGACGCCGACGCGGTCGAGGGCGTCATGCTCAAGCGGCGCGACGCGCCCTATCTGCCGGGCCGGCCCAAGGGGCCGTGGTGGAAGTGGAAGCGCGATCCGTTCATCGTCGATGCGGTGCTGATGTATGCCCAGCGCGGGCACGGCAAGCGCTCGTCCTACTATTCGGACTACACCTTCGGGGTCTGGACCAAGGCCGAGGAAGGCGACGTGCTGGTGCCGGTCGGCAAAGCCTATTTCGGCTTCACCGACCAGGAGCTGATCGAGATCGATCGTTACGTGCGGCGCAACACCGTCGAGCGCTTCGGCCCGGTGCGCGAGGTGACGCACGAGGCCGATGCCGGCCTGGTGCTGGAGGTCGCGTTCGAGGGCCTGCAGCGCTCGACCCGCCACAAGTCAGGGGTCGCAATGCGCTTTCCGCGGATCAACCGCATCCGCTGGGACAAACCCCCTGGCGAGGCGGACGAGCTTGCCACCCTTGAGCGGATGCTGGGACAGATGGAAGCACGGTAACCGGAGGGGCGCCCCGGGGGGCCGAACGTTTACCAAAGCGACGCCGAACTGCGGGTCCCGGCAGGCTCGGTCTGGAGAATC
>DASYFD010000029.1:0-4390 GCA_036498625.1 Xanthobacteraceae bacterium | reverse complement strand
GTTTGGTGTTGGTCGGCCGCGCCCTGCCCTGCGGATCCCTGCTCGGCACCGGGATGCCCCAATCGAACGTCGTGCGCGAAATCGACAGGTCCTGCAGCCCACGCCGCACGAAGCTCGACACCTCGTTCATGCGCTCCTTCGGCAGCACGAAGTCGGGATGCTTCTCGTAGAGGTCGAGTAGCTTCTGCTGATAGGCGGAGAGGCGGAAGAAATAGCTCTCCTCCTCCACCCACTCGACCGGCGTGCCCTGCGGGCCGAGGCGCACGCCCTTCTCGTCGAGGCGGGTCTCGTCCTCGTCGTAGTACGCTTCGTCGCGCACCGAATACCAGCCGGCATATTTGTCGAGATAGATGTCGCCGGCCGCCTGCATCTTCGCCCAGATCGCGGCGGACGACGCGTAGTGGCGCGGCTCGGTGGTGCGGATGAAGTCGTCGTTCGAGGCGTTGAACGTCTTCGCCATGGCCTGAAAGCGCGGCACATTGCGCTCGACGAGTTCGCGCGGCGTGATCTTCTCCCGGCCGGCGGTCTGCAGCATCTTGATGCCGTGCTCGTCGGTGCCGGTGAGGAAGAACACGTCATAGCCGTCGAGCCGCTGGAAACGCGCAATCGCATCGGTGGCCATCACCTCGTAGGCGTAGCCGATGTGCGGGGCGCCGTTGGGATAGGCGATGGCCGTGGTCACATAATAGCGGGGCTTGTCGGCCATTTCGCGATGCTCGCCCTCGATCCGAGTTTGTCGATCCAGATCCTGTCGGTCCAAGCCGATTGGGTTATCAACCGCGGGCTGCCTCGGCAAGCCAGCCAAAGACCTTAAACACCAAGGGCTTCCGCTCGAGATTGAACATCTCGACCTCGCGCGCGGTGCGGTTGACGTCCTCCCAGGCCTGCGCCAGGCCCACCAGGCGGCCGTCTCGGCGCAGGTCGCCCGCCAGCCGGGCCGAGAGCCAGTCCCGCACCACGTCCACGAAGGTAGCGAGCACGAGGCGATCCGCGCGCTCCAGGCTTTCGGCGAGCGCATGCACGGCGCGCCGATCGGTCGCCGGCAGCAGTGCGAGCAGCTCGATCACCCGCTCGCGCACGGCGAGCAGCGGCCCGCCGAGCAGCGCGATGGCGTTCGCGACGCTGCCATCGGCCGCGGCCGCCGCTTTTTGCACCGCCGGCTCGTCCGGATCGCGGCCGAGCGTGGCGCCGACCGCGCGACCGATGTCGGCCGGCGCCAGCGGCCGCAACAGCAATCGGCGGCAACGCGAGCGGATGGTGGCCAGAAGCCTTCCGGGCGCATGGCTGACGATCAGGAACATGCAGCGGCGCGGCGGCTCCTCCAGGAGCTTGAGCAAGGCGTTGGCTCCGGACGCGTTCAACTCGTCGGCGGAATCGACCACGACCACGCGCCACCCCGCCTCACCCGCGGTCGACCCCAGGAACGGCACCAGCTTGCGCACATCCTCGACCGCGATGACGCTGCGCAGCGCGCCGCTGTCGCCGGGCCGGCGTTCGAGCACCAGGAGATCGGGGTGCCCCTGGGCGGCGACCAGGCGAGCCGCCCGATGATCGGGGGGCAGCGCCAGCGAGCCGGCATCCTGCACCGCCGGCACCGTGCCGTCCGGATGCGCCAGAACGAAGCGCGCCATCCGATAGGCCAGCGTCGCCTTGCCGATGCCGGGGGGCCCGCCGAGCAGCCAGGCATGGGGCATGCGCCCGCCCCGATAGGCGTCGAGCAGCGCCCGCTCCGCTTCCTCATGTCCGAACCATTGCAATGTCTCGCGCGGATGCGGCGGCGCGCCGTCGGCGTCGTCGTCCTCGCTCACGACGCGACGTCCTCCAACGTCACCGGGGCCGTCGCCGGATCAAGCCGCTTGGCGACCGTGTCCCAGACGCGCGTGGCGACGGCGGCCTGCGGGTCACGCGCATCAATGAGAACGCAGCGATCCGGCTCGCCGGCGGCCAGATGCAGATAAGCGTCCCGCAGCTTCTCGTGGAATTCGAGCGATTCGCCCTCGAAGCGGTCGGCCCCGGCCTCGCCCCGCCGTTTGCTCGCCCGCGCCAGCCCGACCTCGGCGGGCACGTCCAGGATGAAGGTCAGATCGGGCTTGAGCTTGCCCACCGTCACCCGATGCAGGCCCCGCAGCAGGAGCGGATCCACCTGCCCGAGCGTGCCCTGATAGACATTGGTCGAATCGGCGAAGCGGTCGCTGACCACCCAGCGCCCGCGCGACAGCGCCGGCTCGATCGTCCCGGACACGTGATCGTCGCGCGCCGCCGCGAACAGGATGGCCTCGGCATCCGGCCCGAGCGACTTGGCGGCGCCCGACAAAAGCACATGCCGGATGATCTCGGCACCCGGCGATCCGCCCGGCTCGCGCGTCAGCACGACACCGATGCCCATCGCGCGCAGCCGTTGCGTCAGCAGCGCCGCCTGCGTCGACTTGCCGGTGCCCTCGCCGCCCTCCAAGGTGATGAATCGTCCGCGCATGCCGGTATGTCTCAGCGATGTCTCAAAGCCGGGTTCCCGCTTCGGTCGAGGGGAGAACGGGCAGGAGCAATATCACAGCTTCTGGATACCGGCACGGAACAGGCCGATCATGAGCTCGGTGGCGGCATCGAAGGCGCGCTGGGACAGGTTGCCGGTTCCGACGCTTTCGGCGGCCTGCAGCGGTACCTCGAGCACCAGGACGTCGTTGCGCCATACCTTCAACGTGCCGATCCGCTGGCCCTGCTGCACCGGCGCCGGCACCGGGCCGGTATAGACCACCCGCGCAATGAGCTTGTTCTGCGCCGCCCGCGAGACCATCAGGCCCACGACCCGGCTCGCCATCAGGGGCACGCTGCCGCGCTCTCCCCCATACAGCTTGGCATCGGCGATCGCCTGGCCTTCCGCGAACAGCGTTTCCGATTGGAAGTTGTGGAAGCCCCATTCCAGCAGCTTCTTGCCCTCGTCCGCCCGTTCCTTGTCGTTCTTGGTGCCGTTGACGACCACGATCAGCCGCATCCCGTTCTGGACCGCCGATCCGACCAGGCCGTAGCCGGCCTCCTTGATGAAGCCGGTCTTGAGGCCGTCGGCCCCGATATTCATGGTCAGCAGCGGATTGCGATTGACCTGGCGGATCTTGTTCCAGGTGAATTCGGTCTCGCCGTAGAGGTGATAGTCCTCCGGATAGGTGCGGATGATCTGGCGCGCCAGCTTGGCGAGCTCGCGCGCCGTCATGAGCTGCTTGGGATCCGGCAAGCCGTTCGAGTTGCCGAAGGTCGACTTCGGCAGGCCCAATTCGCGGGCCCGCGCCGTCATCATCTCGGCGAACTTCTCCTCGCTGCCGGCGATGCCTTCGGCGAGCACGATGCAGGCGTCGTTGCCCGACTGGATGACCACACCGTGCAGCAGGTCCGCCACCGACACCCGGCTGTGGATGGGGACGAACATGCTGGAGGTGTGCGAGGGCGCCCCGCCCTTGCGCCAGGCATTCTCGCTGACGATGAACTCGTCGGTCGGCTTCAGCCGGCCCTGCTTGATCTCGTTGAGCACCACTTCGGTGGTCATCAGCTTGGAGAGGCTGGCGGGCGGCACCAGCATATCGGCGTTCTTCTCGAACAGCACGCTGCCGCTTTCGGAATCTATCAGGATCGCGGTCGGAGCCGCGGTCTGGAAGCCCTCGTCCTTCTTGGTCACCTGCGTCGCGGTGGCAGGACCCTTGGGCTTGTCCTTATCCTTGGCGGCCGGTGCGGCGACAGCGGCGCCGAGGGCGCCGGCCAGCGCTGCGGCCAGCACCCATTTGCCCAACGCCAGAACGGATTTCCGGCCGCTGGACGGCACCGGGGACACGGCTGGCGCAAAATGTTCTGTCGGGTTCGGTCGCATCTTTTTCGGTCGGAATCCGTAGCACGCGCCATCCCGCCAAGGCAATCCAGGAAATCGATCGGCGATAGGGAATCTACGAAACGCGACCACCGATCAAGAAAACCAGGCAGCCTGACCATGATCCGGGGTGCGAGCTTCCGATTGGGCACCCATTTTGGGGCTCAATAAAGGCCGCGCCCGCTCATCAGCCCCAAAGCACCCGAGTTGTACGCCGGTGCGTAGGTGGCGACCGGGCCCGGGTCCGAGCGCGCCGCCGGATCAAGATCGGAGACATTTTGCGTCCGGGCCGCCGGCAACCTGACCACGGATCGCTGGGGCGGCGCATCGAGGGCCGCGACATTGACGGTCGTGGGCTGCGCCGCCACCCGGCCGGAGGCGCTTCCGAGGGCAAAGGGTCGCTCGGGCGGGATCGGGGTCTCGCCGCTCGCATCCGCGAAGCCCGGAACGAAGGGTGCGGCGGATGCCACCATCGTCCCCGCGGGCAACTGCGCGGGCCGGCCCTCCCGCAATGTCGCCAGCAGGACGCGGTCGTCGCTG
>DASYFD010000028.1:0-4380 GCA_036498625.1 Xanthobacteraceae bacterium | reverse complement strand
AGGGAAGAGCGTGACCGCAGAAGCCGCGGCATTTGCCGCGCCCGCTGCAAAGGCCGAGCGCGCGGCGCGGCTTCGCGTCGTCGCCGGCTGGTTATGGTCGGGCGCGCTCCTCGTGCTGTTGGGATTTCTCGTCCTCTACCCCGTCGCCATGCTGCTTCTCGGCGCGCTCACCAACACCAATCCGGTGGTGGATGGGTTCGGCGTGTTCGATCTCTCGCTCGCCAACTTCGTCACCGTTCTCGGCAATCCCAACGTCCACGGCGCGCTGGCCAATTCGCTGATCGCCTGCACCGGCGGCACCGCACTCGCGGTCGTGATCGGGCTTGCTTTTTCCTGGATCGTCGTGCGCACCAACACGCCATGGCGAGGCTTCGTCGCCGCCGCGAGCTTGATTCCGCTGTTCGTGCCCCCGCTGGTCGCCGGCGTCGCCTGGTCGATCCTGGGCTCGCCCAGGTCCGGCCTCATCAACACCATGCTGGCGTGGGCCGGGCTCGACTGGCGAATCGATCTCTACTCCATGACCGGACTTATTTTGGTGTTCGGTATGTATTACGCTCCCTATGTCTACTTGTTCACCGCCTCGGCGTTGCGGAACATGGATCCGAGCCTGGAGGAGGCGGCGGAGATCGCAGGCATCGGCCCGGTGCGCACGCTGTTCACCATCACCTTCCCGCTGATCGCGCCCGCCATCATCTCCGGCATGCTGCTGTCCTTCGTCGTGATGCTCGGCATCTACGGCATCCCGGCCGTGCTCGGCGCGCCCGCCAACATCTCGGTGCTGACCACTTACATTTTCAAGCTGACCAATTGGTCGCCGCCGCTCTACAGCACGGCCGCGGCGGTCGCGATCATCCTGATGGTGGTGACCGGCGCGCTCGTGCTGTTGCAGCAGCGCGTGCTCGCGGGCCGCAGCTTCACGACCGTTGCCGGCAAAGCATTCCGGCCGCGCGTCGTCGAGCTCGGACCGTGGCGCTGGCTCACGCTTGCGTTGGCGCTGCTGTATCTTTTCACCGTCGTCGTGCTGCCCACCCTCGCTTTGATCGTAGCCGCGTTCCGTCGGTTCCTATTCATCCCCACGGCCGGCAGCCTGTTCGACATGCGACATTACTCGCTAGTGCATTTCGAGGCCGTGTTCGATAACCCGCTCACCATGCGCTCGATCTGGAACACCATGGAGGTCGGCCTGACGACCGCGGTTTTGGGCGGTCTCATCGCCTTCGCCATCGGCTACACGGTGCACCGCAGCAGCGCGCCCGCGCGACGCGCGATCGACCTCATCGCCACGCTGCCGGTGGCGATCCCGGGACTGGTGATCGGCGTCGCCTATCTGTGGGCCTGGATCGGACTGCCGGGCGGGCTCTACGGCACGATCTGGATTCTCACGCTCGCCTTCGTCGCCCGTTTCATGCCCGATACCATGAAGTCGCTGTCCACCTCGTTTCTCCAGATCCACCGTGAGCTCGAGGAAGCGGCCTGGGTCTGCGGCAAGGGTCGCATCGGCACCATCCGCACCATCGTGCTGCCGCTCGCCCGACCCGGCACGGTCGCCGCCATGACGCTGCTGTTCATCCTGGCGATTCGCGAGCTCGGCTCCTCGCTCTTTCTCTACACCAGCGACACGATGGTGATGGCGGTGCTGCTGCTCGATTACTACGAGGGTGGCAATACGGGAAAAACGGCCGCCTTCAGCCTGGTGCAGACGGCGCTGCTCGCGCTGCTGATCGGCGTCGCCACGTGGCTGTCCCGCGGCAGCACGGATGCCAGCGTTGGCCGCGCGGGATGATGAGCATGACAAAGACCGGAGGAACATGGCCATGAAATCGATCTTGATCGCGCTCGGTTTTGCGAGCGCGCTGGCAATGCCGGCGGCCGCGCAAGATTTCGGACCGCCCGAGCTGATCGCCGCCGCCAAGCAAGAAGGCAGGCTCGTCTACTACACCGCGAACTTCGCAGAGGTCGAGCAGGAGGTGATCAAGGCCTTCAACAAACGCTTCCCCGAAATCAAGGTGGAGATGGTGCGCGCGCCGGGCGGCCAGCTCATCACCCGCGTGAAGACGGAAGCCGCCGCGGGCAAGCTCTCGGCTGACGTGGTCGATCATTCCGACCGCGCGCTCATGACCGACCTCGGCGGCCTGTTCCAGGACTACGCCCCGCCGAACGGCAAGGACTACCTGCCCGAATCCATGATCTCACCGAAGCTGTGGCCGCGCGTCACGCTGGTGTGGTCGATCGCCTACAATTCGGCGCTGGTAAAGAAACCACCGAAGAGCTGGATGGATCTCACCAAACCCGAATATGGCAACAAGCAGATCGGCGAGGTCATCGCGCCCTCGGGCGGCACGACTTGGACGCGCGTCATGTTCGAGCGCCAGGTGCTGGGCGAGGATTATTGGAAAAAACAGGCAGCGACCGACCCCGTGCTCTATCCATCGGGCGCGCCGATGTCGGATGCGCTCGTGCGCGGAGAGATCGTGATGGGCCCGCTGCTCTACAACATCGTTTATCCAAAGAAGAGGGACGGCGCCCCGCTCGAGATTTTCTTTGCACCCGAGGGTGCACCGGTCAATCCCTATGCCAGCGGCGTGCCGTCGACGGCGAAGAACCCGAACGCTGCGAAGCTCTTCCTCAACTGGTGCCTGTCGCAGGAAGGCCAAACCTTCATGATCAAGGAACTCGGCAATCTCACCTCGCTCAGGCAGCCGCCGGTCTATCCGGAGGGTTTCGATCCCAAGGTGGTCAAGGTCTGGCTGCCGAACTTCGATCAGTACGTGAAGCTGCACGCGTCCTGGGTCGAAGAGTGGAACAAGACCTACGGCTACCGGCAATAGCCGGGCGTTAAGCTGCATCCGAGCCACCATCGCGTCTGAGGCGCGCATGTCGGCGTCGCTCGATGTCCGCGATCTGCGCAAGCAATTCGCCGCCGGCCGGCCGGCGGTGGATGGCGTGAGCTTTCACGTCCCCGCCGGCGAGATCGTGGTGTTGCTCGGCCCCTCCGGCTGCGGCAAGACCACGACGCTACGCTGCATCGCGGGCCTCGAGCATCCCACCGCCGGGCGGGTCAGCATCGGCGGGCGATTGATGTCGGCGCCGCTCGACGGCGTCCAGGTGCCGCCGCGCCTGCGCAACATCGGCATGGTGTTCCAGTCCTACGCGGTCTGGCCGCACATGACGGTCAGACAGAACGTCGCCTATCCGCTCCGCCATCGCCGCGCGCCGCGCGTCGAGATCGAGCGCAAAACTGGTGACGTGTTGGAGCTGGTCGGGCTTACGGAATTCGCCGAACGTCCGGTGGTATCGCTCTCCGGCGGCCAGATGCAGCGCGTGGCGCTGGCGCGCAGCCTCGTCTACCAGCCCCAGCTGCTCTTGCTCGATGAGCCGCTCAGCAACCTTGACGCGCAGCTGCGGCTGCGGCTGCGCGACGACTTGCGCCGCATCATCAAGCAGACCGGAGTCACCGCGCTCTATGTGACTCACGACCAGGCGGAAGCCGTGGTGCTCGGCGACCGCATCGGCGTCATGCGCGACGGCAAGCTGTTGCAGATGGCGCCGGCTGACGAGATCTATAATCGCCCGGCCGACCTGTTCGTCGCCAACTTCACGGGCGCGTCGAATCTGCTCGCTGGCCGCGTGCTAGCGCGCAACGGCGAATTCGGCACCGTCGAGGCGGGCGGCCAGCGCCTCACGGCGCTGATGCCGGCGAACGTCAAGACGGGCGAGGCGGTCAAGATCGCGGTGCGACCGGAGAACGTGCGGCTCGGCAAGGATGGCACAGCCGAGCCCGACAATCGCTTCACGGCTCGTGTCGCCGGCCGCCGTTATCAGGGCACGCAGACGATCTATGAGCTCGCCATGCTCGGCGGCCGGCTCGAAGCGCTCGAGCTCGGCACGCAGGCCCGATATGTGATTGGCAGCGAGGTGGACGTCGTTCTGCCGCCCGCGTTATGCTGGGCCTATCCCGCAAGCGAGGATGCGAGGTTGGATTAGCAATTCTCAGAAGATTTCGGGGGCCGGCCAGAAATCATGCTCGAATCTTCGCAGCCGGTTCATAGGCGATGTTTTGATCCCCGCCCTGGTTCGTGATTAGGCGAAGCGCCAAAAGCACATGAGCAACTTCCGGCGGCCTGCGCGCGGTCGAAGTTGCTCGCGCATCCTGATATTCGTAAATTGCGAGCATTCGATCGCAAGGGAGAATCGCGCTTGCGGAAGACGCCGTTCGGGTTCGTCGTATGCGCATTCTTGTACGCCCTACCGATGCCAACCGGCACAGCAGCCGCGCAGGCGATAACGGTCGGGGCGACCAGCAGCACGAGCGACGCACCGATCTTCATCGCGGACCAGAAGGGCTATTTCCGCGACGAAGGCCTCGACGTCAAAGTGACC
>DASYFD010000027.1:0-2509 GCA_036498625.1 Xanthobacteraceae bacterium | reverse complement strand
CCCAAGATCGATCGCATGGAAGGAAATCCTTCGCAGTCCCGGCCGATGTCCGCCACGACACCCGTCACCTTGGGGGAGCTCGCCCAGCTCAACGAGCGCTCGCGCGAGATCTTTCGTCAGATCGTCGAAAGCTATCTGGCGACCGGCGAGCCGGTCGGCTCGCGCAACATTGCGCGCCTGATCACGACCCCACTGTCGCCCGCCTCGGTGCGCAACGTGATGTCCGATCTCGAGCAGCTCGGCTTGGTCTATGCGCCACACACCTCGGCGGGCCGGCTGCCGACCGAGCTCGGGTTGCGCTTCTTCGTCGATGCCCTGATGGAGATCGGCGATCTGGCGGAGGACGACCGCCGCGCCATGGAGGCTAAGATCGCGGCGTCGGGCAAATCGCTCGAGGCGGTGCTCAACGAGGCCTCCGGCATGCTGTCCGGCCTCACCCATTCGGCCGGGGTGGTGCTCACCGCCAAATCCAACGTCCGCCTCAAGCATATCGAGTTCGTCCGCCTGGAGCCTGAGCGCGCCCTGGTGGTGCTGGTGGCGGAGGACGGGCAGGTGGAAAACCGGATCCTGGTGGTTCCGGCCGGGCTGTTGACCTCCGCGCTCACCGAAGCCTCGAACTTTCTCAACGCCCACGGCCGCGGCCGAACCCTGGCCGAGGCCAAGGCCGAGCTCGAGAAGGCGATCGAAGCCGGCAAGGCCGCGCTCGATCAATTGACCCAGAAGGTGGTGGCGGCGGGGCTGGCGAGCTGGTCGGGCGGCGAGAGCGATGACCGCAAGCTGATCGTGCGCGGTCATGCCAATCTGCTCGACGACCTGCGCGCGCTCGAGGATCTCGAGCGGGTGCGGCTCCTGTTCGACGAGCTCGAGACCAAGCGCGGCGTCATCGACATGCTGGGCCGGGCCGAGCGGGCCGAGGGCGCCCGCATCTTCATCGGCTCCGAGAACAAGCTGTTCTCGCTGTCGGGTTCCTCCACCATCGTGGCGCCCTATCGGGACGGCGCCGGCCGCATCATCGGGGTGATCGGGGTGATCGGCCCGACCCGGCTCAACTATGCCCGCGTCATCCCGCTGGTGGACTACACCGCCAAGGTGGTGAGCAAGCTGGTCGGAGGCTGAGGGTTCGATCCAAGCGTGGCGGCAGGAATAAGCCTCGCCGCCTTGATTTTTCCGGCTTAAGCCCTGATATGCGGGCCAGCCGAATTGAATTGCAGAACGGAACCAACATGATGACGGACACGCGCCGCGCCGACGCCGAGGCCGAGCCCGACACGACCGAGCCCACCGGTGCCGACCCGGCGCCCCTCGACGGCGGCGTGTCCGCCGCGGCGGCGCTGATCGAGCAGCTCGCCAACGAGGCCGCCGAGCTCAAGGATCGGCTGTTGCGCACCCTCGCCGAGATGGAGAATTTGCGCCGCCGCACCGAGCGGGAGGTCGCCGAGAGCCGGGCCTACGGGGTCTCGTCGCTGGCGCGCGACATTCTGGCGATCGCCGACAATATGGCGCGCGCCCTGCAGACGGTGCGCGCCGAGCTCAAGGAGCGGGAGGACGCCGGGGTCAAGGCTCTGCTCGACGGCGTCGAGCTGACCGAGCGGGAGCTCTCGAAGGTGCTGGAGAAGCACGGGGTGCGGAAGTTCCAGCCCGAGCCGCGCGAGAAATTCGATCCCAACCTGCATCAGGCCATGTACGAGGTGCAGGATTCCGCGCTGCCGGCCGGGACCGTGGCCCAGGTGGTGCAGGCCGGCTACATGATCGGCGACCGCATGCTGCGCCCCGCGCTGGTCGCGGTCGCCAAGGGCGGGCCGAAAGCCGCGCCCGATCCCGCCGCCGGTGCGGATGCCGACCCGTCGCGGACCGACCAAGCCGGCTGATCCGGCCCGTTAAGTGAAATTGTCATGCGCGGGCTTGTGCCGCGCATCTCGCGCGGCCGGGCACAATTGGGTCGTCTGCTCATAGATCGGAAGGCTCGGATCAGACGGGCAGATATCCGCATTGTTGAACCTCGGGTATGGAAGAAGCGACCAACGGGCGTTCGCAGCGCCCCGACGATCGTCGGGGCAATGGAGGCCGCCATGTCGGTTCCTTACGAAACCCAGCGCCCCGTCGTCTCGGACAATGCCCTAGCGGTCATTGTCTACCTGCTTTACTGCCTGGGTTATTTCACCGGGATTTCGGCGCTGATCGGCGTCATCATCGCGCACGTGAAGGTCGACGATAGCGACCCGGTGCTGCGGTCGCATTACCGGTTTCAGATCAGGACCTTCTGGATCGGATTGCTGTACCTCGCGATCGGCATTCCGCTGTGCGTGCTGCTGATCGGCTTCCCGATTCTCGGTTGGTGGTTCATCTGGTCGCTGGTCCGCATCGTCAAGGGCATCCTGCTGGTGACCGAGCACAGGCCGATCGCCAATCCCACGTCCTGGCTGTTCGGATGATCCAGCGTCTCAGCTCTTGCAGATCTCGAACACGATCTCGACGCGCCGGCGCCGGCATCGCAAGCCACGGTCAATTA